>DAOUHG010000050.1:0-12603 GCA_034428835.1 Dehalococcoidia bacterium
GTGCAACAGTCCCCCGTTTCAGTGGTTCGACGGGATTTAGTTCAACGAACTGTTCTAATGCCTTTACTTCCCACCCCTCCGGTATCTCCCCCAGATCGGAATCCACAAGACTATCGGGGAACAGGTCCCAGACCTCATCGGGAAGATACGGCTCCCGACCCTCCATCTTGGCGCGGGTCGGGCCAAAGTCGATGAACCAGTCCTTGAAGATGGCGCGGGCCATCTCCTCAAGCGTCCGGTTCATCCGCCGGTTGAGTTCGATCTTGTCGTCGAGTGTGCCGAGGATGTGGGCTATGGCACGCTGTTCGTCCAGGGGTGGGAGGGAGATTTCAAGGGATTCGATCATGCCTTTCGTGAGGGCGTTTCGAGTGCCACCTGAACCCGCCCATGACAGGAGCAAGGTTTGCATTTCTGGAGACACAAGGTAGTAGCGCAGATAGCCTGCATCGAGATTGGCCGAGTCAGGTCGGATGATTGCCACATGCTGATTGACGCGCGCGGGCAGCACGTCCGGTGTAACCTGACATACCCTGGCAACTGAGTCGCCCGTGATGTTGAGAAGCACGTCGTCTTCTAGCACTTCTACATTCCGCAATTCATCGGCGTGTTGTTGGCCGATTAATGCCAAGCCATCACGGTGGAAACCATCGTTGTATATGTTCTGGCTTCGGATCAACGTATATGGGCCATCTTGTAAGTAGACATCCCTACCCCCGCGAGGTGTAGCACCGCTGCCAATCTTGATAGATACATCACCGAGAGTCACTTCACGCCACTGGCCCAGCGGCGCTTGCTTGGCGCCCTTCTGCAACACCACGTAGTCCCCTTCAACCATTCACGCCGTTCCCTCTCAATTCGATACCCGGCGCAGGACCAGCGCTTCGACCACCTCGGCGTCTTTGGGTGCGCTTCTCGTCAGGCCGTTCGGCTCCCCATGTTGCCCCTCCCAAGGGTGATTCCCCGTGTTCAAGGCTATCTTGACCAACGATAGCTGCTCCGGTGTCAGGTCGTCGTAGCCATCTTCATAGCCGTTCACGACGACGCGCAGGTCGGGCGGATGTTGCTCCAGCAGCCGTATCAACTCATATACGCTCACTTCTTCCCCTCCGGCGTGGGCAGCTGCCACTTCTCACCCCGCTGCCGTGACCATGGCTTCCACTAGCGCGGCGGTGGTCTGAGGTTCTGGGATAGGTTCGCCATCTTCACGCATGCCCTCGACGTGGAACTCGATGGCCTCTCGGATCTCTTCCAGCAAATCTTCACGGGTGCCGGCGGTAGCCACACATCCGGGCAGGTCCGGTACGTAGGCCGCGTAGTTGTTGGGCGTCTTTTCAATGACTACGGTGTACTTCATGGCTCAGCCTGCTCCTTTAGTCCCGACTGTTTCAATATGCTGTTCCAAGTGCCAGGAGGCAGGTCATCACCCGGCTTGACGGGAATGGTCACACGGCCAGGTTTTACCGGATGCTTGTACTGCCGGTGGCTCCCTCTTGTCCGAACCAATCGCCATCCGTCCTTCGCTATCAACTCAATTGCCTCTCTAACCTTGGGCATGGTCAGATTGCCCCGTCCCAAACCCAAGCCGCGCGAGATTCTGTTCGATGGCGGCGTCCAACCGCCGAGCCTCAGCCTGCTGGTCCCGCCATTGAGCCGCGAGCCGGATCATCTTCTCCTCGAATGGCTCGCCGTCGTCGTCCTGCGGGGCGACACCCACGTACCGGCCGGGGGTCAGCACATGGCCGTGCTTCTCAGTCTCCTCTAGGGTCGCGCTCTTGCAGAAGCCGGGGACATCGGCGTAGCCCTCACCCTGACCCTCTCCCACTGGGAGAGGGGAGACCAACGATTGGTCGCGCCAAGCGTGGTATGTGGAGGCGATGCGCTTGATGTCTTCGTCGGTCAGCTCACGGTGTGTGCGGTCCACCATGCTGCCCATGTCCCTGGCGTCGATGAACAGAGTCTTACCGCTGCGGTTGCGGCGGTCCCGCGCGAGGAACCACAGACAGACGGGTATCTGGGTCGAGTAGAACAACTGCCCGGGCATCGCCACTATGCAGTCCACAAGGTCGTCCTCGATCAGCGCCCTGCGGATTTCTCCCTCTCCCGACTGGTTGGACGACATGGAGCCGTTAGCCAGCACGAATCCGGCCACGCCCCTGGGAGACAGGTGGTGGACCATGTGCTGCACCCACGCGAAGTTGGCGTTCCCCTTGGGAGGAACGCCGTACTTCCACCACCTGTCGTCCTGCAGGCGGTCGCCGCCCCAGTCGGAGACGTTGAAAGGCGGGTTGGCCAGGATGTAGTCGGCCTTCAGGTCGGGGTGCTGGTCGTTGTGGAACGTGTCGCCGAATGCAACCTGTCCTGTGATGCCTCGGATGGCGAGGTTCATCATGGAGAGTCGCCACGTCGTGTGGTTGGACTCCTGGCCGTAGATCGATATGTTCGACCTAGCCCCACCACCATTACCGTTGCCCGTCGCGTGAGCATTTATGAACTCAATGGACTGGACGAACATGCCGGACGAGCCGCAGCAGGGGTCATAGACGCGGCCTCGATACGGCTCCAGCATCTCTACCAGCACCTTGACGACGCAGCGCGGGGTGTAGAATTCGCCGCTGTTCTTGCCCTCGGCGCTGGCGAACCGTGAGAGGAAGTACTCGTACACTCGGCCCAGCATGTCTCTTGAGCGCGCCTCGGCGTCGCCCACCTGAATGTTGCGATGAGGTCTATGAGCTGACCGAGCCGGTCTCTGTCCAGTGCGAGATTCCCGTAGTTCTTCGGCAGCACGTCCTTCAGAGCGGGGTTGTCGCTCTCGATGGCGGTCATGGCGTCGTCGATGAGGCGTCCGATGTCGGACTGTCTGGCGTTCGCCATGATCTGCGACCAGCGCGCGCCGGCGGGCACCCAGAAGATGTTCTGGGCGCGATACTCGTCCGGCGACTCCGGGTTAGCGCCCTCGTCGATCTCCAGCACGAGCTTGGCGTGAGCTTCCTCGAAGGCGTCGGATATGTACTTGAGGAATATCAGGCCAAGGACGATGTGCTTGTACTCGGCGTCGGCCATGCGCCACAGTTCGCTTTCGTATCCGGTGGTTGCGCCGTTGGAAGGCTGGGAGGTCTTGCTGCGTGTTCGGGCGGTGGTCAATGTGGAACTTCTCCTCAGGTAGCCATAAATGAAGGGATATGAACCGTGTTGTGGACTGTCAACGGCTTGGGCTTCCATGACAAGGCAATCGCACTTAGAGTTCGATGTGTTGAATCCGCCCTATTCTGGGTTCCGGCCTTCGCCGGAACGACGGCTACAGGGCATTATCGGGTTACTCTCCCGCAATCAGAACCGTAGCAGGCTCCAAATCCGATCGCCCTGGATGGCCGAACACACAGACCTAAACGCCCACGGGCAGATACATCACCACTCCACGTCGCGAAGCTTCAGTGGGAGACGATCGAACAGGTCCTCCGGCCCGTCCTTGGGGATGGACAGGAAGTGCTCGATGAAGGTAGGCGCGCCAGCCTTTTCAGCTTGGCAGAGTCGCTGGTAGTCCTCAACGGCCAGCACCACGACTGCGGGGACGCCTCTACGGGTGACGGTTTGGGGTTCCCCTGCCAGGGCGGCATTCAACACCGCGCCGAAGCGATTCTTGGCATCCTGCAACGACCATTCAACCATAGTCAACTCCGGCCAGATTATCTGGCTAGATAATAGAAATTGCACTGCCTGTCTTCAAGACACCGCGCAGTCGAGAGCCTGTGTCAATCCAGTCGTTAGATGCGCGTAGCGGCGGTCATCCAGGCTCCCAGGGGTTGACGACCTCGACTCCCAGTCCCTCGAAGTCCCGGACATTCCGGGTGGCGACCGCCAGGCTGTGGGCCCTGGCTGTTCCTGCGATGAGTATGTCGATGATATCGGGGGGACGGCCGGAGCGGACCGCGTGCGCCCGAAATCGCGCGGCCCACACTGCGCCGGCCCGATCGATCGGAAGAATGCGGTCCTCGTAGTCCGTGAGGAACCGTGACAGGTCCGCTCGCAGCCGGTCCCGACGACGTCCCGGCGGGGCGAGCCGCAGGCCGAACTCCAACTCATGTACCACCAAAGACGCCAGCCACAAATCGGCTGTTCGGGCCAGAAAGGCGATGACCAGAGGACTAGGACGACTCTTGGTCATTTCCGACACGACGTTGGTGTCCAGAAGAAATCCGCTCATATGTCGCCCCAGTCATCCCAATCTGCGAAGGGGACCTCGCGATGGGAGTCGGCGCCGCGGTCAGGAATTTCGAGGTTGGCCCCACGCGGCATATTCTCGATCAGCCACTGGCCCATCGGCTTGCGCGGCGGATCATGTTCCAGCCAGAGGTGCTCAGGCACGACGATGAAATGCTTTCTCGCGCCAATGCGCTGCGGTCCTTCTGTTTCTGCCAGACGCAGGATTTCGGACAGCTTCGCCTTTGCCTCAGCAACCGTCCACACACGGCGGGGATCCGACACAACCACGATTCGCCTCCTCCACAGAGTTACATAGTCTACAATAGACTATGTAGATTGATCGCGCAATGCTACAGCTATATGGAAGGCGATGTCGTCCGCATCGCCCGATTGCATATTTCAGATGCGTCCAATTGCAAGGTTAAGGTGCGCCTGATTGAAATTGGGTCGAGGACCCCCCTCACCGCACCGTCTCGTTCCCCAGGTCCACCGCCCTCTCGGCGACTGTCGCGAGCATCCGCCACGCGGTCTCGTGGCGCGTCGTGGCCTCGACGTCGTCGTAGAACGTGTCCAGGAGCACGTACTCGCAGCCCAGCGACTGCAGGCCCTCCAGGTCAGTCCTGATCTGGTCGAGGCTTCCCTCGCCCGCTATGCGCTGGTCGTCGGGCATGGGCGACTCGGTAATGCGTAGGCGTATTCTTGGACAGAGCGCGGGCATCGGCATCTGCTCATGATCGGCCATCTCTTGCAGACGAGGAATGTCCGTCTCCCTGAAATCCGACACCCGTATCCTGATCGGATGCCAGCCGTCTCCGTAGCGCACAGTGCGGCGCAGAGCGGCGTCGCTGGCCCCTCCGACCCAGATCGGCGGATGCGGCTTACGAACCGGACGCGGAGCGGTATCGACGTCCCTGAATGAGACATACCGGCCCTCGTACGAGGCGACGTCCTGCGTCCACAGCGCCTTGATGGCTGCGAGATAGTCGTCAGTGATGGCCCCGCGCTGTCGGAACGGGACACCGAGCGCCGCGAACTCCTGCTCGGCCCAGCCGACGCCCACGCCCAGGATGAACCTGCCACCGCTCAGCGCATCGACGTTCGCGCCCGCCCTCGCGATCTCCAGCGGACTCCGGTACGGCAGGATGACGACTGTCGTACCGATCTCCATAGATTGCGTGGTCGCGGCGAGCCAGCCGAGCGTCGTCAGCGGCTCGTAGAACGGGGCTGGATACCTGGAGCTCACGTCCGGGGTGATCGCGATGTGGTCCGAGCTCATGATCAGGTGATAGCCCATCGCCTCGACCAGCTTGACTGTCCGACTCAGGGACTCGGGGTTGGCCCCGGGTCCGAAGTTGATGAGGTTGACGCCTACTTTCATGATGTGTTCCTTTCTGTCTCTTTCGAATCAGTAGCAATTCTGTAGGTGTCTATACGCGAAGCATCCCACCACCCCTGGATTCCCGCTTTCGCGGGAATGACGATGATGTTTGCTACTGCGTCTTCCTACAGAACTGCTACAGCTTCCTGTGTTTCACTTAAGTTGCGGGCATGACCGCGATGGATGACAATCGGGCCAAGACTATCAGGAGACGTGCAATGAGCTACACCCTCGCCGATCTGGACGCCATGAGCATAGACGAAGCCCTGACCCTGACGTTTGAAGAGAGAGACGCGCTGCTCGACCTCATCATCGCAGACGGTCGGCATCAGACGACGGACCTCGACTCCTACCGTACAGGACTGTACGGCGACTACTTCGACGAAGACCTGACCCGGATGCTGAAGGTGAAGGCAATCAAAGTGCACGTCAGAGGAACGACCGCGTCAGGCTTCGACGGTGCACTCGCGGGAGAGTCCGACGTAGAGCAGTACCGCGCCGCCTTTCGCCATGTGCAGACCTCGCTCGAAGCGGCGGGCACGGACTACAGTCGCGTCGTCACACTGGTCATCTTTCTGACGGACATGGACAACTGGCCCCTGCTCAACGAGATCTACAGCGAGTTCATCTCCAGCTCGCCCTGCCGGGCGGTCATAGGTACGACCGGCCTCGCACAGCCTCCGTTGAGCATTGAGATCGTGAACTGCATAGCCTACCGGGTGGCGCCGTAGTCCAATCACGATACGCTCGACAGGTCAGGGCCTTTCGGTTATCCAGATTCGGAGGAGCGCTGGCCGATGGATTGCCGAGCGGCGAGCCACTTCGTGGGTTCCCGCTTTCGCGGGAATGACGAATAGCGGCTGACTCTCTCCGACCGCAACAATCGAAAGGTTCGGCGGGTTGACTCCGGCTACACCAATCCCTCGTCGACAGCAGCATCCTCGATCAGGTCCCACCCGTGCTGAATACCGGGAACGAAGCTGTCGCACGCCTCACCTCTCAGCACCGCCTCTTCCACTTCGTCACGCCCGGTGATGGACAGAAACGCGGCCTCGATCTGACCGGCCAGCTCTGGATCAATGCCGTTCTGCGCGGTGAAGCAGCAGTGGCTGTACGGCGGACTCGCCCAGAATGCCCGGACCTGCTGGACGGCCACGCTGCCATCCTCGGCCATCGACTCCAGGGTACTTCGGCTGACAGCCCCGGCGTCGAACTCGCCCGAATGCACACGCTCCACCACGTCCCGCTCGTCCGATGCGGTCTGCGATTCGCGCTCCTCGAAGAAGCTGATCGCCGCCAGGTCCTTCTGCGGATTCAGCCCCGCCTGCTTCAGCATGTGATACGGCACCAGACCGGCCTGCTCGGACCCGCGTCGGCCAAACGCGAACCGCTTGCCGATCAGGTCCTCCACGGTCACGATGTCCGAGTCCCCTCCGGCGATGAAGTGGGTGACGAAGCCGACGTCGACGTCGCGCATCGCGATTACCCGGCACGGCTCGTCCAGCAGCCGCCTGATCTTGACGTAGCCCAGCGGACCGTTCCATGCCAGGTCGATGTCTCCGTTTACAAAGGCGTCCACCATCGCGTCGTAGTCCGAGTACAGAACCCAGTCTAGCTCTATCCCCCGACGTCGGAAGATGGTCTCAAGGCCCTGAAACACGTCGAAGTGCGATTGCGTCGCCGAGCCGCCTAACTTCACCATGTCATCCCTCCAAGCAGCCAGCCGAAATCCGCGATTCAAGATAATCTAGCCAGCCAACTCTCACTTCACAATTCAACATTCCAAATTCTAAATTCCCAGCAGCCCCTCCAGGTTTCGCCAGAGGATCATCTCCTTCTCATCACCGCTCAGGCTCTCAAGGCCCATGATCCAGGAGACAGGCCAGTCGATGCACATATCGTACGGCCAGTCGGTGCCGAACAGGACTCGGTCCACGCCCACCCTGTCGATGATGTACCTCAGGGCCTCCTCGCTGTGGGTGATCGTGTCATAGTAGAACCTGTCCAGGTACGCGCTCGGAGGCTGGGAAATGTTACCCCGAGCCTCGGGACGCACCTGCCATCCGCGGTCCATCCTGCCGATGCCGAAGCAGGTGTAGCCGCCGCCGTGAGACAGGCAGATCCTCAGGTCGGGGCAGGCGTCCATCACACCGCCGTACACGAACGCGGCATACGTCACCGCCCTGTCAGCGAGGTTCCCTATCGTGTTCGGCAGATGGTACTTGCTGGACCTCGGGCTGACGATAGTCGGCCCGCCCTGGTGGATGAGTATCATCGCGCCAAGCTCCTCACACGCCTTCCAGAACGGCAAGAACGCTGGATCGTCGAATGTCCGACCGTTCACGTGGTCGCCGATCATCGCGCCCTTCAGCCCGAGCTGTGTGACGCACCTCTCGATCTCGTCGATCGAGGCAGGGATGTCCTGAAGCGGCAGCGTGGCCAGACCGGCAAACCGGTCGGGATGGTCGACAATAAGCTGCGACACGTAGTCGTTGCAGTCGCGCGCCATCGCTATGGTCGCCTCGGGGTCTTTGTCGTAGCTGTACAACACCGCGTTCGTAGACAGCACCTGCACGTCTACACCGAGCGAGTCCATGTCCGCCAGACGCTCTTCGGGCGTCCAGGTCGTCCGCGGATTGTGCCGGTGGGCGGGAACAGCCTCGGACGTGATCCCGTGCCAGTCCTCGCCCGCGTTCATTGCATCGATGAAGCCTGCTGGCGATATATGAGCGTGTATGTCTATTGTTCGCATGTTGGTTCCCTTGAGTTAAGAAAATTGCGTAAGTCCCCGATGCGTATTCAGCGGGCGGTCCGGAGATGCTCTCACTTCTCACTCCTCTCCACTCACTCCTCGAAAATTGCACTAGTGCAATTTTCTCAGTTGTTATCTGTTTGGACTCATCAACGTGACGCCGCCATCGACAGGCATAATCAAGCCCGTCACCCACTTGGCCTCGTTGCTGGCGAGATAGACAGCCGCCCAGCCAATGTCCCACGGGCTGCCCTCGGTCCCCAGCGGCGATGATGCGCGCCGTGTATCGCGACGCTCTGCCGACATGTTCGGGGCGACCATCGACGAGTACACCGGCCCCGGCAGAATGCAGTTGACCCGTATGCCGTCCTTTGCGTGGTCCACGGCCATCGCCTGCGTCAGCGCTATCACGCCGCCCTTCGACACAGTGTACGATGTCAGGCCGCGCGGCCTTATTGCCGAGATCGACGATATGTTGACGATGGCTCCGCCGCCGCCCGATGCCATAACGGGCACGGCGTACTTGCTCATCAGCATCATCGACTTTACGTTGACCTCCATGACCCGGTCCCAATCGTCAGGCTCGACCTCGACCACCGAGCCCGAGCCACCGATGCCGACGTTATTGTGAAGGATGTCGAGCCGGCCGTACCTCTGCACAGCCGCCTCGACCATCGCCTGGCAACTCTCCGGCGACGTCACGTCTCCTATGAAGATCGACGCGCTTCCGCCGTGTGACTCGATCGCTTCGAGCGTCCTGCCCACATGCTCGTCGCTGCTGTCGACCAGCAGCACGTCGGCCCCCTCGTAAGCGAACAGAATGGCCGCCGCCTGGCCGTTGCCGATGATGTCTCCACGTGAGCCCGCGCCGGTGACTATCGCGACCTTGTCCTTGAGTCGCGGCTGCCTCTGCAGCTCGGCGCCCATTGTCTCAGCCATTGCGCTCCTCTCAAGCTCAGTGATCGCCCCGATACTACACGACGGTCGTCCCATACGCCACGCGCCCCGAGAATGAGAGCCTGCCTTCACACAATCTGTCAGACGACCCGGCCATACAGTATCCTTTACACATAGGTGACACCCGAACCCCGACCAGGAGAAACGCCATGCCCGAGAAACTGACACAAGGCGACCGCCTTCCAACATTCCAACTGGACCTGATAGACGGCTCCACGATCACGCTCCCGGACCAGATCTCCGGGCGTTACCTCGCGCTGCTGTTCTACCGGGGAGAGTGGTGACCGTACTGCAGGCGGCAGTTGGCCACCTACCAGAAGAACCTCGAAGAGCTGGAGCAGCTGGGAGTGTCCGTTATTGGAGCCACAGTTGAAGACCGTGACACTGCGGCTCAAATGGCGGAAGAAGTGGGCCTCTCCATCCCCATCGCTTACGGCGTCACCGAGGAGAGCGTAAAGGTCCTCGCGCCGTGGTGGACCGAGGACAAGGCCCACGGACGCTACCTTCAGCCAATGGAGTTCCTCGTTCTCCGACACGGCATCGTCTTCGGCTCCATGTACGCCTCCGGCCCCATCGGCCGCATGGGCGTCGACGAGGTCATCGCGTCAGTCAAGAACCGCGAACGCAGACGGTTGGGAAACTGACAGATCGCGACAGCGTCCGGTCAAACCGAGTGCCAGGATGCCTCATTTTTGGGTTCCCCCAATGGTGCACTAACGTTGGCGACATGGCGCGCCAGCCGGGGAGCTTGGCATCAACAGCTCGATGGAGAGTCCCACAATGACCACCCGAAGCGCCCTCAAACAGCCGCATAACGTTAACTATTCTCATCTTGAACCGCTGCCCGATCCGCCGAGGGAGAAGGATATGGAGCAATTTGACCATCTCATCTACGCTGGCTCCAGCCCGCGAGCGTACTTCGCTGACCGCGACGACATTCTAGGCAGTGTTGACATTTACGATATGGGGGGCATTTACACACCATCTGCGCGCAGGATTTCCCTCTCCCTTGATGGGCTGACAGGGGTAGGTAAAAGCGTACAGACAAGCATGAGTACCAGCCGACAGACCCCCTCTCCCTCAGAGCCTGCCCCGTACTTGATACGGGGGTGAGGGTGAAGCCATTTTCATGGTTCATTGTGCAGTTCTAAACTGCATGGGTGATTCCCGCGAAGATGTCCCCGTGAAAACGGGGAGCGGGAACCCACGAAATGGCTCGCCGCTCGGCAATCCACACTTGGCCTCCGCCCGTCAATCCACTCCCACCCAACCGAAACAATCACAAAAATCCCTTAATCAAACGAATCACAGTTCAGACGAGAAATTGCATTAGTCCTGATGCTGGGCGGTGACGGGAGGCTCTCACTCCTAACTCCTCTCCACTCACTCCTTGAAATTGCCCTTGACGCAACCGCCGACACCCGCTATTATCACTAACAGAACATATATACTAATCACAGACTGCCAGCAGGCCCATGAACCTCTCCCACAGAATCCAGGCCAAGACCGACAACGGCGACACCGTCATCGACTTCCTCATAGCAGTCATGCAGGACCTGCCCCGTTCTCGAAACGGGAGCCTGCCCCATACTCGATACGGGAGCCTGCCCCGTTCTCGAAACGGGGACGATCGCGACGGCTTCAAGATGTGCCACAGACTCGGCGCGGCCAGGCTCCTCACAAAATACGGCTGCTCCTGCAAGTCCGCCGTGGCGGAACGCGACGACGCCATCGACTTCATCATCGACAACCCGCCGGAGCCGTCTGGACCAAGGTCCGACTCCGGTTCACCCACCGAGTCGACATTCGACATCGCCCTCGCAAAGAAAATCAAAGAGTCCACCGACGACGGCGCCTCCGTCGTCCGCTTCCTGATCAACGTCATGGAGGGAGAGCTAAAAGCATTCGGTCCCCACCACAGCATGGCCGCAGCCAGAGAGCTCCTAAGCCGAGGCTTCGGCAAACACGCCAGAGAAGAAGAAGCCGCTGCGCATGCACTCTCCAACAATCCCCCTCTCCCTGAGGGAGAGGGCTGGGGTGAGGGTGAAAAGCACGAAGACCAACCAGCTCCCACTCACACCTCGAATCCCGACACCCAGCACCAGACCGAAGACGAAGACGACGACGAGGGATGGGAGGCATTCTGGGAAGAGATGGCCCCGATCATCGAGCGCGACGAGCGCCTCAAGGCAGAACTCGCCGAACAGGAGCCAGACCCCGACAACCCTCCCCATGTACCTGATCTCTCAGCATTCAACGAGGCATGGGAGAACTCCGAGAAGTGGTTCTATGAGTGGAAGAACTCACTGGACCCTGAGGAATACGAGGCCATCATCGCTGAGGAACTCGCAGGGTTCCATTCGATGATAGACACGCAGCTCGAACGCCGAAAGCAGATCGACGAAGACCGTGAGCGCAGGGCGAAAAAGGAGGCCGAACGCCAGGCCCAGCAGGCCAAAGCCAGAGCAGAAGCTCAAGCCAAGGCCGAGTCAGAGCCTGAAGCACCTCCCGACCCCGGTCCACCGCCCACCCGCGAGGATCACAAGACCTGGTCCCCCACTCCCAATATCCCGACGTCATTCAGGCTGGTAAAGTGCGGACACCCCAGGTGCAAACTGCACGACGGACCCATCTACTACCCCGAGGACGACCGCAGCAGCCCCTACTACTTCGACGGCCGCGCTCCTCCCATGTACGGCAACTACCCCCTCTGACACCCTCTCCCTCAGAGCCTGCCCCGTACTTGATACGGGGGTGAGGGTGATCCATGCGACTGACTTGCCTCTCGGCAGCAAAGTGGAAAATGTCAACACTACCTGGTACCGGGTGAGGGTTACCTCCGGCATGAAGCGACCAACGATGCCGAGAGACTCGCTCCCGATTGCGTTGTGGCCTTTGGAGTAAATCCTCGATTCATAGTTGCCCGTAATGGCTACGTGATAAGCGAGGTTGGCAAACCCCCGGACTTCATACTGGAGGTAGCGTCGCGCAGCACTGGTCGTAACGACTACACGACTAAGCGTAAGGGGTACGCAGGCTATGGTGTGCGTGAATACTGGCGCTTCGACCACACCGGCGGCAGGTACCACGACGCTGCGCTGGCTGGCGACGTTCTGGTGGATGGCGAGTACGAGCCTGTGGAGATAACCCGTGAACCTGACGGGTTGATCTGGGGCCACAGTGAGGTATTGGGCCTGGACCTGTGCTGGCGTGAAGGAGAGTTGACGTTCCGCGATCCATCGACCGGAGAGTTTCTGCCCACGCCAGAGGAGCAGCAGGCCGCCCGGGTAGAAGCCGAGGCGCAGGCTGAGCGGGA
>DAOUHG010000051.1:0-3867 GCA_034428835.1 Dehalococcoidia bacterium
CGCTCAGGTCGCCACCTTCCAGCGCAACGTTCAGGTAGACTGCCATGTCCTCCTTGGTCTTGAGGTGCTCAGCCGGGTCCCACGGCATCGTCTGCGTCTTTCCCATGGTTGCTGCCTCCTACAATCCCCGTGCCAACTCCAGTGCTCTTCGGGCGTCCCGCTCCTGGCTGTCCCTGTCGCCACCGGCAAGAAGGACTACCAGGGCCTCTCCTCGCTGGACGAAGTACACCCGGCAGCCCGGTCCATTGTCGATCCGAATCTCGGATACCCCTTCACCCACCGGTCTAACGTCCCCTGGGTTGCCCAGGGACACACGTCGAATGCGGTTGTCTATTCGCACCCTCGCCTGCCTGTCCCGAAGCCTCCTGAACCAGCGGGCGTAGACATCGGTCTGGCGAATCTCGATCATCACCTAACTGTAGGTCACAGGATACTTTGACGCAGGGGCCGAAACCGTGGGATCAGTGCCTGGCTTGCCCAAGCAGCCAAGCTCAAAGTTCGCTATCGGCCAGTTGAAACCATGTTGGATGAGGACCGCGTCTCCGTCGCCTCCCGAATAGACGATTCGCTAGACTGATCTCATGCCCTGGCGGCAATCTCTGAAAGGAGATCTTGCATATGGCGCGAGCGCCGTCCGGGCATCATGCGGGTGCCCGAATGATGATGAGAGTGGCGGAACTGACGCCGTGCAGCAGGCTGCCAGGAACCTGAACTTCCCGTAAAGTGACGTCCGAATGGGAAACACCGTACCCGCCGACCAGGAAGTGGCCGATGGGTGGCCCTCGAGCCCGATCACGTGTGTCAGCGCACATCCGGAGGCGCAGCCCGAGGGTCGAAAATGACGTCGGATTCCGTCAGGCTGGCCAGCGCTGGCAGCCAGTTGGGAAAGACCTGTCAAATAGCCGTACGGGGTGGGGGAGTTGTGAATGTCGCAGCTCAGGCTGTGGTGCAACACACAGAGCCGATTTCGCCATCTCGGAGTAGGTTCGCCCTATTTGCGTTATGTAAATAATCGCCTGTTTCAAGATTCACCAATCGGCCGAGTGACGCTGGGTGAAGAGGGTCGCACTGCATGCCAAGGGGCAGGGAACCATCATGCCCGGACGGAAGATCGGCACGCACATGCTGCGGCAGAGCTTCGCTCGTCACCTGTGGATGAACAACATCCACATCAACTACCTGAGCCGCTGGATGGGGTACTCGTCGATCCAGACGACGCTCATCTACCTGGAGCTGCTGCCGGAACCGAGAGGAAGCCCGGACAGGGTGCTGTGAGCAACCGCAGTGATGGTAGACTAGCTGACGGTACCGATGGGACTGATTGCATCGGATCGAGGAACAACAGCACAAGAGGCGGACTCCTCATACCATCAACAGTTCCCTTGTCTCGTCAGCATTGGGTACCACGTTTCAAGGGTGATAGCGTTGAACCCGCGTAATCTGGCGAGTCGACCCTTGGGCCGCGCATGTTCTGGCACGGTCTCCTCTCGAATCGCTGAATGCCGATTGGCATTACACGTCTTTCTGAAAATCAGCGCCTGTACCGACGACATGCCCATGTCCAACTGTAGCCGCCGAGACCTAAGGGGTAGTTACGTGAAAAACAAGACGCGGTTTATACCACTAGTGATAATAGGGGCTATCCTATTGTCCCTGCTCGCCATCGTACCCGCCTTCGGCGCGGACGAGGTGGGATTCATAGATCCAGGCGATATCAACGACAACGGGACCCTCTCCGACTCCACGCCTGACGATCAGGGGTGGGCGCGTCAGGGCGGACGCATCGGGCTGATGCTTTCCGACGATGGATTGGACACGCCAGTCAAGCGCGTTCTAATACCTAGCATAGACGCGGACATGAAAGGCAGAGGCGATGTCGATGCCCACATGGATACTATCTCCAATGCGAGTGTGTCCGATATCAGTGGGGACGACTATGTCCTGATCGGTATGAACACGGTCCGGAAGGTCGAGTCGGTCGTGACAACCGACGATGTCACCACCATCACCGTGGACAAGGCGTTCGCTTCGGGCATGTCAAATGCGAGCATCTATCGCATCAACGACTCCGTGACGGACCTGCGTCCCTGGGACGATAACTACGCCTCATACGCAATGGCCGAAATGATCGGCACCGGCCAAGCCACCTATAGGGCTACGGGTAGCGTTTCAAGCTACAACGCCCAACACGCCATAGTTGACAGCGATGTAGGTAAGAATTTGGGAACGACCCCTTTGGATCGTATCTCAGGATCTCCCACTGGCACTGTAAACACCGCTGACGTCCTCGTGGTGAAAGTGTCTAGCACCAATAATGATGAAACAGCCATCGACGTGGCTGATGTTTCAGGTGACAGAATCGAAATGGAAGACGTGTCCGGCGCATCCTCGGCCGACCCCCTAGGACTAGGTGGGGATTCGGCTTACTTGGTGTACTGGGCCGAGGAGAGGAATGAGACCGGTTCAGCAGTGACCGTCCGGTCCCAGGCCCACCAAGACCCAGTAACTGCGGTATTGACCGAGACGACCCCCAACTCGGGCGAGTTCGTACTTGAGATCATGACCGTAATGCCGCAGGACGCTGACGGCGACGATATCATGCCCGACTTCAGCGCCAGTGTGCCCACTCTGCCGGTCAACCCGCACGACGTGGTCACACTGTCCGGCGACGATTCTACAGCCACCCTCTCGGTCGAGACGACCCAACCCGTATTCTCTGGCTTCAGCCCGGCCCACAATACCGTTGGGAGAGACAATAGACCCGAGGTAACGGCTCGGGTCGCGGACAGGGAATCCGGGCTGACAGAAGGGAATATCTACGTCATATTCCGAATTGCTGAGGGTGCCGCCGCCAGGACGATCGTGTTGAGGCCCGAGTCCGATGGCGAGGTGAAGATAGCACCTCCTGGCTTCGAAATCAGGCAGCGCATCACCGGTAGCTATGCCCCGAGTGGGGACGCCACCATTGAGTGGTGGGTCAAGGCTGTAGACAATGCCGGTAACGTCGGCTACTCGGACCGCCAGTCCTTGGTCGACGGCGAGGAGAACCCCTGCACGGCCGATGGAGACACTGCTCTCACTAGGCTCGAGGACGCTGGATGCCAGCCCTTCAGGATCATCGTCTCGGAAGTCATGTCGTGTGGCCCCGGTCTGCCGAGCTGCACGGGGCCAACGGTATCCATGAGTGTCGCATCCACTGGCATTCGTGTGAGGATCAATTCGCCAATTCCGATGACGTCTACCTTCAGCAGGCCTGTGTCGGTATTCACCATCAACGACATCAGTGTGGTCAATGGGACGGCAGGCAACTTTGTCGGGAGCGACGGAGACAGGGTCTATTCATTCGATGTAGTCCCGACTGCCATTGGTGATGTGACGGTGGACATCTCCGCCGGCACATCGGTGGATTCCGACGGCAACGGCAACCTAGCAGCCTTACAACTGTCGTTAGGAATTCCCTATGACGACGATGGCGACGGAGCGATCAGCAGGGATGAGGTCATCGCGGCAATCGGAGATTATCTATTCAATGGCCTCCTCACCAGGGATCAGGTCATAGCACTAATCAGTCTCTATCTCTTCGGATGAAAGCTCCATTGAGAGCCTTTGTGCCCATTGAGAGCCGCTGGTCTCGGTGGTTCCTCCTTGGAGGCAGAAACGACCCTACTTGACATAAGGCATTAGTGCGAACCAAGGATCTGAAATGAAAATGAAACTATGTAACGTTCCTCCGTTTGTCATGATCATGGCCGGCACGGTCCCTGCGATCATCCTCAATTACATCTTCTGGCCCGACGCACATTGGCTTGGCAAGATGGCGCTCTTAATGGTCTGTGGGGCGACCGCGGAGATGACTCGCAGACACCT
>DAOUHG010000052.1:0-20466 GCA_034428835.1 Dehalococcoidia bacterium
CTCGATGTCGGCTCGCCGCATCCTGGGGCTGAAGAAGGTCCCAAGGGTCCGTCTGTTCGCCGGTGAAAGCGGCACGCGAGCTGGGTTCAGAACGTCGTGAGACAGTTCGGTCTCTATCCGTCGTGGGCGCAGGAGATTTGAGGAGAGCTTTCCCTAGTACGAGAGGACCGGGAAGGACAGACCTCTGGTGTACCGGTTGTTTCGCCAGAAGCACCGCCGGGTAGCCATGTCTGGATGCGATAAGCGCTGAAGGCATCTAAGCGCGAAGCCAACTCCAAGATTAGATTTCCCAAATATCAACTTAGGTTGTGAGTAAGGTCCGCGGGAGACTACCGCGTAGATAGGCCGCAGGTGTAAGGCGAGTAATCGTCTCAGCTGAGCGGTACTAATCGACCGAGGACTTGACCCACATTTGGGCTCATCTGCGATTGCAACGCAAACTACTAAGGACACGGGATTCGGTTAATTGAGTTGACACAAGCCCCTTTTCGGGCTACTGTTCAACTACAGGCTGGTCGGGAGACCAGCACCACCAACATCGGTGCGGGGTGGAGCAGCGGCAGCTCGTTGGGCTCATAACCCAAAGGTCGCAGGTTCGAGTCCTGCCCCCGCCACCAGAAATTAAAGAGCCTCCGGCAACGCGCCGGGGGCTTTGTTTTTTCAGATCCGACAACCCATTTCTTGCCCCTCACGACTCTGGCAACTCACCACAGAGACTTCGAGCGCCGACGAAGTGGGACGTCATCTACTCGCTCCTGGACTTTCGCTTGACATCTCTCCAGATCAGCAAGTACTACTTACTCCCGATCGAGTTCCCAGCGAGGTGTCGAATGGCAGGTCCATTGGCAGGAGTGAAGATACTAGAATTCACGCAGATCATCGCCGGCCCGTTCGGCGGAATGCTGCTCGCAGACATGGGGGCGGATGTCATCAAGGTAGAACCGCTCGATGGAGAACCCTGGAGGCTGGCCCTCCAGTTTATCCCGGGGGAATCGAAGACCTACATGTCCCTGAATCGGGGCAAGCGCAGTTTGCCGCTGGACCTCACCAAGAAGGAGGCCGTCAGGATCGTCTATGACATGATCACCGAGATAGACGTGGTCATTGTCAACGCTCGGCCCGATGTGCCCGCGAACTTGGGCATAGACTACGAGACTCTCTCAGCTATCAATCCAAGGCTCGTCTACTGCGACAACACAGCATTCGGGCGGAAAGGCCCTGACAGCTACCGACCCGGATATGACCTGATAATCCAGGCCATGAGCGGGATGATGGCCTCAGAGGGCAAGATCAGGGACGGCGTGCCCCAGCTGATTACATCGACGGCAGTCGCCGACTTCTCAACTGGTATCGCCATCGCGTGGGGCGTCTGCGCAGCCCTGTTCCACCGCGAGCGCACTGGGCATGGACAGCGAATCGACACCAGTCTTCTCGCCTCGGCACTCAGTGTGCAGGCGGGCAGCTTCATGGAAATTGACTCCGTGGACAGAGAGGAACGCGATGAGTTCCTAGCCGTGCTCGAGGCGATGCGGGAAGCGGGGGCATCGTACGAGGAGATCGACCAGCAGCATCAGCAGATGATGAATCCCTTCAGAAGTGGAAACATCTACTATCGCACCTACCAGGCCAAGGATGGGACGCTGGCGATCGCATGTTTGAGTGACAGGTTGCGCAGGCGTGTCGCCGACGTGCTGGAGATCGACGACCCCAGGTTCGAGCCCGGATATGATCCCATGTCTCCGCAGGTGCTCGACCTGAGCGACGAGCTGGTGAAGCGGGCGGAGGAGCTTTTCCTTGAGAAGACGGTCGAAGAGTGGCTAGATATATTCGACTCGGTGGGGGTGCCGGCGGGGCCTGTGCGCTACATCCAAGAGCTGCTGCAAGACGAGCAGGTCAGGGCCAACGGGCTGGTTGTGGACCTCGAGCACTCTCTGGCCGGCCCGGTCAAGATGGTGGGGCCAATGATCCAGATGAGCGAGACGCCTTTGGAGGCGCGGAGCGCGGCGCCGGCACTTGGCGAGCATACCGACGAGATCCTCAGCGCAATGGGATACACTGAGGAAGAGATTGCGGGGCTGAAGGGGGATGGTGTGGCAGGGTGAGTTGGGTAATCAGGAGGTGTAGCCAGTATGACGAGCTTTGTGGACTGCGCCAGAAAGCATCAGACCAAATTTCGAGATACTTCGCCAACCATCAGCAAGCGGGGGCGAACCCCATCGGACGCACAGGGGATGCGTTATGGGCACTTGCTGGCACTGGGCTGCGAAGAAGATAATCTTCACCCATCGCTGCGGGATAGGGATGGGTCGCGTAGTTTCTTCAGTGAGCGCAGTATCGCATGGTCGGCGGTAGCTGCACGCAACATGAACAGTTCCCAGGTCATGTGCGTCAATTTCATGCTTCCTCTAGCCGATATGGACGGCGCGCTGGAGGCAGTTGTCCGCGCAATTGATGGCGACGTGGAGCGCGTGATCGATATCCACCACGAAGGTCGGAGGGCGCGCGTAGAATTCGAGTGGGTTGGCTTTGATCGCCCTCTGGAAAGAGGGCAGTCGCCGACACGTGGCAAGTTTGTCACCAACGTCGATGCTTTCATCATTGCCGAAACGAGTGCCGAGCGACGTGCGTACCTCATGGAGTGGAAGTACGTTGAGGGAGAGCCAGAGAACCGCACAGACTACGGCACAGGCACCAAGGCCATACACGGCGGGGGAGATATTCTGACCTGTACCATGACCCATCATCCTCATTCAACCACAAGGTTCCAATGAACACGCTGCTCTACGGTGACTTCTACCAACTCATGCGCAATCGGCTGCTTGCGGACAGGATGGTCGCGAATTCAGAGCTCGGCGTCTCAGATGCGAAAGTCGTTCTGGTGATCCCGGAAGGCAACTCCGCATACTTGCAGCCCCCTTATCTGAGGGATCGGTTTCCAGAGATGGGCACGACGGTGCCGGAAGTGTTCCGAGCCACGCTGAAGGACCCTGACAGAGCGTTCGCGACTGTCTCCCCTTCCCTTCTTCTTAACGCCGTCGAGAAAGAGTGCGGCGAGACGGTATCGGCCTGGGCAGCGTACTTGCGGGATCGGTACGGGCTATGACCAACTCAACGACAATCACTGAGGATGACATCCTCGAAAAGGTCACTGAGAGATCTTTTCAGCGCGGTCGGCAATACTACGATTGGGACATGGTCGAGTCGGCGATTCAGCGGAGAAACCGGCTGTTTGCCGAGGTGCTGGGCAGTGACTGGGAACCATACCACGTCGGCGTTGCCCTGCAAGAAGCTGACTTCAGCGCGTCCTGCACCTGCCCATACGATTGGGGCGGCTACTACAAGCACATCGTAGCCGTGCTGCTGACCTTCATACATGACAGAGACCGGATCACCACGCGCCCTCCCACTGAAGAACTGCTGTCGAAGCTGGGCGCTGACGAGTTGAAGGCACTCGTAGTCCAGATGGTCGAATGCGACCCGAAGTTGGCTGTCGTCGTAGATTCGTTGTGCGTTCAAGCCGTCCCATAGCAGTCGGCAGGCCGACGTATAGCACAGCATCTCGGTTGAAATGGCAAACCCTGACAACTATAATTGGAGTGGCCGTCACGGAGGCCGTTCAGGGGCGAGCATACGAACCCTCGACAGGAGGCAAATAAGGAATGACCTACATCATCGCGGAGCCGTGCGTGGACGTTAAGGATGGGGCATGTGTAGACGTTTGCCCGGTCGACTGTATTTACGGTCTGGATGAAGAAGAAGACAAACAGCTATTCATACACCCCGAGGAGTGCATCGACTGCGCAGCCTGCGAGCCGGTCTGCCCGGTCACCGCGATCTTCGCGGAGGATGACACACCGCCCGAGTGGGATAACTTCATCGACATCAACTACGAGTACTTCGGGATGTCCCGCTAGGACCTTCTTCAAGATCCCCAAACGGAAGTCAATAGTACCCTGCCCTCCGTTCCAATACTTGTTGGAAGGGATCGGGCAGGGTATTCTTTGAATGAGGCAAGCTGAAATGACTGCCTTGTCGTCCGCTGATGGTGCGATGGCCAGTCGTTCGTTCTACAGGAGGACCGAATCATGGTGACAATTGAGTCCACACCCGATTTCGCGACACAAACCTACGAGCGAATGTCGGAGCGGCTGGCAACCGTGCGAAACAGGCTGGCCAGACCGCTGAGCCTGGCCGAGAAGGCGCTCCTCTCCCACTTGGACGATCCCGAAAACCAGGAAATCATACCGGGCGAGACCTACATACGTGTGCGCCCTGACAGGGTAATTCTTCAAGATGTGCTCGGCCAGACGGCGATGCTGCAGTTCATGCAGACGCTACGCGACAAGGTCGTCGTCCCGACAACCATTCACTGCGACCATCTTGTCCAGGCACGCGAGGAAGGCGTACTGGACCTACAGGCATCGCTCGCAGAAAACGGCGAGGTCTATGGGTTTTTGAGGTCAGCGGCGGCACGCTACGGCGTAGGATTCTGGGAGCCGGGCGCGGGGATAATCCACCAGGTCAACCTCGAGAACTACGCTTTTCCGGGACAGGTGATAATCGGCACCGACTCGCACACTCCGAACGCGGGCGGACTTGGGGCCTGTTCAGTCGGCGTAGGCGGAGCGGACGCGGTGGAGGTCATGGCCGGTCTGCCCTGGGACGTGCTGATGCCCCGGCGAATCGGCGTGGTCCTCACGGGAGAACTGAATGGATGGACCGCGCCGAAGGATGTAATCCTCAAACTTGCAGGACTTCTTACCGTATCGGGCGGCACCAACAGCATCATCGAGTACCTTGGCCCGGGCACCAGCAGCATTAGCTGCACAGGCAAGGCGACCATCACCAACATGGGTGCGGAGCTTGGAGCTACCACATCGATATTCCCATACGACCGGAGCATGGCCAACTACCTCGTAGCGACCAACAGACCCGGACTGGCTGAGGTGGCCGACAGGTACGCCGAAATGCTCAGAGCCGACCCGGAAGTCGAGGCCGACCCGGACAGCTACTTCGATCAGGTGGTCAGGATAGATCTATCCACGCTAGAGCCGCATGTGGTAGGACCTCACTCTCCGGACCGGGCGCGTCCTATCTCAGCGCTGGCCGCAGAGGTCGCCGACTCGTCGAACGAGTTCATAGACGACATATCGGCGGCGCTAATTGGATCATGCACCAATTCGTCTTACGAAGACATGAGCCGAGCCGCGGACGTCGCGGAGCAGGCCGCCGCGCACGGCATGAGGTCGGCGGTCCCATTCATGGTGACCCCGGGGTCGGAGCAGGTGCGCGCAACTATTGAGAGAGACGGCCAGATGGAATCGCTCCACAAGATCGACTCCACGGTGCTCGCCAACGCCTGCGGGCCGTGTATCGGTCAGTGGCGAAGAGCGCGCGAGGCGAACACTGTCGCGAACACAATCGTCACCTCTTACAACAGAAATTTCCCCCGACGCAACGACGGTGCGCCTACCACGATGAACTTCATCGCGAGCCCGGAGATAGTCACAGCCTATGCCATAGCCGGCAGCCTATCGTTCAACCCTCTCACCGATGAGATCACTGCCCCGGACGGATCTAAATTCAAGCTCGAACCGCCCGCCACGGCCCCAGAGGTCCCGGAGCAGGCGTTTGATCGAGGCGCCACGAACTACGTCGCTCCTCCTGAAGACGGCAGCGATATAGCAGTTGAGGTATCTCCGGAGTCGCAGCGTCTTCAGATCATGCAACCCTGGCAGGCATGGGACGGCGACGATTTCGAGCGTGTTCCAGTGTTGCTAAAGGTATCCGGCAAGTGCACGACCGATCATATCTCACCGGCCGGCCCGTGGCTCTCCCTCAGGGGGCACCTAGACAAGTTCAGCGACAATATGTTCATGGGGGCAGTCAACGCCTACACGGGTGAGTCCGGCAAGACAAAGAACCTCGAGACCGGCGAGAGCGGCCGCGCCGTTTCTGCGGTCGCACGGGACTACAATGCCAGGGGCATCCGGTGGGTGGTCATAGGGGACGACAACTATGGCGAGGGCAGCTCGCGTGAGCACGCCGCACTATCGCCCAGGTTGCTGAACGGCGCGGCAGTCATCTCTCGCAGCTTTGCTCGCATCCACGAGACCAACCTGAAGAAGCAGGGCCTTCTCGCGCTAACATTCAGCAATCCGGAGGATTACGACAGAATCCAGGAAGATGATCGGATCAGCATTGTGGGCCTGTCAGAACTGGCCCCCGGAAAGCCGGTGACTGCGATCCTGCACCATTCGGACGGCACCGACGAGTCGCTGAACCTGAACCACTCGTTCGCCGAAGATCAGATACAATGGTTCCACGTAGGTTCAGCGCTGAACCTGTTCCACCAGTAGCTGGCGGAGAAAGTTGAACCTATAGAAGGCACAATTCGATAGGGAGAAGAGAAGCAGTCGGCAGGGAGTTGTTGACGGACGGGCTGCGGCCCGCCCGGTCAACCCTTCAGTCGCCGCTGGTACCGACCCAGCCCGACTGTGAGATATCGATCATAATTCCCTCGGGGCCAGCATACTTGGTCTCAACGTTCATGCCGCCGTGCCCGCTGCCCATACCTGAGTGCAAAGCCTTATTGATGTCGTCGCGCGGCTGTGAGGCGTTCTGCCTGAGACGAGACTCAGTGGCTTCGGCATCCTCTACCTGAAACCCTATGTGGTGGATCCCCGCGTAGTCCGTACCGAACTCGGCACCGGCAACTGCCTCATTGTGAAAATTCAGAATTGCCATATTGATGTTTCCGTCGCTCAGGTAATAGCCGGAGGCATTGGCGTTGTCCACCTTGCCCACCTCTTTCAAGTCGAAAACTTCCTTGAAAAACTCGGCTGTCTTGTCCGGATCCTGGCTGGCTATCGCAATGTGCTTGATCTTGGCCATCTTCCCTCACCTGTTGAACTGCGAGACTGGAATTGCGATGAGTCGACGCTTTCATCAGCCCAACTATATGAATTGTGTAAGACAAGTGTCAAATAGCTCACACTACTGTCACGCTCATAGTAAATACAACAGTCGAGATTCAGCTATGCTCTCCGTACAGACGTGAATTGTAGCGAGAGAATACGGAGCAAAGCGCGGCGTGTTCCGGCTTTGACAGATCAGGGTCCGCGGCGAGCAGCCGGTCGGCCTCGCGGCGTGCTAGGGAGACGATGTCCTGATCGGTGATCTGCGCAACCCTGAACGTTGGAAGGCCGCTCTGACGCGTGCCGAGATAGTCACCTGGGCCTCTCAGCCTGAGATCCTCCTCTGCCAGCCTAAAGCCGTCAGAGGTCCGCTCAAGTAGTCTGAGTCGGCTTAGTGCTTCCGAGCCCGGTGACTCCGAAAGCAGCAGGCAGTAACTCTGATGAGGACCGCGCCCTACCCGACCTCTAAGTTGGTGAAGCTGCGAGAGACCAAACCGCTCCGCGCCGTCGATGAGCATGACTGTAGCATTTGGGACGTCTATTCCGACTTCAATCACAGTAGTCGCTACCAGAACTTCCAGATGCCCGGCCTTGAATCTCTCCATCACATCCTCTTTCTCGGCCAAGCTCATGCGACCATGTATCAGCCCGACCTCTCGGTCGGCAAACACCGTCGTTGACAAGCGCTCGAACTCCTCATGCGCGGCCTTTGTCTGGACGACCTCTGATTCATCGATGAGCGGGCAGACCACGAATGCCTGCCTTCCAGCGTCCAGCTCGTTGCGCACAAACTCATATGCTGCGTCTCGTCTGTCATTTTCTACGAATCGCGTGCGAACCGGCTGTCTTCCCGGAGGCATCTCGTCGATGACCGAGACATCCAGGTCTCCATACAGGGTCATAGCCAACGACCGAGGGATGGGGGTCGCACTCATTGCAAGGAAGTGAGGGCGTACGCCCTTTTCCCGCAGCTTAGCTCGTTGTGCTACACCGAACCTGTGCTGCTCATCTACTACTGCCAGAGAGAGGTTCGGAATGTCCAAAGACTCCTGGATTAGCGCGTGTGTGCCGATGACGATGTCGATCATGCCTGCTGAGAGCAGGCTAGTCAGGTCGTCGCGCACCCGCTTCCTCTGCCCCCCAAGTAGAAGAGCCACTGTCAACTTACGGTCCAGTCCGGCTACGCTGAGCGTCTGAATGCTTCCACCGGCCGGCTCGAAACCCGGTCCGTCCAGCAACCGACAGACGGTAAGGAAGTGCTGTTCAGCCAGAATCTCGGTCGGGGCCATCAGCGCGGCCTGGCTGTTGTTATATACAGCCGCGAGCATGGCCGCGGTCGCCACGATTGTCTTGCCACTGCCAACATCGCCCTGCAATAGACGACTCATCGCATGGTCCGACTCAATGTCAGCTAAAATGTCCGTCATTGCCCGAGTCTGCGCCCCGGTGAGTTCGAACGATAGCGTACTGAGAAAAACATCGATCGCCTGTGGGTCGATGTAGAGAGGCAGAGCGCCGCCGGCCTCCCTCCACTGAAGACGGCGCGTGAGGACAGACAACTGGAGCATGAATAGCTCATCGAACGCCATCCTGCGGCGTGCGTGCTGAAAACTGTCCCAATCGTCAGGATAGTGCATCTGCTCGACTGCGTTTCGCAGGCCGACAAGTCCTGTGCGGTGCAGGACCCCTTCGGGAAGGTATTCTTCGATCTGGGGAAGACAGTCACTAAGCGCACGTCTGACAAGTGTCCGCAGCACCCGCTGGGAAAGGCCCTGAGTCGAAGGGTACACGGGGACGAGCCGTCCAGTGTGGACCGTTTCGTCCTCATCGTCGAGAACCTCACACTCAGGCCCCTGAAACACCAGATTGCCCCGGAAAACGTTCACCTTGCCGCTCAGGGACACCCGGCAACCCTGTTTGAGTTGGGATGCGAGCCACGGGTTGTTGAACCACACGGCTCTGACATTCCCAGTCTCGTCTCCCAGGACAGCCTGCGTTGACTTCTGTCGTCCGAGCATTGTCTGGCTGGCTTCCCAGACAGTCAGAATCGCTGTCTGGTCGTCACCGGGCAAGAGCTGCGCAACCTTGCGAATCTTGGTGTAGTCAGCGTGTCGGTTCGGAAACAGGTAGACGAGGTCGCCCACTGTGCTGACGCCGAGGTTCTCGAGTCGAGGCTCCATCTTGCGCCAGACGCCCTTCATGCGGGTGACTTCGTCGGAGATTCTCAGAGGCCCATCTGACGCCGCTGATTTTCTGGGTTTCGGTCTGGCGGACGATGGCCCATTGGGCGTTTCCGGGGGACCAGATGCCTCAGATGCCATAGATGTGACACTGCCACTAGCCGCCGCACGCATACGCTCCACGGTCTGCCGGGACCATTCGGATCGCTCATTGATCGTGAGGGAAGCGTAAGACTTCACGCCACCCAGAAACGGCTCTAGATCGGCAGCGAAACGGTTCAGGAAGCCGTCAAGGCCACCGATGACAGCTCTGTCATCGAATCCCCGGACGCGCTCCTCGCGCAGTATGTTGTAGAGCTTGCGGGCTGTGTCGGTGGATGTGGCCACGAGGCGTGTAGGAGGTGTAGAATCTGCGGCTACTGTTCCGCGGCGAGGGCTGTGATGCCCAGTGCGTTGGGACCCACGTATGTTCCAAGCGCGGGGCCAAAGCGAGCGACCATCACGTCTCCACCGTCGGCTACGAGTGGGCGGGCTGCTTCGGCAAGGAGGACCGCCTCGGCGCGCTCGGTGCTGTACATGACTGCGAGCGCGTCGATCGGGGCCAGGTCTGTGGTTGCGCGTTCCAGCCGCGCGACCGCCTTGCGGCGGGTGCGCTCCTTCGCGTATGGGTGGACCTCGCCGTCCTGGATCGTTATCATCGGCTTGATCCTGAGCAGGCTCCCCAGTATGGCCTGCGCCTTTCCAATCCGACCGCCCTTCTCAAGGTATTCCAGCGTGTCCAGCAGCGCGATGCAGTTGGAGCGTTCGATAGCGTTGTTGGCAGTCTCGGTTATCTCGCTCATCGAGGCGCCGGATTGGGCCGCGCGTGCGCACGCGACCGCCACCAGCCCGGTTGCCATTGACGCCTGCCGTGAGTCGAGTGCCTCGACCGGGCAGTCGAGGTCGGCCTGTTCAGCGCCCTGGCGCGCAGAGTTGAGTGTCCCGCTCAGCTTGCCAGACACGTGGACAGAGACTATGCCGTCCGCGCCCTCTGCCAGGCTTCGATATGTCTCCATGAAGTCACCCACGGTCGGCTGGGATGTGGTCGGATAGTCAGGCCCCGTGAGCAGCCGTTCGAAGAACTCCTCAGTCTGCAGCTCGACGCCGTCTTTGAAGACCTCCGTGCCAAAGCGCACGGTCGCCGGAACGACGATGATGTCCAGCTCACGAGCCAGGTCGGGCGGAAGGTCGCTGGCGCTGTCGGTGACTACGCGTACTGTCATGTTAAGACCTCACTCGATTGATACATAGAGATGATAGTGCGGCTGCCCACCGTAATGTACCTCAAAACCTTCTTCAACGTTGGGAAACCGTTCGGCGGCGGCGATGGCGAACTCGTTGGCCTGCGCCTCGTCGAGCTGGTTCCCCCAGTACAGAGTTACCAGGTCAACGGGCTGGTCGGCATAGGCAATCCTCAACAGCCCAAAGAGGGCACCGGCTACGGTGTCGTCCGAGTACACGAGCTTCCTGTCCAGCATGGCGATTAGCTGGTTTTCCTCTACCCTCACACCATCGAGTTCGGCGTCCCGCGACGCGAAGCATATTTCGCCGGTGCGGGCCTTGTCCAGCTTGCTTACCATCTCAGCCGCGTGGTCATCCAGTGACCCTTGAGTGAGATCGTAATCCAGGACCGTTATGATCCCCTGCACCACCGTTCGGCTCGGCACCACGCGGACGTTCTTGGAGGAACGCTCCGCAGCCTGCTCGGCAGCAAGGATTATGTTGGGGTTGTTGGGCAGGAACACCACGTTCTCCAAAGGCGCGTCTTCGATGGCTCGAAGGATGTCTCCGACGCTGGGGTTCATGGTATCGCCGCCACTGACAAGGTGCTCAACCGAAAAATCTCTGAACACCCGCTCAAGTCCCTCTCCTTGAACGACGGCGACGACGGCGACGTCCTCAATGCTCAGCTCAGCGCGGCGGTCGGCCGAGTATTGCTCACGCTGTTCGTCCATGTTCTGGATGTTTTCTTTCGATACTTGTCCGAGCGTGCGTCCGTATTGCACTATCTGGTCCGGGTCGTAAGTGTGAACGTGTATTCGGACAAGCGAGTCGGTGCCGACCACAACAGGGGACTCTCCGAGCTCGTTCAGCTTTTGCATGATGGCGTCTTTGTCGAGTGACTCACCACTGACCATGAACTGAGTACAGTACCCAAACTCCTCTTCTTCTATCTCTTCCAGGAATTCGGCAGATATATTTCCGTCCAGCGTGGCGGGCTGCGGCGGTGTCAGTAGTTCATCCAAGTCACATGTCTGCCGCAGGTGGCGCCGGATGCCCTCCAGCATCACGTAGAAGCCATATCCGCCGGAGTCAACGAGGCCCGCCCTGTGGAGCACCGCAAGCATCGTAGGCGTTCGCGCAACCGAGTCCAGAGCAGCGTCGCATACGGTGTCAAGAAGCTTCTCAAAGTCGTCGTTCTGCGCCCTTTGAGCGGCTTCGGCTGACTCACGCATGACGGTCAGAATCGTTCCCTCCCTAGGGTGCCCGATTCCGCCATAGGCGTGGACAGACGCAGATCCGAGCGAGCGCGTAAAGTCCCCGGCGCCACACACAGTGCAACCCTCAAGAGCCTCTGCCATACCCATGAAAAACTGGGACAGGAGCACGCCGCTATTGCCTCGACCGCCGTTCAACGCCTCCTCTGCCATTGCGCGGGAGGTCTCAGCCACAGAGGCGGAAACACGGGGCTCGGTGTTGGAGACTACGTCCAGCAGGGTCAGGTACATGTTGATTCCGGTGTCGCCATCCGGTACCGGAAACACATTAAGCCTATTGATCTCGGAAACATTAGCCCCCAGTAACTGTAGGGCGGACTCGAACAGCGACAGAAGTCCTGGTCCGTCTAGTTTCTGGTGACCTGGATTGGAAAGTGTCATGGACAGTCCAGTTTGCCCGGTCAATCTCGCGTGTGCTAACGTTGGATTGCCCGACAATTAGTTGTGGTGACCAATTGTAATCCTAAGTCCAAGGGTCGTCAAAGAGAAAAAATGGCTAGATGTCAAATGTGCAACAAGGCCGGACAGTCCGGCAATAACGTCAGTCACTCGAACAAGCGCACCCGGACCCGCTGGTTCGCTAACGTGCAGCGCTCCACCATCATCCGAGACGGTAAGCCCGTCAAGATGTACGTGTGTACGCGCTGCCTGAGAACCCACAACAAGGTCATAATGAAGGGTTAGACTCCTTCGAACCGATCAAGCCAGCATCGGTAAAGCCACGAGATTATGTGCCGTGGAACGGTGCGTGTTATTGACACCGCCACACCTCATGGCTACCATAATCCAGACGGTCGCGTTGGTAATCTGAACCTACGTTGACGGGCCGATCCACCTCCAGCGGAGAGAACTATGGCCGAGTACACCAAGACAGAGTCGATGGACTGGGCGCGCGAGAACCTCCGCGGCCAGTGGACTACCCTAATGACGCCGTTCACACCTGACGACGAGTTGGACGAGGAAGGTCTTCGTAGCAACATTGCCCATGTCCGCGCGCTCGGCAGCCACGGGGCTGGTTGTACTTGGGGGATGGGTGAATTCTGGAGCCTGACCCAGGAAGAAAGGCTCCGCGTTTACGATATAGTCGCTGAGGAGTCTTCAGGGGAATGGCCGATCGGCGCTCATGTGTCGCACACTTCGGCTAAGTCGATGCTGAGCCTGGCACACCATGCCGAAGGCGTAGGGTTTGACCTTCTGATAGTAGCGGCGCCCTACTTCGTAACGAACACGGAGGACCAGGTCGTGGAGTGGGTCCGCCTGCTCGCCGACAATACCAACCTTGCAATCATGTACTATAACTCGCCCCAGTTTGGGACGGTGCTGAACGCACAGGGCCTCCAGCGGATCTGCCAAATCTCCAATGTGGTCGGAGTCAAGGAAGCGAGCTTCAATCAGGAGATCTCGATAGAGACGCACCAACTCGTTGGGCGCGACGCGATAATCAGCACGCCTGATGAATGGATCCTGTTCCGAGGCCGCGAATTGGGCTTCGAACAGCAGGTCATGTTCGCTAACACGTCGGACTGGCGATTCGATACTGCTGAAAAGAACTACTACGTCCAGTTCATTGACAGAGCGATGAGGGGCGATCTAGACGACGACTTCTACGATGCCCACGTACGTCCCATCAAGCAAGTGTCTGACAAATGGTGGGGATATACCGTCCAGAAATTCGGAGGGGCTCTGCCAGCTTCAATGTGCAAGTTCTGGGGCGAGCTAATGGGGATGGCCGGCGGACACGTCAGATCTCCACTCACCGATCTGTCCGAAGGCGAGAAGGCTGAATTGGAGGCTGACGTAAGTTCGGTGATTGACATAGGAGCCAAGAGCTGATCCTCCCCCAATAATCAAACTTGGAGCCTTCTTCACTCTCGGAGAGACGCTTCACGAACAATAGGACCTCAGTAGGAACCACTTTCCAGCCACAGGTGAGCACTTATGCTGCTAATGGTAAGCGTTCAGAACCTACCCGAAGCAATCGAGGCGCTGCACGGCGGCGCTGACATCGTGGATGTCAAGAACCTGCAGGAAGCACTTGTCGGTTCCGCACACCCTCTCACGGTCAAGGCTGTGAGGGACGCGATTCCCGTGGAGAGACACGCCAGCGTTACGTTGGGTGTAGTGCCGAACCAGGCTGGAACCGTCGCGATGGCCGTCTATGCGGCTGGCATACTGAATGCCACCTCAGTCAAGGTCGGCTTTATGACCACCGAGTACGACCAGGCAGTTGAAACGCTTCTCGAATGCAGAGAGGCCCTGAACGGGTTCGAGACCAAGCTGATTGGTTCCCTGTTTGCGGACAATCCACTGTATGGAGGGCTTGAAGCCGACCACACGGTAGACCTCGCGAAGGCGGGACAGTGTGACGGCTGGCTGATCGACACTCTGACCAAGGATGGACGGAACCTCTTTGACTTCATGCCGGAATTGCAGCTCAGGGAGATGGTCCTCGAGGGCAAGGAGACGGGCATGTCCACTGCCCTTTCTGGACATCTGAGAATGTCCGACGTAGATGAACTGGCACGCATCAACCCGGACATAGTCGGCGTTCGCGGCGCGGTCTGCCGAAAGGGCGATCGTTCGTCTGACGTCCATCGTGATGCCGTAGGCGAATTCAGGCGGCAACTCGACCTGCGTGAAACCGGCAAGATTAGCGTTCGCGAGGCTCGGATCATGGCCGGAAACGGTGCAGCCGCCCAGAGCTCCAACGGCTGGATCATCATCGACGGCACAGGCAAGACCTGCGCCGGGATTCTCGCAGCCCTTAATGCGCAGATCGAACTCGACGCCGACTCATTCATAGAAGTGATAATCCCTGACGTGCTAAATGCCTACGACGTAGTTGTCTGGGCCGAAGAGCGCAGTCACGATGTCCTGACTCAGCGCAAGGACGAGAGCGGCACAACCAGGATGCTCATCAAGCCCTGAGTCATCTGTTCCGATACAGGCCTCCCACGATTCAAGTCCTCGTCAGTCCGCCGTCCCCCCGCGTCGATTCTGACTGAGACAGCTTCTCCATAGGACGAGACTCGTTCATTTGTACGGAGATCCTGCGCTGGTTGCGGAGAGTGCCTGCGATCCTAAATCGCGTCTTCAGAGTAGAGAAAACCATGACCTCTATTTCAATTGCGTGGCATATGACCCTATGCTACGATGATTGAAACAACAATCTATAAGTGGGGGCTTGATTGGACGGTGACACAGTCAGTGACATCGCAACCATAGTTGGCTTGGTTAGGGATGTCGTACTACTGATACTTCTTACCACCGCTTTAGTGGCGCTGGTTATAGTGCTTACCCAGATCAAGAGGCTCCTGAAAACCGCCCAATCAACTTTTGATACTGTTCAGGACGCTGCTCAGACAATATCGGATCGTGTTATCAACCCTGCGACCGAAAACGTAGGAACCGGGCGACGAATCGGCAGCACAGTCGGGTTTTTGATGGGGCTGTTCCGTAGGAAACGCCGCCCTAAAGAAAGCTGAATCCAGGAGGAAACAATATGGGTAACAACAATGGGAGCGGAGGATTCGGGAGCGGAGGATTCATCCTCGGACTTTTCGTAGGCGCCGTGATAGGTGGAATGGCTGGAGTGCTTCTTGCTCCAAAGCCAGGAGCGCAGACGCGCGCGGACCTGCTGGAAATGGGAGACGCTTGGCGAACGCGCGCTGACGAGATCGCCGCCCAGATGGCGGCGGAGATGCGCACTCGCGGGGTGCCTGATTTGAGCGCCGTTGGCGACCGTGTCGGCCCTGCCGTGGACTCACTTAAGGAGCGAGGTTCAACAACGGGCGCGGACCGCGAAGCAGGCACAGGGGCAGTCAGCGCCCGCCAAGGAGGTGGCGCTGTGAGGACCAGAATGTCCGCAGGCAGCGACTCCGATCAATCCGAAGAGGGCACCGCGTAAAAGAACCTGAACAATGGAAAATAGGCAGGGCCGGCTCAATCGAGCCGGCCCTGTCAGTTTCTTGGGGATTGTTTAATGTCCTTCAGGCAGGAACAGCAGCAATGGGATACGATCCAAGTATTTTGAACATCGACACATGCGACCTGATTCCCTCCAGGGCATCTCGAATAACTTCATCCTCGCGATGGCCTTCCAGGTCGATCAAGAACACGTACTGACCCAAGCTCCGCTTGTCCGGCCGGGACTCTATCTTAATCATGTTGATATTTCTTCCAGCCAGCTCTCCAAGAGTATCGAAGAGAACTCCCGGGGCATCTTGGGAGAAATCGAAGCAGATTGAAGTCCTGTCGTTGCCGGTCGGCTCATGATCCGACTCCGAGAGGACCACGAACCTAGTCTGATTATTGGAGACGTCTTCAATGTTGGCGTCGATTATGGCCGCGTCGAATATCTGGGCTGCGCGGCGGCTTGAGATGGCCGCAGCCGTATGACGGCTTTCCCGCATGTCAGTCACCGCGCTGGCTGTGCTGAGCGAGGCGACGTGTACGGCATTAGGAAGGGTTCTGGTGAGGTAGTTGCGGCACTGCGCTAGTGCCTGCGGATGAGAGTAGACGACCTCAATCTGATCCATGCGAGTTTCCGGCTCTGTCAGCAGGTAGTGGTGAATCGGGACGACCACCTCACTCCTAATCTTTAGGTCCGACTCATGAATCAGCAGATCAACCGTGAACGTGACGGTCCCTTCTAGACTGTTCTCAATCGGAACAATCGCCTCCTCTACCTCTCCTTTGTCCGCAGCTCCAACCACGAGCGGGATGGAATGATAGGCGACCCGATCCGACTGTGGATCATAGTCGATGGCTGCCTGTTCGCTATAGGTGCCTTGAGGGCCGAGATAAGCTACCCGGACAGCCATCAATTCCCTCCGACATCCTCTACCAGCTGACCGCCAATACGCTCCTCGAAAGCGTCCACCAACATCGCCGTAGTATCAATAGACTCGTTCACTCCAAGTCGATTGAACAGTTCGACGTGTTCGGACACGTTAACAATCGCCATCACTCTACGAACACCGAACAGGTGTGCGGCCATCTGGCAAATGACCAGATTCTCATCGTCTCTGCGTCCGGTGGCAATGAGGAGATCGGCGCGACTGGCACCCGCTTTCGCCAAGACTCGGGATTCGGTTGCGTCGCCACGCACAGCCACGCTGCCCAGATTGTCTTCTATGGCAGCGAACCTCCTGGGATCCCTGTCGATAACCGTTATCTCCTGTTCGGCATCAAGCAGCCATCGCGCAATTGCGGTCCCAATTCGCCCGGCGCCAACTATGATCGCATACAATGTTCCGGCATAGCCCCTTCTCGAATATTAGATGCGCTCAAGTGCCAAACCTGTCAGAACCTCTGTGTGACTGATAGTCGTTAGTTCGAGATTCTCATACATATCCCTCTTAACCGGATCGTCCAGCCTGCATATCACACTTCTCACACCAAGAATGTGACGCGCGATCTGGGAAGCCATTATGTTTACAGCATCGCTGCCCGCCGTAGCAATGAACACATCGGCATCCTGGACTCCGGTTGCTCGTAGATCCGATTCCAGGGTCATGTCGGCGAGGTACGGAATGACCATACCCTTTCTTATAGTTTCCTCGGGCAAGTGGTCAAAGGCATCCGTTAGAACATCGAGTATGTGAATCGTCCGGCCTGGTCTGCTGAGTGCATCCACGATGGCTGCGCCGGTCCTGCCACATCCACCGACCACAACACGATTCAGTCCTCTGATTGCGCCCGCGGGCCTAGAACTAGCCTCCATCTAAATCGCCCTTGCACGCGACTCGGATCTGGTAAGGCCAGAACCTGCCTGGATCGGCTCTCGAGATAGAATCACTCGACATGGGGCATGTCTGAGTATGTAGGGTACGTGCTGTTCGAGCGAGTATCGACCGTAAACTTCGGCAACGGACGTACCAACGACTATTGCCTCGACATTCTTATCGACCGCCTCGCGAACGACGGCTGTACCAGCCTCCCGAGCCTGCACCAAATGAGCTTCTAGAACGCAATTGTATCGACTGGCGACTCGTTCCATGTCCTCCAGTACCTGATCTCCAGCCTGTGAATCATCCGCCACAACGGCGTCCAGCGGCGTGTCTCGCGCCACCTCGATTACGTAGAGAATGTGTAGAATGCTTCTTCGGGACTCAAGCAACTCACATGCCAGCCTGACCACGGCACTATCCGAAGGCCCGCCGGTCACCTGAACCAGCACTGAAGACGGACGGATGTTGCCCTGATCTTTGTCATTGGAGTGGTTCGCTCTTCCGAGCCAGCTCATCACGGTGAACCCTCAACCAACATGCTGAGCAGACGGCGGCGGACTCCAGATCAATTCGCCGCGTCCAACTCTATGAACTGCTCTGCCATGCTGTCTAGCTGATCCAGCATTGAGTCATGCCCAGCCAGTACCAGCCAGTCCCCTGAACGGAGCCGATCATTAGTGTCGGGATTCAGGGTCACTTCTCTACCCCGTCTAATCGCCAGAACCACAAGGCCATACTTGTTCCTTGGACTGGAAAACCCGAGTTCTGTGAGACTCATACCATCGAATCGCTCAGGAACCCTGAGCTTGCTGATTCCAAAATTCGGAGTGATCTCAAGATACTCCTGTACGTTCGGATTGAACATACTGTGGGCAAGTCGGTTTCCCATCTCTTCCTCAGCATGAATCACTTTGTCTACGCCGATCAGAGTCAGTGTATTGCCGTGCAACTCGTTGTGCGCTCTCGACACTACGTACGGGACACCCATGGTCTTAATGAGAACCGACGCCATAATGCTCGACGTGACGTCCGATCCTATTGCAATAACCGCTGCGTCATAATCGGGAATTCCTAACTCCCTGAGCACTGCCTCGCTGGTGCAGTCACCGATTAGGGAGTAGGTACATGCCCCCATCATGTGATGAACGCGGCTTTCATCATTATCCATCGCAAGGACGTCGTGTCCGAGATTATAGAGTGAGCGTGCGATGCTCGACCCGAATCTCCCCAGCCCAAGTACAGCGATCTGTTTCTTCATGCGGCTACCCCCACCCGCGCAATCGGGAAGCATCCAATGGGTTGGTTCGTCACCCTATTGTAACGCGTTCCTGGACGAACCGATACCTGTCGATCGTGGAACTCTGTGCCATAGCGATACCTATGGTAAATGGACCAAGACGGCCAACGAACATTGCGAGAACCAGGATAAGTTGGCCCAATTGCGACACCATCGGTGTGATCCCGGTACTGAGTCCGACTGTGCCGAATGCGGACACGCTCTCAAAGAACAGGTCAAGGAAGTCCATCCCGCCATCCGTGATGCTCAAGGCAACGATGACGCTGAACACAATTGCCGTCGAAATAGCGCCAAGAACGAGAGCACGCCTCACCTGTTCGGAAGGAATCTCTCGGCCAAAAACTGAGGCGTGGGTACGTCCTCGGATTGTGGAAAGTATGGCCACTAAAATGATGGCGAGCGTATTGACCTTGATTCCCCCAGCCACCGATGCGGATGACCCTCCGATAAACATCAGGCCGGTCATCATGAAGTTGGTCTCATCCTCGGTCTTGCTGTAGTCAAGCGTAGTGAATCCCGCTGTGCGCCCGCTTACTGATTCAAATACCGCCGTTGTCAGCTTCTGAGATACCGGAAGCGGGCCGAGGGTGTTGGGGTTCTGATACTCAAACACTAAGAAGGTGCCGATGCCCACCAGAATAGTCACAGCCGTCACCAGAAGAACCAGCTTGGTGGTGAGGCCGAACAGTCTGAAGCGACGGCGCGTAACTAGGTCGATCACCGTTCCGTAACTGATGGCGCCCAGAAATATCATTCCGGCAGTGACACCAATGACTGTTCGATCATCCTGGAAAGCGGTCATTCCACCTTCTTCCGTGACAAATATGAACCCCGCATTGTTGAAGGCCGAGATCGAGTGGAACAGTGCCATCAGCAGCGCGTGATCAGGTGTGTAAATGAACCAGAACCTGACGGCGAGGATCACAAAGGCCAGCAGTTGAGCACCAACTGCGAAGATGACGATCCCGACCGTCAGTCGAACCAGTCCGCCAGATCCGACGCCCAGGAGATCTCCTCCAAAACTCTCTTTAAGCAGCATCCTCTGCGGCAGAGTTACTCTCTGGCCTATTGCGACTAGCGCAAATGTAGCGAGAGACATGAAGCCCAGGCCACCCACAAATATGAGACCCCCAATTACGAGCTGGCCTCCCAGGGTCCAGTATCTTGCCGTATCCTGGACAACCAGGCCCGTAACTGTAACTGCCGACGTCGCCGTAAACAGCGCGTCCATGAATGGCGCAAAGCCGCCACCGGAGTGAGTGAATGGTAGGGATAGAAGTATGGTTCCACCGATAATCAGCCCAATAAATACGTAGATCACGATCATTGGGGACGCGAGCGCCCTGTGCTGAACCTTTCGGGTGTCAATAACCACTGTAACGGGACTCAGGTCAACACGCCTGGGATGTCTGACCAAGCGGTCGCCGGGTCTTGGGGTCCAAGTGGGACGCACTTTGCACGAGTCCAGTTTGGATGAGGCGTAGATTTGGCGTACACCTAGCATTCATAGGTGGCCCACCAAGGCGCGCTAGGCGCTCAACAGCAATTGCGATTCTAGGCTTGGCCCGCCCGATTGTCAACGAATTTAAGCGGCACACCTAGGAGCCTTTCAACCGTTCCCAGGCTCGCCGTTTACCATGATCAAGTAGCTACCCTCTGGAGGGAGTAACTCCCATAGATGGCTCGCATTGAATTGAGATGAGTTGACACCCAGGTTTGTTGACGAGAGATTGAGTCAAATCTATAATCAGCCCATAAGCGCCTGTGGGACGCGCAAGTTGGATCTGTAGTATCGGTAAGTCA
>DAOUHG010000053.1:0-9161 GCA_034428835.1 Dehalococcoidia bacterium
GAGACAGTGCAGCTTGATGCAAGCAGCGGACTTCGTCTTCTTGAACCCCGCCCCTGCATATGATGTCCTGTACGGCGCTCCTCCTTCATCACGGGCCAATAAGGTCAACACGTATCTCTGGGTCATAGACACAAGAGGCATCCCGTACATATACGAGGCTCCCATACCGGTGATTGACTCCGCCCTCCCGAAACACACTAACCTAACCGGCGGGTCCGAAGCATACTTGGGCGGTGAGGTGTGGTTTGCATCCGAGATAGCCCTCTACATATCAGGAGGGTCGGGACGCTACCCGCCGGCAAACGAGGCTCAGCTTGAAGAAGCAGCGCAAGTTTTCGAGTCGTTTGACTATGAGGTCATTTCTCTGGGCTGGGACCACCAAAAAGGTGAAGCAAGACGCAGACTGGTGGGAGATAGGCTATGAACCAACTGACCTTTATCTTCGGACCTGAAATCGAGGGGCTTTCCGCTGAGGATGCTGCGAGGCACTCCACCAGAAGCTACGTCCGAGGCGAAGACGGGATCGCCGTCTATAAGGAGCACCGCCGCCCAACAGGGCATGTACTCACGGCCTGGGAGGCGTACACCACCTTCGGCCCCGACATACTCGAAGAGGCAGTGGAGTACAGCTCCGCGATTCTCAATGAGACCCCCAACGCGACAGCGTACGCTCTGAGAAAACGCAGAGAGGAGCTCGGCCTTTCTCACAGATCGGTCGTCCGGGCCGCAAGAGTCTCTCCGGGTGATGTTGAAGCTGCCGAATCATCCCCTCATAAGGTCTCCATCCAGAAGTTGGAGCGGATCGCCTTCGCGCTGGGGCTGGACGAGCGATTTCTTGCGTTCAAACGGAACCCTGGCGGAGACTCGGGACTGGCGTACCGTCTGAGGACGCTCCAAACGGAGCAATCCGGCCTATCGGGAGGTATTTCGGCTGGAACGGCCCTGCTCTTCGCAGAAGCAGCATCGGTCATACGTGTGCAGCACAGACTTCAGAGCTGGCTTGGACTCCCGATGGAGAGCAACAGATTCGATCCGGTCGAGGACTACGGATCGCCGCAGACGCCCGCCTGGAGGGTCGGATACAACCTTGCGGGGAGCGCCAGGGAAACGTTGCAGCTTGGGAACTCACCGATTCACTCGATGCGAGAGCTGGTTGAGAAGCGACTGGGAATTCCAGTCGTCCAGGCGCGGCTTCCCAACCGGATTGCGGGGGCGACCGTAATGACGATCAGCGATGAAGGTGACGAGGTGCTCGGCATCGTTCTGAACACGATCGGCGACAATGAAAACGTCTGGATTCGCCGTGCGACGCTCGCCCATGAGCTCGGGCACCTGCTCTATGATCCGGATGATCGGCTTCAGAACTTGAGAGTCGACTCTTACGATGACAGCCAGAGAGACCCACAGGCTAATTCGACCGACTATGTAGAGCAGAGAGCCAACGCTTTCGCCATCGCGTTCCTTGCCCCGAACGAAGCCGTCCGATTGCTCGCGCCAACGCCAATATCCGAGGAAGACGTTTCCAATGTGATACACACGTTCGGGATCAGTCACACGGCAGCACGGTATCACATTGCGAACTGCCACTACCGTAATTTCACCGTGCCTCAAGGAATTATCGACTCCGAGCCATCGTATGAGCAGACCTCGGCCGAAAATTTCACTGTTGATTACTTCCCACTACGTGATACCCCTGAACAACGGAGGGGCAGATTCGCGAGTATAGTGGCAATGGCCTACCAGGAGAACTTCATATCCGCGCACACGGGCGCTCTCTATATCGATTGCACAGTCGAGGACTTTCACGAGAACGCTGACCTCCTGAGATCACTCTACTAGAAGTAAGAAGTTCCGCACACTTTTAACCTGTCGGTTCGCATACACACGTTAACACCCAAGGAAGCAAATGCTAGTACCCATCTCCTGGCTCAAGAACTACGTCCCGGTCACCGACTCCCCTGAGGAGCTCGCCCACAGGCTCACAATGGCCGGTATCGAGATCGGCGACATCGAGACCGTCGGCGCGGACTGGGAGCCGGACTCCCTCGTCGTCGGTCACGTCCTGAAGATCGACTCCCATCCCAACGCCGACAGGCTCAAGCTGCCCACCGTCGACATCGGCAACGGCGAGACGGCCACCGTCGTCTGCGGCGCGCCTAACGTTGCCGCAGGACAGAAGATCGCCTTTGCCAGGGAGGGCGCGAGCTTGTACAGTCCACGATCTGGCAAGGTTGAGACCCTCAAGCGCGCGCGCATCAGGGGCGTCGAGTCGTCTGGAATGGTCTGCTCGCCACTCGAGTTGGGTATCAGCGAGGACCACGAGGGCATCCTCGTGCTGGACGACGACGCTCCTATCGGTACGCCACTCGCCAACTATCTCGGCGACGCCATCCTGGACGCCGAGGTCACCTCCAACCGGCCCGACTGCCTCTCGATCCTCGGAGTCGCGCACGAGGTCGCGGCCATAACTGGCGAGAGCGTGACCGAACCCGACTATTCGTACCCCGAAGACGGCCCGGACATCGAAAGCCAGGTCACAATCGAGATTGCCGACCCCGACCTCTGCTACCGCTACACCGCGAGCCTGATTACCGGCGTGAAGATCGGCCCGTCGCCCCGCTGGCTGCAGGACACTCTCATAAAGGCAGGCCAGCGGCCCATAAACAACGTCGTGGACATCACCAACTACGTCATGCTCGAGTACGGTCAGCCGCTGCACGCCTTCGACTTCGACAAGTGCAGGGACGCGACGATCATCGTCCGGGCGGCACGAGAGGGCGAGCCACTGACCACGCTGGACGGCCAGGCGCGAAAGCTGACCCCGCCTATGCTCACCATCGCGGACTCTCGTGACCCGGTCGGACTCGCGGGAGTGATGGGCGGAGCCAACTCCGAGATGACCGAGGACACAACGTCGGTCCTGCTGGAGTCGGCCAGCTTCAACGCCGTCAACACCCGGCTTACACGCACGGCCCTTGACCTGCGCACTGACGCCTCAGACAGGTTCGAGCGCGGAATCCGGTCGGCGCTCGCTCCGTATGGCCTGAGACGCGCCACCCAGCTCATAGTCGAGCTTTGCGGAGGTACCGCCGCCAAGGGCATCATCGATCTCTACCCCACCAGGCGCGAGCCGCCGACAGTCAGCATCAGCCGCGCGCGTATCCGGCAGGTGCTGGGCGTGGACTATCCCATGTCACAGGTAAGACGTGTTTTGGAGTCGCTCGGCTTCGAGGAGGCCAAGGCGCCGGGCGGTCTCATCGACCTCATAGAGGCGGTCGAGGCCGCACCATCCGCGGAACGCTCGGACACACTCTGGCTCAAAGTCCCCTACTGGCGATCCGACATCTCCATCGAGGACGACCTGGTCGAAGAGCTTGCACGGACCATCGGGTACGACTCTCTTCCCACCACCATGCTGTCGAGCGCGATCCCGCACTGGCAGCCCCAGCCGATGACCCAGCTCAAAGACGTGGTGCGCGATCTGATGGCCGCAGCGGGGATGCAGGAGACGATCTCCTACTCTCCAACCACACTTGAGAACCTGTCCCGCGTGGACGCGCTTGACGAGTCAAGTCCACCACTCCGAATCGCAAACCCGCTCAGCCGAGAGTGGGAGTACATGCGCACAACGCTGCGGGCGAACGTTCTGGGCACCCTTTCGTACAACCGAAGGATCGCCCAGGGCGAGGGAGTGCGCATATTCGAGGTCGGCCGCGTCTATATTCCCAAGCCCGAGGCTAAAGAACGCGATCTGCCGGACGAGCTTGAGATGCTGGTCGGCGTCGTCTCCGGCCCCCGATTCGTCGAGTCGTGGGTCACCGAGTCCGGCGTCATGGGCTTCTTCGACGCGAAGGGAGCGCTTGAATACGCCTTCAACAGGCTCGGCATCGACGTCGAGTACGAGCCATCGACAGACTCGATTATGCAGACGGGTCGTACAGCCAGGATCACTTGCGGAGAAGTGGAACTTGGCGTGGTCGGCGAGCTGCGCGTACCGCTGCTTGAGAGCTACGACCTCGAAGGCTACCCGGCGGCGATGTTCGAGATCAGTCTCGATGCGCTGCTCTCGGTGGTCGGAGACGTGCGCCAGACTCACCAGGGCGCGAGCAGGTACCCGGAGTCGTACCGCGACCTCGCGGTCGTGGTGAACGACGATGTCCCCGCAGCCAGCATCCAGCGCATCATAGACCGCCACGCGCTGGTCGTCCGCAGCGCTCCGTTCGACATCTACTCCGGTGAGGGAGTCCCCGAAGGACGGAAGTCGGTCGCGTTTCGAGTTGTCTTCCAGTCCGACCGCGGCACCCTGACGTCAGAGCAGATCGACCACTTCCAGCGGGACATCGTTCGCCAGCTCAGCCGCGAGCTCAACGCCGAGTTGAGGGGGTTACAATGCCAGATTTCAACACACGCAGAATAGTCGAGCCTAGCGATCCGCCGAAGCCCGTCGAGCCGATAACGGCCGAGGGCCTGCTCAAAGAGATGCACGAGCTCATAGACATGCTTCCCGAAGACATGCTGGAGAAGGCAGCCTACTATATTTCGCTAGTACCGGACTTCCCTGAGGACTTCGATCCGAGCGAGATCGAGAGACTCGAACTTGCCAAGAAGAAGTTTCACATTGCTGAACTTGCCCGACCAGACGACTCAGAGGCGGCAAACGGGTCAACGAGGGAGAGCGAGATACCTTCTCACCCAATTCGAGATAATCTCCACAGGCTGGCGGAGCACATGAGCGGAGAGATACTGGACGAGGCTGTGGACGTACTGGGATCGACAGCGCTTTTGAATATCCCGTACGAACCGACGGAAGAAGAGTGGGAGAGCATCCGCGCGGGAATAGAGGAGGCAGAGGCGGGCGACCTAGTTCCTTGGGAACAGGTCAGACGCACTGATGTTTGATGTTATTCTCAATCGACGGGCTCGCAGCTACCTAAGACGCGTTGATGTCTCCACAGCTCGTCTTCTTGAAGAGTGTTTTGCAGTATTGGCAGTGAACCCATTTAGAGGCAACAGGATCAAGCAACTCGCGGGAAGAGGAGGCGAAATTAGATACCGTGTCGGGGATCTGCGCGTTGTTTATACAGTTGACCGCCAGACACGAGTGGTCACCGTCGTGGATATAGGTCCCAGGGGGCAGATCTATAGAAGAAGGCGATGAACCCGGCTTTGATTCATGGACTTCACCTACGAGTACACCACAGAACAGCAGCGTTTCCGGACACAGGTGTCCGCGTGGCTCGACCGCAACGTTCCCGACAATGTGGACGCGCTAATCGACTCTCCCGACGGGTCGCCCCTGTTGGCCGAGTTATCTGTCAAGCTCGGAAGCAAAGGCTGGCTGGCGCCGTCTGAGCCAACCGTCAGCGGCGGCGCGGGACTGTCCCCCGACCAGACCGTCATCGTCCTGGAGGAGTTGAACCGCCGCGGGCTGCTCGGGCTAGTCGATGGTGAGGCCCAGACGCTCAGATGTGCAATCGGCAATTGGAGCACCGCTAACGAGAAGACGGACCTGATTCAATCATTGGCGACAGGCAAGAGCACCGTCTGGAGACACCGAATCGCCCTGTCGCCCCTGTCCGGCGGGGACATCGCCCTCGACCCGGACTCCGTCGGCATCACCGCGGTTCCTGACGCCGACGGCTACATTCTAAACGGCACAGGCATGTACACTGGGATCGGAATCCGCCCCGACATCCTATGGACCGTAGCCCTCGTCCAACCCAATTGGCTCCCTGAAGCCTCCGGCTCGGATACACCCCCCTCTCACTCCTCACTCCTCACTCTTCACTCCTATCACCCGGAGGGTGAACCCGTCTGCCTCGTCATAGACGCAACCTCAAGTGGCATCACCTACTCGTCCACCACGAGGATGCTGACCTCAGCCGCGCCCGTACCGGTAAGTTTCGATAACGTCTGGGTATTGCGCACAGACACTCTCGGCTCAGAAGGCGACGGTCACCGAGTGATCAGCGCCAGAGTGACGCTCGACCCCCGCGCCAACCTGCCATCGTGGGTCGAGTCAGAGACCGACGAGCTCATCGAGTACGCCAGGTCGAACGACTTGGGCGCCGATAAGATACGCGCCCAGATACTTGTCGAAGCGTACATCGCCAGCCGAGTGTCGCGCCTCCTGAGGATGCGAGCCGCGTGGCTTGAACAGACAGGAGCAGAGCCAGGGACAGCAGGGTCTCTTGCGTCCCTGACGCGCCGAGCTGCGGCTTCGGCGCTTTCGGACACGTCCAGGCAAGTTGTGGGCCCAAGTGCACTGCTCCCGGCAACAGACCCGAGAGCCGCGGATGCCGGCAGATTCGACCGCATCGCGCGACGGGAGCTGGCCGAAAGAGACAGCGGGGCCTCCGGCGACCCCGACCGGGAAACCATCGCATCTGTGCTGGACCTGGATAAGCAACCCGACTGACTTCGGTCATCTCCGCCAATCCCGGCGTGACGAGCGTTCCGGGAATCAGCAAATCCAACATGCACAACGCCTCCCGAATGGGACAGCTCTCACTCATCTCCCCAGTCCTCGAAAAAGGCCGGTTCTGCCTCCTTACATGTACCTCTTCTCTCTTGGGAAACGCACTGTTGCAATGATCGCCTGTCGTCTATAATCGTCCTAAGGTGCCATAAGTAAGGGCGACACCCGCATCCAATTGTGGCAGCGATTCAGACATAACCGCGATGCTAGGGAGAGGACATACACATGAGACTGGTAGAAGAAATCATCCTACTTATGCTCAACGACGACGATGGCAGGTTCGTGCGTGTCCCTAGCTGGTCTATGGAGTATGCCATCGCTGGGGGCATCCTGATGGATCTCGCGATGGAGAACCGCATCGACACCGACTTGGAGCATCTCATCCTGCTCGACTCAACGTCTGTAGGCGACGACCTGCTCGACCCGACGCTTTCCGACATTGCGAAGGGGGAGAAAAACGACGTCCGCTTCTGGGTGGAGCACACCGCGCAGCATGCCTACGACATCCGAGAGGAGGCCCTTTCTCGGCTGGTAGACCTGGGAATCCTGGAACGCGAAGACGACCGCTTTATGTGGGTGTTCAAGTCCAGGCGGTATCCCACTATCGACGGTACAGTCGAGCGCGAGGTGAAGCTGCGCATCATGGGTGTGCTGTTCAGCGACGAGATCCCCGACCCCAGGGACGTGATGTTGATTTGCCTGGCCGACGCGTGCGGCATCTTCAGAGAGCTGCTGTCCTCGCGTGAGTCCCGCCAGGCGTCCGAACGCATCGAACAGGTGCGCAGGCTCGACCTGATCGGACAGTCCATGACGCAGGCAATCCAGGACATCGAAATGTCGATCGCCGCATCGGTACAGGGACACGTTTACTAGCCGGCAGCTCGCCAACAAACTGATATCCAACATCGATCAAGGCATACACTCAAGGAGACCGAACATGGGCGCGATTCTGGGCGAAGGCGACTTCAGATATGAGCACGTGCTCGACTGGCACAAGCTGCCGGAGGGAGCTAGGCTGATCGAGACTCCGGGTGTCGCCGTCGACTCCCAGGACGACGTATACGCATTCAGCAGAAACCCCGACTTCCCTGTCATGGTATTCAACCAGGACGGCGATTTCGTTCGTGGCTTCGGAAAGGGCATCTTCGGGGACCGCACTCACGGCATCTACGTCGGTCCCGGGGACACCATCTACTGCGTCGATGACGGCATCCATACGATTACCAAGTTCACCCGCGACGGCGAACTGCTCATGACCATCGGCACGCACGGCCAGTCCTCAGAGATATGGGGAGGCGAGCCGTTCAACCGCCCGACGCACGCCGCCGTCTCCAGGAAGACCGGACACATCTACATCTCGGACGGCTACGGCAACTTCAACGTACACAAGTACACCGGAGACGGCGAGTACGTAAAGAGTTGGGGTGGGCCGGGTATCGACCCGGGTGAGTTCCTCCGACCCCACAACATCGCCGTGGACGAGGGTGACCGCGTTATAGTTGCCGACCGCGAGGCCCACCGCATCCAGGTGTTCGACACCGACGGGAACGTGCTCGACGTATGGAACAACATCCACATGCCCAACGGCATGACCATCGGCCCGGACGGCAACATCTACGTCGGCGAACTGCCCGGCGCGACCCAGGCCGAGCCGACACCGCCGAGGCATGGCCATCGCATCAGCATCTACGATCCCAGCGGAAACCGTCTCGCTCTGTTCGGCGCCGACGACGAGGGCACAGGCCCCGGCGAGTTCATCGCTCCGCACGGCATGGGAGTGGACAGCCACGGCAACATCTATGTAGGAGAGGTCTCCTTCACCATCCGAGGCGGTCGCATGGACCCGCCCCAGGAGCTGCGCAGCTTCTCAAAGCTGGCTAAGCTCTAGACGAATCGATACTGCTGAGCGGGCTTGCCGCCTTCCGGCAGGCCCATCGGCAGATGCGCATTGATAAGGAAGGGACGCTTCTCGTCCTCGACGACGCGTAGTCCTTCGGAGATCGTGTCCGCGATCTTCGACTCATCCGTCAGATCGGTTGCCTCCATACCGAATCCCTCGGCGATCTTCGTCGGGTCAATACCAGTCAGCGCGACTCCGCCGTAGTCACCAGATTCGTGCATGTGCCCTTCTGCCCTGCCGAACGCGCCGGCGACAATCCCGTAGGCCTCGTTGTTGGTGATGACGTAAAGCACTGGAATCCGGTGGTGGACCGCCGTCCACAGGCCGCTGTCCGCGTAGTACAGCGAGCCGTCCCCAACGAGACCGACTACCGGCGTGTCCGGGGCGGCCAGCTTCGCGCCTATCGGAGCGCCGACACCATATCCCTCGGACCCACCTGCCGGGCGGATGTACATGTTCTTTCCGGGACCGTTGTCTCCGCCGACCACGTCCTGCGGGACCGCGAACTGCTCGGTGGTCACTATGCCGCCGCCGAGTCTCTCGAGCTCAGCATCCAGTGACTCGATCAGTGGAAGCGGACGCACGCGGCCCTCCTGCGAGCCCACTGATCCGAGGTCTGCCCGTCGTTCATTACGCAGTCTGGACGCCGCCTCGCGCGCCCACTGTCGCCGCTCGTCGTAGCGTCCCGGCTCAGTCTCGCTCTGCACCAGCGCAGCCAGCCGCTCCATCGCTCTTCCCTCGTCCGCCAGGATCGCCACGTCAAGCCCGGGCATGTTCTTGAGG
>DAOUHG010000054.1:0-1921 GCA_034428835.1 Dehalococcoidia bacterium
GCCGGTCGCGCCGCTGGGCCTGGGCGAGTTGATCTCCTCGGTCTGCGGTGTGCCGTCGGCCTCGTAGGTGCGTACCTCGAACTCGTGCCGACCCTCTTCGAAGGGCCAGTCGTATCTCCAGATGACCCACGTCGTGTCCGAGAGAGGCTTGCGCAGGATCGCTTCGTTCCAGACACCGTCACCATCGACTTGGACTTCGACCTTGGATATTCCCCTGGCTCCCGCGTGCGCGATTCCGCCGACCGGTATCAGCTTGCGGTCTCCGTCCTCGATGACTGCGTCTATGGCCACGGTATCTATGACTGCAGTAGCATGCATCTGCGCGACCTCGTCCCAGTCCCGCGCGACCCAGTAGCCGGGCTTGTACTCGTCGATGACCTCAATGCTGGTTATCCACTTCGGCTGCTTCATGCCGTACCGGTCAGGGAGCCATATCCTAAGCGGGAATCCGTGGTCGAACGGAATGGGCCGACCGTCCCAGTTGTACGCGAGCATGATCCTGGGGTCCGACGCTATCAGGTCGAGAGCGACCGTCTCGAAGAACCCGTCTTCGCTCTCGATGAACAGGTGAGTCGCACTCGGCAAGGGCTTGAGGTCTGCGAGGATGTCCTGGAGACTCGCGCCTGTCCAGTAAGTCGTGCTGATGAGGTCTCCACCGACCCTGTTGGAGATGCACGCAAGCGTGACGAACTCGTTGCGAGCCTCGTACCTGTTGCGGATGTCGTCAATGGTCAGCGACATGGGGTTCTCGACCGAACCGGTGATTGGCAGTGTGTAGTTGTTGCCGTCGATAATGCTCGGCTGAGACCTGATGAATATCTTGTAGTGGTCCCTGACGGCGGTGTACTCGGGTCGGGTGCCCAGGGCCGGCTTAACCGGGTCGTCTTCGTTGGGAAGCTCGATCATCCCGGCTGCGGCGCTTTCAGCGATCCGATCCCTCATCGCGGCGAGCTCGGCTTCGAGCCTTGCCTTCTCGTTGCCTGCCATGACACGCCCGATGCCTGCGCCGGCAACGGTGATCGTAGCGGTCGCCACTCCCATTCGCACCAGGAATTGACGCCTGCCCATCACTTCCACAGACCGCTCTCCGTCCGCGGAGACGATGACCGTGCGCTCGGGCTCGATAAGGCGGCGCGCGACCAATGCCGACGCTGTCCCCCATGCAACCGACGCGATCATCACCCAGATGAAGTTCAGGGTCGGGTCTATGGTCGACTGGCCGATGCTGAACGTTATGAGCGCGACCGGTATGCCGACGATGGCTCCGCACAGGGCTCCCAGCTGCGGCCGGGCGCCCCAGATGCGCCTCTCCACGAGCGCGAAGACGATGATCGTCGCGACGACTCCGGCGCCCAGGAACAGCATGACGGCCATGATCTGCTCCGCGGTCTTCGCGAAGTCCTTGACGCTCAGCCCAACCAGCATGAGCGTCTCGATCATCGCGTCGATGCCGAACGTCACCATCGCGCCCGGCAGCATGCCCGCTGTCCAGTCGAAAGTTTCGAACGGCGGGAACGACAGGTCGAGCCACTTGTCCGCCATGTACAGGATGGCTATGAGCGGGGCCGTGAGGAGGACGCCTGTTAATGCGCCCAAACCGAGGTTTCGCAGTTTCATGGCACCTAGTCCCTCCTCGCTCCACCGTCATACCCGCGAAAGCGGGAATCCACGGACTGGCTGGACTCTCGAAAATCCAGATAATGCGTCGTCGACCTTTACGTGAGTAATGTAATGCCTTCTTCGATATTTACGTAGATTTAGTATAACCGGATGCTCGCTGCGGCGCAGTCTCAATTCCGGACTTCAGTCGGCGGTCCACCTGGCAAGCGCGTTCTCGTCGATCTCCAGACCCAGACCGGGCCGGTCTGACAGCGTGATCGTTCCGCCTTCAGGGATTATCGGATCTACGTACAGCTCGGCG
>DAOUHG010000055.1:0-4394 GCA_034428835.1 Dehalococcoidia bacterium
AATGTACGAAGCCTGGACGCTGATCGCCGCCGCCGCCGGCATGACCGAGAAGCTCCGTCTCGGACACCTCGTGACCGGTAACACCTACCGCAATCCGGCCCTCGTCGCCAAGATGGCCACGACGATCGATCAGGTCTCTCACGGTCGATTCACGCTGAGTATCGGCGCGGCGTGGTTCAAACGTGAGCACGAAGCCTACGGCTGGGATTACCCGTCGATGCGCGAGCGGCAAGATCGTTTCGAGGAAGCATGCGCCTTGATTCGTGCGTTGTTCACCGCCGAGGGGCCGGTTAATTTCGAGGGCCGCTTTTATAAGCTCGACGGCGCGCCGTTGTCGCCCCCTTCGTTCCAGAAGCCTCACATACCCATCATGGTCGGCGGACTGGGTGAGAGGCGGACATTGCGCACGCTGGCAAGGTATGGGGACGTGTGGAACTTGGACGGATTCGCGGTAGGCCGCGAGGATGCACGGCGTCTCGGCGGGATGTCCCTGAACCTGTACAGACACAAGGTAGACGTGATAAATCGGCACTGTGAAGATGCGGGACGCGACCCGGCAGAGATCAAGTATACGGTCTTCATGCCGACCAAGCTCACCGACGATCAGGCCGAGGCCGATCAGTTCATCCAGCGAGTGGGTCCGGGTACGGTCGCCGGGACCGCACAATACATCATCGACCGAATTGGCGAATTCGCCGAGGCCGGCGTCGATGAGATCATGCTCGCCCCCAGGCCCACTGAAGTCGAAACCTTGCAGCGCCTCGATGAGGAAGTCCTCGTGGCCTTCGATTAGGAGCTCGGACTACAGCCCGCCTTCTGATTGTCTGAGTGCTCTCAAGATCTTAGTTGTCACCCTCGGAGTCGCGGTCTCCCATTACGCGGATGTAGAACTCTTCGAGACTTGGCCGAGACGTGAATATGGATGTGACGCCAGCATCCACGAGTGTCTTCAGGACGTGGCGGGCGGCGGCGTCATTGTCTAACTCCACTCTATGACCGCCATCTGGCACGCGATTTACGGAGGCGACTCCCGGGATCGCACGCAGCGTGTCCAGCAGGTCCTGGATGCCGCCGTCGAAATCGATCCGTTCGTTTCTTGCAACCAGCATACTCAGTGAGCGCGGGGTCTCGACAGCGAGCACTTTACCCCTGTCGATGAGGGTAACCCGGTCGCACACCGCCTCGGCTTCTGCCATGTCGTGCGTGGTCAGGAGAACCGTCCGGCCCTCCGACCGCAGATTCTCGACCAGGTGGCGAAACTCTCGGGATGCAACTGGGTCCATGCCGGCGGTCGGCTCGTCCAGAAAGATCACGCGCGCGTTCCCCACCAGACCTCTGGCAAGATGAAGACGCTGCCTCATTCCGCGTGAGTAGCCCTCGACAAGGTAGTCGGCCCGGTCGGTGAGTCCGACCATGTCGAGCAGATCCGACACTCGCTGCTTAGCGGTAGAGGCAGGGACGTTGTAGAGCGCCGCCCAGTACTCCAGGTTCTCACGGCCGGTCAGTCGCCAGTACAGTCCGCGGTCGCCTCCGAGAACGATGCCTATCAGTGGGCGGACCGCCGAGGTTTCCCGGACAACGTCGTGTCCAAGTACCGAGGCTGACCCAGCCGTAGGGAGGAGGACTGTGGACAGCACCTTCACTAAGGTCGTCTTTCCAGCGCCGTTCGGTCCAAGGAGTCCGTCGACCTCACCCTCCTCAATATCCATCGACACGGCGTCGAGGGCGACCACGTCGGGATTGCTGTCCCGACTCTTGTAGACTCTCCGCAGGTCTTTGGTTGTTACTGCATTCACGTTTCCCTTCCCACGCACTCTATTCATCCGACGAATTCGATAGAGCCGTCCTTCCGTCCGGCGTTGGCCATCCGGTCCATCACGAAGATCGCAATAACTACCCAGCCCAACCCCACCGCTGCTTCGAGTGCGGCCTCCTGGAGAACTGCCACTGCGGATGCCTCGTCGAGCAGGAGCCGGATGGCCTGTAGGCCGTGAGCTATGGGTACAAACCGGACGATGGTCTGCACAGAGTCAGGCCAGAAGGCTACGGGGACGAAGACCCCGCAGAACGCATTGACACCCGTGTTCCAGAAGCTCAGAACGAAGAGCCTGATCCGGGGTTGACGTGTGACCAGTGATCCCAGGAACAGAGTCAGGCAGTAGGTGCTGGCGCAGGTCAAGATCACCAGGGGAACGACAAAGATGGTGTCGGGCGAAGGCAGCGCCAGATCGAACAGTACGCCCAGGACGATGAAGGTTAAGAGCGAAGTCGCCGTACCGGCTGCAAACCATATGGAGGTCCGACCCATGACTGCGGGCACGAGGCTGGCTGGCGCGATCACGAGAAGGGCGAAGGTGCCGTCCCACCGGTCCCACGTGGACGATGGGACTGTCCAACCTACCAACATCGTGCCGACGACGACGGCATTGCCGATCAGGAGGAACCGCTCCAGCTCAGGCGAGTCGAACAGCCTGGCAAAGAGAGAAAAGAACACTGCCATGGCGATCGTCTGGACCATCCAGCCGCCGAACCAGGTTTTCCAGTTCCAATAGTCTGTGAACTCCTTCGAGCCCACCAGCAGGCCAAAGCGGAAGAGGCGTAGTGCGTTCACAGTACTCCCAGCCTTCCTTCGCGCCTGAGGTAGTTGAGCATCCTGACCATCAGGACGCTTCCCACGAAAGCCGAACCGATACCGAGAGCAGCGATGGCGCCCAGCCCCGCGAGGACTCCCGCGGGCGCTGCTGGCTGCATGGAGTCTCTGAACAGGTTCGCCGACCAGTAGAGGAAGATAAGGCGGCTCACCGGCTCTAGCCAGTCTGGGAAGACCGTTACAGGTACCAGCATCCCCGATAACAGATAGACTGGGTACATGACCGAGTTCTGGTAGGTCCGTGCCGTCCGGGCAAAGCAGAACAGGGCTGCCGTGATTAAGGCGGTGCCCGCCGCCGCGAACGCGGTCAGCAACGTTGCCGCCACGAATACCCAGGGATGATGTATCGTCAGGCTCGCTCCGAACACGAAACGAAGAATCAGCTAACTCTCCGCGATTGCAATCAGCGAGAGTGACGTAATAACTGAGATCCTTGAAAAGAGGACCAACGGAAACGGCGCCGGACATGTTACTGAGAGCTCGAGCGTCTGAGAGTACTGCTCCCGGGCCATCAGCTCACTTGCCACGAATATGGCCATACCTCCGACGCTTATGAGCAGTGGAGCGACCAGCGAGTAGGTGGCCAGATCCCTGCGCCCGACGTATACGAAAACCGCCATCAGTACCAAAGTAAGGGTTGGGTTAGTAATAGTGGGCATGAGGTCTTCGACGTTCCGCCGACTCATGTGGAACTGCGCCCGAACCGAGCCAAGCATTGGCCGTACAACCGCGAGGCACTTGCCCGCGACCATAAGTCCGGTATTCAGCAGGCTTCTTGGGAGGGCCACGTCTTCGAGTCCGTTCTTTCACTTGGCGATGCGCTGGATAGACAGTGTACATGAAAAAATGAACAGATAATCCAGTCTATCGTCGGGCACAGGGTACTGGGTACAGGTACGGGGCACTCAGAGTGGGCCGCACCAGGCATGAACCGCTATCCCAGCACTCGCTCGAAGACGTAGCGGCCGAGGTCGCGGTTTTCGTTGAAGTCGAAGCCGTCGAAGTCGCCGTTGTAGCCGATTATCGGGATGTCCCGCTCGTGAGCGGAGGCGTGGGATCGCAGGCCACGGCCTGCTCCGGTATCGTGCCAAGCGTCTCCGATCTCGCTGGGGCCGAAGACCGTTTCGGCGTCGCCGGTCACCACGAGGTCGCCGATCCGGTCGTAGTTGAGCCTGAGCTCGTCCGCCGCCTCTTGTCGCGCGTACACGCGCTCGACGCCGTCCGTATCCGCGAGGGCCTGGATCGCGTCATCTATCCGATCAGACCCGCCCTCCTTGAAGTAGATGAACATGCAGCCGCCGAGGTTGTTGTGATGCACGACGTAGCGGTCCTTGATGATCGGCACGGACTGGGCGTGTATGCCCTCACGCTTCAGAACGTCGGACAGGTCTATCATTCGCGTCTTTGGACTCATGCCGTGGTCGGCGGTGATGAACAGGGTGACGTCTGGATGGGACTCGACCAGCTCGCCGATGGCGTCGTCCAGTATCTTGATGTGCTGTTGCGACTCCGGCTCGTCCGGTGCGTAGGTGTGCATGGCGAAGTCGGTCGTGGAGATGTAGACGATGTCCGCCGGTTTGAGCTTCATGGCGTGACTGGCGGCGCGGATGGTCCAGCCGTTGACCTCGAGCGAGTAGATGGGCGGCGGCGGACCCACGCTCTTCACCGCCCAGTCGGGCGCGCGCTCGGATGAGACCGCGAGGTCGGCGCCGTCGGACAACAGCGTCCGCAGCTTGTCCTTGGA
>DAOUHG010000056.1:0-4660 GCA_034428835.1 Dehalococcoidia bacterium
TCCCGCGAAAGCGGGAATCCAGGTGCATTTGGAAGCGGACATCGCGCCCGTTCTGGATTCCGGCCTACGCCGGAATGACGAAATTGAGTTGTTGAACTGCCTTATAATCAAATGTCAACACTGCCTAGTCTCTCCAGACCTGCCTGTTCCCGATCTCCGAGTCGTAAACCTCGAACGCCCGCTCGATGAACTCCTTCGGTAGTTCGTCTCGGTCGGCGATCTCTGCTAGCTCCAGAAGCCTTGCGTAGGACGTTGCGATGGGAAGCGTCGATGCAACCGTCGGAGACGCCAGCGCGAACTTGATCGCCCACGTCCCTATATCACCGCCGAACTCCCGCAGTGCGGCCACGACTGCCTCCCGCTCTCTCCGATAACGCTCGAACGCCTCCTGCCGCAATCGCTCGTTCAGATTGGTTGCCTCGTCGTCCCGACCTCGGATGTCCTCCAGCGCTCCTGACGCGCTCGGATTGTACGAAATGATAGCCGTCGTAGTGTCTTGCGCCCTGCGTATGAGGCTGCGACCGGGTTCCTGCTCCAGCAGTCCGTAGGTCATCTCCACTGCGGACACTTGCCTGTGATCGATTGCACCCTCACCGGTCTCCTCCGACTCGGCGGTGTCGTCCAGCATGACCCCGTAGTACCGCATCTTACCCGCCACAACCAGGTCATCCAGCAGTCCGAACAGTTCGTCGTCGTCGATCACGTCCGGATCTGGGTGATGCAGCAGGAACAGGTCGATGTAGTCGGTGTCAAGCCGACGGAGGCTCTGCTCACACGCGTACTGGACGAAACCCGGAGTCCACCGCCGCGACTTCCCTCGCTCGCCTGGGTCGATGACAGGGCCGTAGAAATCGTATCCGGCCTTGGTCGAGATCACGATGTCGTGCCGCCGCCGACCCAGTGCCCGCGCCAGCACGCGTTCTCCGTATCCCTCAGTGTACGAGTCTGCCGTATCGAAGTACGTGAACCCCATGTCGAACGCCCGCGTGAGCAGGTTAACGGTGTCTTGCTCGGTGACATGGCCGTAGTCGTTGGTCGCAAGCGGACGCAGGGACACGCCGATCTCGGAAACTGTAAGCTCGGTGTTGCCTATCTGGCGATACTTCATCTAGTAGCTCTCACCATCTATGGTCGCCAGCCCCTCGAGCGGAGAACCTGCGCAACCGTCATACCAGCGAAGGTCGGTATCCAAAGAGGCGGTGACTTCTTCTTTAGGCAAACTATCCATAAGTGGCAGAAATTTACGCCCAGGCCTCAGACTGCCGTCGGCGTCGCCCCGAGCGCGGATCTGATGGCGTCACAATGCTGCTCGAACTCCGTATCGTCCATGACCGGCAACATCGTATCCAACGGTACGTCTTGGCCCAGTTCCACCCACGACTTGCATCCCGAATACTCATCGAGCACCGGCAGCGCCTGCGGCTGTTCCATCTCGAAGACGCGCAGCAGGGCGACGGTCAGCGGCTGCTTCGGACGCCAGTGAAGCCGCTTGTGGGCGTAGTCGTCCGTCCAGATGTGAAAGTCAGAGAGGGTATCCAGCGCCGACTCGTCTCGAATCTCGAACTTGTCTACCACTTGGCAGTAGTACGCCAGCTCCACCACACCCGGCGTGTCGTCTTCATCCACAGTCTCTCGGAGCGTCTCGTGATGCGTGGACTTGATGAGCTCAGCCTTCTGGTGCAGGTAAGTCGGAAACAGCAGGAACTCCGGATGCACGAGTCTGAAGTCACGGTCATCGCGATGGATGCCGCCCTTGCGCAGGATCAGCGCCTGCTCACCCCGTCCGAGAGCCTTGACCGCGACCGCCCACTCTTTGAGCGCCATGTCCGAAGTATGTGGAAGAACCATATTGAGACCTCTCTGCGCGGGGGCTGTTGTTTTCCTGGTGAGATCAATTATATCCGAGTCTTGCGCACACTGCCCACGATGATACAATCACGAACGACCGACAAGAGCGGGGCCGTTCGCCCCGACCCCAGAGGGCCAGAGGGATAGATATGAGACTAGAAGGTAAAGTTGCGCTGATCTCCGGTGGCGCGCGCGGGCAGGGAGCGACCGAGGGCCAGCTATTCGTTGACGAAGGGGCTAAGGTCGTGCTTGCGGACATCCTTGACGTTGAGGGCGAGGCGACAGCAGCGCAGATACGCGAAAACGGCGGCGAGGCGTCTTATGTACACCTCGACGTTACCAGCGAAGACGAATGGCGCAACGCGGTCGATTTCGCGCTTCAGACTTACGGACGTCTGGACATCCTCATAAACAACGCGGCGATATACAAGCGCACTCCTATTGTCGACACAGACGTGGAGGAGTGGCGGGAAATCATGGAAGTCAACTCCACGGGTGTATTCTTGGGCACAAAACACGCTATCCCCGCCATGCAGCGGTCGGGCGGCGGCTCTATCATTAACATATCCTCCACCGCCGGCCTGATCGGCAGCGCCCGTGGCAGTGCCTACGGCGCCTCCAAAGGAAGCGTCCGGCTCTTTACGAAGTACACTGCAATTCAGCACGCTACTGAAGGAATTCGAGCTAACTCGATACATCCCGGTCCTATAGATACCGTGATGATCGCCGATAACCTCGCAACACCGGAGGCCCGTGCCGAGTCGGAAGCCCGCGTTCCGCTCAGGCGTATTGGTACGGTAATGGATGTGGCATACGGCGCGCTGTTCTTGGCATCCGACGAGTCGTCCTACATGACCGGCGCGGAGCTGGTCATCGACGGCGGGGTCACGGCCCGTTAGCGCGTGGTCCTTCGCCAGATCGATACACACCAGGGACGCGGGCGCATTGAGCAGCTTGGACCCAACGAACGTTCGGACGACGCGCTTTCACTTCGGTTCAGGACCTTTGCCGCCGAGGAATGTTCGGGCGAGTCTGGATTGAACGTGGTATCGCCGACCTATGAAGCCTTATCTTTGGCGGTCGCTTCCAACGCCTGCCTGCTGGACCTCGCCCGCGAGTGTCTGGTCGGCCAGCCGATTCCGAACCTCTTCTTCTCTGCCGTCAAGCGTGTGCTTGCGGACTACCCGGACGACAGTCTCTCGGACCACTATGCCCGTTGTGCGAGGGATGGTCGCCCCACTCCCGGCCTCGCCCAGGCGTTCAGCAGATTTTGCTCTGCCCATGACGATGGCATACGTGAGCTTGTAAGTACGCGGCGCGTCCAGACTAACGAGATTAGGCGTTGCTCATACCTGATGCCCGCGTTCGGAGTTATCGCCAATGAACACCCCGGCAGACCGCTAGCTCTGATCGACGTGGGTTCCAGCGCCGGACTCAACTTACTCTGGGACAGCTATCAGTACAGGTACTCCGATGGCTCGAGGTACGGCCCCGCGGATTCCGACGTACTGATCGAGGCAGAGACCAGGACTCCCACGCCCTCTATCCCTGAGCGGTTCCCGACAGTCTCCTTCCGTACCGGGATCGACCTGTCTCCTGTGGATCTGAGCGACGATGAAGAGTACCGCTGGATGATGGCGCTGGTCTGGCCCGACCATACCGATCGCTCTGAGCTGCTTGCCGCCGCTAGGAAGATCTGGCTGGAAGACCCGCCAACAGTTCTGGCAGGGGACGCGGCGGCCCTCATGCCCAACGTCCTGGCGAACGCTCCTGCCGACGCCGTGCTGTGCGTATTCCACTGCCATACCCTGAACCAGTTCCCCGTCGAGGCCCGCTCGGCGTTCTACGAGATTCTCATGGGCGAGTCTGAGCGTCGAATCGTGTATCACGTTCCGTCCGAGGGAGAGCGCATGTCCGTAGACCGCATTGTAAATAGACAAACGACTACGCTTCTATCGGCCCGGCGCAATGCCCACGGCAGGTGGATCGAGTGGGACTATCCAAAGTGACCCAGCACACCTTACCCATCAACATAGAAGTCAACGGCCAGTCTCACGATCTGGAAGTCGACACTCGCTGGACTCTGCTCCACGTTCTCCGCGAAGAGCTCGGCCTCACCGGATCCAAGCGCGGCTGCGACCGAGGGGAGTGCGGAGCCTGCACGGTTTTGGTGGACGATTTGCCGGTCAACGCCTGCATGACCCTGGCGGCCACTATCTCCGGCAGCAGTATCCGTACCGTTGAGGGACTGTCGTCCCCGGACACGCTTCACCCGGTACAGCAGGCATTCCTGGAGAACGACGGCGCCCAGTGCGGCTATTGCACCCCCGGATTCCTCATGAGCGCGACAGCGCTCCTCGAACAAAATCCGAGCCCGACAGACGAAGAAATCCGCTCCGCTCTCGCCGGAAACATCTGTCGCTGCAACGCATACGGAGCCATAATTCGATCAGTTATGGCGGCGGGGAACGTGCTATGACTGGCTCGATTGGACAGTCGGTCCCCCGCCGTGACCTCCCTGGAAAGCTCACGGGCGAGGCGAAATACACCGCGGACGTGCAGCTCCCCGGTATGCTTACCGGCAAGATACTCCGAAGTCCGCACCCACACGCGACAATTGTCTCGATTGACGCGACAGCGGCGCACGACCTGCCCGGAGTCCACGCCATCGTCACGCCGTTCGACGTGCCCGCCGCTAACATCGCCCCGGACGTCCCGATACTCGACACTGAGGTGCGCTTCGTCGGCGACGAAGTAGCCGCAGTAGCCGCTGACGACGAATACATCGCCCAGCACGCCCTCGACTTGATAG
>DAOUHG010000057.1:0-32087 GCA_034428835.1 Dehalococcoidia bacterium
CTGGCCGGGAGCATCTCCCTGGAGACGGTGCGCCAGATACTCAAAAAAACGAACTCAAGCCGTGGAAGAAAAAGGAATGGTGCATTCCCAAGCTGAGCGGGGAGTTCGTCGCCCGGATGGAAGACGTGCTGGACCTTTATCACGAAGAGTACGACTGGGAGCGTCCGGTGGTGTGTTTTGACGAGTCCTCCAAGCAGTTGCTCGGGGATGTGCGGCCTCCCATTGAGGCCGCTCCTGGACGGGTGGAGCGCTATGACACCGAGTACCAGCGAAACGGGACACGGAATCTGTTCATGTTCTGTGAACCGAAGGGTGGGTGGAGGCACGTCGAGGTGACCGGGCACCGCACTGCCGTTGACTTCGCGCACTGGATGAAGTGGCTGGTGGACCAGGCATATTCTGACGCCACGGTGATCCGACTGGTGTTGGACAATCTCAACACCCACAAGCTCGGCTCGCTCTATGAAGCGTTTGAGCCGTTCGAGGCGCGCCGCATAGCCAAACGCCTGGAGCTTCACTACACACCCAATCACGGAAGCTGGTTGAACATGGCTGAAATCGAGTTCAGCGTCTTCAGCAGACAGTGTCTGAACCGCCGGGTCGGCGATGAAGCGTTGCTGAGACGGGAGATCGCGGCGCTCGAACGCGAGCGCAACGAGGCCGCCGCCATCATAGACTGGCGGTTCTCCACCCAGAACGCTCGCATTAAGCTCAAACATGTCTATCCAATAGAATTAAATTGAAACGGTACTAGCTTACCTAATGCGTCTATCACTGGGTATATATCATTGCCTGTAACTCCCAGCAGTCCAATCAGATGGGGAGTCGCACTGTTATCGCTGAACTCTCCTAGTGCCTCTACAATCCATAATCGGAATTCGTGACACTCATCATAGGTTTCATCGCAATAGTCCCGGAGCGCGTCGATCAGACTCGGTATGGCCCTGACATCGCCCAAATTGACCAAAGCCCGCACTGCTAGCATTTTGATGCGATGTGATTCATCGTTGAGAGCACCGACCAAATGCGGCACTGCACGAGAGTCGCCTAGGTTACCCAAGGCATTCGCAACCTCCGCTTGAACACAGGTATCTTCGTCTCTCAATGCCCCAGCCAGATGCGGCACTACTCGCACATCGTCCACCTTGCTCAAAGCTTTCACAACTTCCATTCGGACGCAGGCATCTCCATCTCCTAATGCCCCAGCCAGATGCGGCACTATTCGCACATCGTCTACTTCGCCCATCTGTTCAGCGGCAAACTGCCTGACGTTAGAATACTCACTTACGAGAGCATCAATCAGCCATAGGACACTTCTATCCTGGTCTACAGCTTGGCGGAATTCTGACTCGATCTGGTCGAGAGTGCGACGGTCAATGAGATTCTGTATATGCCTGTCATACTCACTCTCATCTGACTCATCTATCAATTGCTGAATGTCTGCCTCGTCTGGCCATTCGAACGCCTCATCACGATCCAGCATATCCCTTGCTCCCGGTGTTGCAATCCTGATATTCGTAGAAACGGATGTGACACTAATTCAGAGGCGAGTTGCCGTTAGTCGTATTGACTAATACTCAATCAGCCTATCGTATTCATCATGATCGCCAATCCACACCCATATGAAGTCTTCACCATCTTCAACTGCGAGCGCCCTGTGTGCAAGCCCCACACGAACAGACCAAAATCTCCCTACCTTCTTGAATTGGAGAGACGGATGTCTTGGGTTTTCCCTGAGAAACTGGAAATTTCGTCTCGCAACTCTCTGGACTGGCTCCGGTAGCCGTTCAAAGTATCGCCAGAATTGGGGCATTGTCCGGTGCATCTAAAGTTCTTGGAGATCACCCCGGTCTTTGGCTTCCATGGCACCGGCAATGAGAAAATCAAGCTTTCCCTCACTCGAATCCGCTTCTATTTCCTTGTCCCACCTTTGCCAGTCGATCTCGCCAATCCATTGCCTCAGCTGTACGTATTCGGCTTCAGGAAGAGCCAGTATAGCCTTCTGAATCTCGCTGACGCTTGTCATTGTCCACGCCCTCTCGTTTGACTCGTGTGTCGAGCGTCAGCTCGCCACGATGTTCACCAGCCGCCCCGGCACGTAGATGACGCGCCGTACCTGCTTTCCTTCAGTGTGTGCCGCCACCCTGTCTGACTCCAGTGCCCTCGTCTTGGCATCGCCTTCAGAGATGTCTGCAGGCACCTCAATTCGGTCTCGCAGACGCCCATTGACCTGCACAACCAGGGTAATCGTTTCGTCGGCCGCCAGGTCAGGGTCCCAAGCGGGCCACGGCTGCTGGTGCACACTGAAAGGCCCTCCCACACGCTCCCAGATCTCCTCCGCAAGGAACGGAGTAACCGGAGACAACATAAGTGCCAAATTCCTGATCGACTCATTCCACGCCGAAGAGTCGATAACTCCCGAGTCCCACGCCTGACCCAAGGCGTTGGAGAATTCCATCATGGCAGCTATCCCTGTGTTGAACTTGAACCGTTCCACATCTTCGGTGACTTTGCGAATGGTCTGATGCAGGAGTCGCCGGAGACCGCGTACGGCACCTGGGTGTGTGTCCGACTCGTCCAGGACACCTGCGTCACGGTTGGCGAGGTCCCAAACCCGGTTGGTCCAGCGCGCCATGCCGTTGATTCCATCGTCATTCCACTCGCCGCCCGCCTCCCACGGGCCCATGAACATCATGTAAGTGCGGACAACGTCAGCTCCAACATCCGAGACATAGGCATCCGGCGCAATCACGTTGCCTCGGGACTTGCTCATCTTCTGGTGATTGAAGACGATGGTACCCTGGTTCACCAGCCTAACGAACGGCTCATCGAACTCGACGTAACCGAGGTCCCGCAGCGCCTTCACGAAGAAACGCGCGTACAGCAGGTGCATGACGGCATGTTCCACGCCACCGGTGTACTGGTCCACAGCGCCCCACTGTTCAAGAGCGTTGGGATCGAACGGGCCGTCCTCGAACTTGGGACTTGCATACCGCAGGAAGTACCACGATGAATCGACGAACGTGTCCATCGTGTCTGTTTCACGCTTTGCGAGGCTCCCGCAATCGGGACACGCAGCGTTGACGAATCCTTCGTGCAGCGCCAGTGGGGAGTCGCCTGTTGGCAGGAACTCGGCGTCCTCCGGCAGCAGAACAGGAAGGTCGGACTCAGGCACTGGCGTCTCTCCGCACTGTTCACAGTACACAACCGGAATCGGAGTTCCCCAGTAGCGTTGGCGGCTGATTAGCCAGTCGCGCATCCGATAGTTGACCGAGCGCTCTCCCCAGCCATTGGCTTCTATGAAGTCTGCAATCCGTTCCAGCCCATCCGAGCTCGGAATCCCATCGAACTGGCCGGAATTGACCTGCATTCCCGGAGCCATGTACGCTTCATCCAGATCGGAGCCGTCCCAGCCTGGAGGAGCGATAACGACGCGGATCGGCAGCCCATTTCTTGTGGCGAAGATAAAGTCGCGCTCGTCGTGAGCCGGGACACCCATTACCATTCCCGTGCCGTAACTCAGGAGAACGTAGTCGGCCACAAGGATCGGGACACGCTCGCCATTCAGCTTGTTGACGGCGAAGGCCCCGGTGAAGACCCCCGTCTTCTCCTTCTCGGTTGACAGCCGTTCGATTTCGGTCTGAAGACGCGCCTGCTCGACGTATGCGGTCACTTCGTCGCGCTGCTCACTCGTGGTCAGCTTGTCGACCAGAGGGTGCTCTGGCGCCAGCACGATGAACGTAACTCCGAACACAGTGTCGATTCGTGTCGTAAAGGTGCGAATCGCCTGCTCATCCAGGCCGTACTCGGAAATGTCGAAATCTACTTCCACACCTTTGGAGCGCCCAATCCAGTTCGTCTGCATCGCGTTGATGCGGTCGGGCCAGTCCATCTTGGAGTGATCGAGCAGCTCATCGGCATAGTCGGTAATTTTGAAGAACCACTGCTCCATGTCCTTGTGTGCGACCGCCGTGTCGCATCGCTCGCAGAATCCATTGATGACCTGCTCGTTTGCGAGAACTGTCTGGCATGATGGGCACCAGTTGACCGGGGCGGCGGCCTTGTACGCGAGCCCGTTCTTGTAGAGCTGCAGGAAGAACCACTGGTTCCACTTGTAGTAGTCAGGAGTGCAGGTGACGACTTCGCGTTCCCAGTCGTACATCGGCCCCATCGACCTGAGCTGTCGGCGCATGTTTTCGATGTTGGACATGGTCCACGTGTGCGGGTGAACGCCGTTCTTGATGGCGGCGTTCTCAGCGTTCAGGCCGAAGGCATCGAACCCCATTGGATGGAGGACGTTATATCCCTTCATGCGCATGTACCGGGCGTGGACGTCCGCACCGGTCATGGCGAACCAGTGACCGACATGGAGGTCTCCGGACGGGTACGGATACATATGGAGTTCGTACCACTTTGGACGCGGATCGTCGTCAGCGACGGCGTAGATCCCGCCGTCTTCCCAGCGGTCGCTCCATTTCGCCTGCATATCCCGATGGTCGTAGGACATACGGGAACTCTGTGTTGTTGTTGCCATAGAGACACTTCCTCCGGCTGCCGCGAGCCTAGGTGCTGGCCCTCAATTGTCTATACCCAGATTTTGTCCAACAAAAAAACCCGCCCCCTTCTAGGGACGGGCCATCGTTTCAATACCCGCGGTACCACCCTGATTTCCGCAAGCCTGCGGACACTCATTACGCTTTAACGGTGCTGACCGTCCAGCCTTACTGAAACCATGTTCGGGCCGGAGGCTCAAGGGCGAGTTCGAGTCGGTCACTGCGCCGGGCTCTCACCTTTCCCCGGCTCTCTTTAGGCCGATACCGACCTCTACTACTCCCCTTCACTGCCTTTAGCTATTTCAAGAAAGCTAGCATAGCGCAGAAATGAGAGTCAAGAATTCCGGCATGAGCCCAATCCTCGCGCCGATCCAAAGCCTCCCGGACCATCTCCGGTGAATATGAGCCAGACTGCGCCCTTAGACCTTAACCGATTGGACAACCTGAGGTAGAATGCAATCACACTTTCAGGAATTAACTTGCAACTTCGGTCTGTTCATAGTCCAGCGCTTATTGCAGCGCCAAACTGATTTGATTCCGCCTCAGTTTCGACGAGGGACGAGAGATGGCTGACAGCAGGTTTCCCACTAAAGCTAGAGCGGTCATTGTCGGCGCCGGGATCGCAGGCTGCAGCGTCGCCTACCACTTGGCTGAGCTCGGATGGCGAAATGTAGTAGTTCTCGAGCAGGGTCCTCTATTCGAAACCGGAGGCTCGACCTCGCACGCTCCGGGCCTGGTCTTCCAGATCAATCCGTCAAAGACCTTGGCAAACTTCGCCAGCTACACAGTGGACCAGTGGAAACGGCTGGAGTTAGACGGAGAGCCTTGCGCCAAGTCGGTAGGCAGCCTGGAAGTAGCCTGGACGCAGGAACGACTCACGGACCTCAAACGCAAGGCTGGATATGGCATGAGTTGGGGTGTAGAGGCGCATCTGATCGGCCCCAGCGAGGCGCGCGACCTGATTCCAATGCTGTCAGACCGCATCAAGGGTGCGCTGTACGTTCCCTCAGACATCCAGACAAAAGCCACTAGACCAGCCGAAGCGATGGCGAGATTCGCCGAGGCGAATGGCACGAAATTCTACGGCAACGTCGAGGTCACGGGCTTTGACATTCGGAATGGCCGCGTCGCCGCTGTCAAAACGAGTCACGGCGACGTTGAGACGGAGCTGGTAGTGGCTGCAGCGGGCATATGGGCTCCGAAACTCGGCGCACTGGCTGGCGTGCCAATCCCGTTGTCCCCGATGCAGCACCTATACGCCGTTACGACTCCCCTTCCCGATTTGGCCGGAGCTACCGAGGAGGTTTCACAGCCGATCCTGCGGCATCAGGACGAGTCCCTGTATTTCCGGCAAGTCGGTGAGAGCTATGGCATCGGTTCCTACCGGCACGAACCTCTCCTGGTAGAGGCAACTGAAATCCTCGACCACGACGAAGCTCCAGTCGCTCCAGCTGAAATGCCGTTCACGCCAAGCCACTTCGAGAAATCGATGGCAGCGGCTGCGGAACTGCTGCCAGGTCTCAAAGGCGCTGGACTGACACACAAGTTCAACGGCATGTTCTCGTTCACCACGGACGGATTTCCCGTCCTTGGCGAATCGCCCCAGGTCAAAGGGTTCTGGTCGGCCCAGGCGGTCTGGATAACGCACGCTGGAGGCGTCGGCAAGGCCGTCGCAGAGTGGATCGTGACTGGCGAACCGACCACTGACCTTCGCGAATGCGACATACGACGTTTCCACCCATTCGCGTACAGCCGCCCATACGTCCGCGAACGGGCCGCTCAGCAATACCGTGAGGTCTACGACATCATCCATCCGCGTCAGCAGATCGAAAACCCCAGAAACATCCGACTGACGCCATTCTATGATCGACAGAGAGAGTTGGGAGCCGTCTTCTTCGAGAATGCGGGTTGGGAGCGGCCGCAGTGGTACGACACTAACGAGGGTCTGCTGGACTCCCTGACCGTTACGGGCGAGTCGCGTTCCGGCTGGGAGGCGCGGGAGTGGTCTCCAACCGTCGCACTTGAGCACGTCGCAACTCGCGAACGGGTAGCGATGTTCGACCTGACCCCGTTCGCCAAGTTCGAGGTTACGGGGCCCGGCGCGCTCAACGCGCTCCAACGGCTTGCCTCCAATCAGATGAACAAGCCGGTCGGAACAATTACATACACACCCATGCTGACACCCACAGGCGGGATCAAATGCGACCTGACCGTAACTCGCCTCAGCGAGAACAGATTCATTGTCGTCACTGGCGGAGCAATGGGACTCCACGACCTGGACTGGATCAAGACTCATCTGCCTGACGACAGTTCGGTAACTGTGAACGACATCTCTTCGGGACTGTGCTGCATCGGACTGTGGGGACCAAGAGCACGCGATCTGCTAAGTCGCGTATGCGACGACGACGTGACCAACTCCGGCTTCCCATACATGACCTCAAAGCCCATTACGATTGCCGAGGTCCCATCACTGGCCCTGCGCATCTCATACGTAGGTGAGCTCGGTTGGGAGATTTACGCCTCTGCCGAACAGGGCCTGCGGCTATGGGACGTTCTCTGGGAGGCGGGCCAGCCGCTCGGTGTAGTCGCCGCTGGCGGAGGGGCATTTGACTCGTTGCGCCTGGAAAAAGGATACCGGTTATGGGGCAACGACATCCACACCGAATACAGCCCATATGAGGCAGGCACGGGATTCGCGGTGAGAATACGAAAGGGAGCTTTTGTCGGGAGGGACGCTCTCAGGGAAGTTCGCGAACAGGGCCTGGAGCGCAAGTTGTGCTGCATGACTTTGGATGATCCCGACGCTGTCGCAATGGGAAAGGAGCCAATACTGGACGGTGACGAGGTGCTCGGGTACGTAACAAGCGCTAACTTCGGACACTCAATAGGCAGAGGCATCGTGTATGGCTATCTCCCAATGAGCCACTCTGAAGTGGGAACTGGTGTCGACGTGCTCTACTTCGGCAAGCGTCTTCAAGCTACCGTCGCAATGGAGCCTCTTTATGACCCATCGGGGAGCAAGATGAAGGCATGAGGTCCGGCCATCTACAAGAAGCTTGAATTGTGAATGTCGGACTGCAAGAAGCAGCGCTGCTATACGAAAAACACAAGAACGAAGAGCAAAACAAGCAGCCGGACTCTCTATCATCAAGCGGGCTAAACTAGCGTAAACCCCACGTCACAGTCGTCACGGGAGGAGGGGCAAAGTGGTCAAGTCGATAAGTCACATCATTAGGAGACCCGGCAGAAGAGACGGCGACCCTGACATAGAGATCCCAGTGCCGGAAGACCTCACAACAGTCCCCGGTGTTCCTCTGAAGCCGGTTGACGTTGCTTTCTACAGCAGAGAGCACCCCCTGGAGTCGCAGGCCATTGCCAAGTCTGCCGATCGTCAGTGGGCTGTGGTGACGCAGTCGAGCGACCTCGATGAGTTCAGGGCCGGCCACGACGCGCGGATGAAGCCGATGTACGAAGAGGGGCTGATGTCCGGCGACGTCGAGCCGACCGGTGAGCCAGTCGCGGGTGAAGACCTGACGGAGGACATTCGGCAGTTTGCACGAGAGCTGGGATTCGGAGAGGTGGGCTTCACGAGGTATGACCGCCACTATACGTTCTCAGGCAAGAAGCGCTGGGCGAAGTTCGAGCACGCCGTCTGTCTGGCTTACGAGCAGGACTACCGAATGACGCAGACAGGTCCCGATCCCGAGGCTGACCAGGCGCGATTCGAGACCTACGAGGCCGAGCAGGCGGGCTGTCTAAAGTTGGCGGAGTACATAAGGTCGAGGGGTTACCACGCGCAGGTCCACGACGGATACGATTGCAGCGGGCCTTACATACCTCTGTTCGTCGCCGCAGGACTGGGACAGCTCGGCGCTAACGGGCAGCTCCTATCGCCTCACTTCGGATCGCGATCCCGTCTGATGCTGGTCACCACCGACGCGCCTGTTACCTACGACAAGCCCGTAGACTACGGCATCCACAATTTCTGCCAGGAATGCCAAGTCTGTGTGAACAGGTGCCCAGGTAGAGCGATAACGCGTGACAAAGTCTGGTGGCGCGGAGCCGAGAAGAACAAGCTCATCTACGAGCGGTGCCGCCCGGTTATGGTTACTTACCACGGGTGCGCGGTCTGCATGATTGTCTGCCCGATCCAGAGGTACGGTATGAAGCCGGTTATGGAACACTACGTAGAGACCGGCGAAGTGCTCGGTAAGGGCACCGAAAACCTGGAAGGGTACTCAATGAAGGGCGAGGGTCACTTCGGTCCGGGTGAGCTGCCCCACTTCGACAGGGAGTTCTTCGAGTTTCCCCAGGGACGTGATGAGGACTGGCTGTTCGAGATGTTCAAGGAGAAGCTCCGCTCGGCAGGTGTTCCCGACGAGTCGGAGTTGGTAGAATTCGCGACCGACGTCAAGGAAGTGTTGGACAAGGGCGAGACGACCTTCGATATCGCCTAAGACATGTCGTGAACCGTCGGACAAAGGAGGCTTGATTGCAGACGTATGCCGAATCGTTGAAGTCCGGCAAGTTCGTGGTTACCACCGAGCTGAACCCTCCCAAGGGAACAGACCTGGGTAGGCTGTTTAAGCACGCCGAGTCCCTGAGCGGCATGGTGGACGCCTTCAACCTGACAGACTCTCCAGGCGCCAACATGACCATGGCGCCCATCGCCGCCGCCCATCTCATGCTCGACCGCGGCATTGAGCCTATCCTGCAGGTAACCGGCCGTGACCGCAATCGCATTGCGCTCGAAGGTGAGGTCCTCGCCGCAGCCACGCTGGGGATATCCAATATACTCTGCATGAGCGGAGACCCCCCGGGTCGCGGTGATCACCCAGACGCCGTGGGAGTCTTCGACCTCAAGGCTGAGACACTCCTTGCAGCAGTCAAGGCTATGAATGCGGGCGCCGACATGTACGGCAACGAGCTGAGAGGGTCACCATCCATCCTCGCCGGTGCCGTAGCCAACCCTGGCGCCGACGACCTGGACACAGAGCTATCCCGCATGGAGGAGAAGGTGCGCATGGGCGCGTCTTTCTTTCAGACGCAGGCAGTCTACGATGCTGCGACATTCGAGACTTTCATGGACGCGGCCAGGGGATTCGGAGTTCCCGTCTTAGCCGGCATGATCGTACTGAAGTCAGCTCGAATGGCGCGTTTTCTGAACGATAAGCTCCCGGGAGTGTCAGTGCCGGAGAGTATCATCGAAGAGATGGACTCGGCAGAAAATCCAGCAGCCACCAGCGTGGCAATCACATCTCGACTCATCCGCGATGTTCGTGCGATGTGCGACGGCACACATATCATGGCAATCGGGTGGGAGTCCCGGATCCCATCGATCCTGTCGGCCGCGGACTTGGTGTGACCCGTCAACCGCGGAACACAGACAACACCTCAACAAACCGACAAGGAGGTCACTGCCCCGCTAAAGTTCCGATGGCTCGTGGGTTTATTCCGACTTCAGGAGGCTACAGAGGCGAGAAACCGCTACCCGATTTGACTGCTGAGTGCTACTATCGCATCGAGTTGGCTAACAGGCGTAATAGTCGAATGGCTGGAGGAACTTGAATGGCGCAAACTCTGGTAATCGACGGTCTCAAGGATCGAATCCTGCCGATCAATCTGCGGCAGAGCGGAAACAGCGATGCCCAGATGCTGATCTCCACCCGGGTAAGAAAGTCTCCCTGGTGGCACATGTCAAAGGCTGCTGGCTGCTGGGCGTACACGACCTACAACCACCTGTATCATCCGAGAGCCTACATCAAACCCGAAGATGGCGGGCTGATGGCAGAGTACGAAATTTTGACCAAGCACGTCAGCATGTGGGACGTGGCGGTCGAGCGCCAGATCCAGGTCAAAGGCCCTGACGCCGCCGACTTCGTGGATTATGTGATCACGCGCGATGTTCATCAACGCGTGCCTACGATGCAGGCTCGTTACGTTATTCTATGCAACCAGTACGGCGGCATCATCAACGACCCGGTGCTCCTGCGCGTAGCTGACGATGAGTTCTGGTTCAGCATCTCCGACTCAGATGTCTTGCTATGGACCCAGGGAGTTAACTCCGCTGGTAGGTTCAATGTGGACATTCACGAGATTGATGTATCTCCCGTCCAAATTCAGGGCCCCAAGTCGGTGGATCTGCTCGAAAAGTTGGTCGGATCCCACGTGAGGGACATCCCCTACTACGGACTCATCCACGACATGGTGAACGGACACCCTGTAACTATCTCACGCACGGGCTTCTCCGCGGAGGTCGGATTCGAGATCTACCTGCACAACGCTATGCTCTACTCTGATGAAGTCTGGCCCTACATCTTGGAACAGGGAGAGGAATTTGACCTGGGCGTGATCGCCCCCAGTCACATCCGACGGCTGGAGGCTGGAATTCTGTCCTACGGGCAGGACATGGACATCGAGGACAACCCTTTCGAGGTCCGGCTTGGCTGGCAGGTGGATCTGGACAAGGGCGACTACATTGGCAAGGAAGCCCTGGCACGGATCAAGGAAGAAGGGGTTCAGCAGCGGCTGGTCGGCCTGCGCGTCGGTGGAGAACCCATCACCTGGTATAACGAGGACTTCTACCTGGTCAAGGACAGCGACTCAGGCGACGATGTGGGCTACGTGACCAGTGCATTTTGGTCCCCCAATCAGGACTCGAACATCGCTCTTGCCGTGATGCCGCGGTCACACTGGAGACGCGGCACGCAGGTCAAGGTTCAGCTGCCCAGGGACGGCATCGTGGACGCTCAAGTAGTGCGCGTGCCGTTTGTAGACCCGACCAAAGACATCCCAAAGACAACCCTCTAGTTGGTCGGAGCCCCTTTTCAAGGCTCATCCCCAAGAGCAGGGACTCACTGTAGGGAAGGTCTCCCCTGAGTTTTCGCAGCTATCCCCTTATCCTTGGGATGGGCCGGGACTTGACCGGAGCCTTCGCCATGAACACAAGAATCATGGAGACTAGGGCCGCCCCAGAGAATCCGAGGAAGGCGATGGTGTAGCTGCCTGTCGTGTCGTACACGTACCCGCTGAGGACGGGCCCGACGATAATCCCGAGCATCTGAATGGTGGACCTGAATCCCTGGATCGTTGCGTAAGAACGACGTCCAAAGTAGTCTGCGATCAGGGACTGCGGTATCACGGAAATACCGCCCTGCGAGGCCGAGAACGCGACGAGAATAGGGATGATAGCGGTCACGCTGGGCGCCCTCGCCATGAACACAATCGACACCGCCATCAGAGCGAGCGAGGCGACCATCACGTAGCGTTTGTTGACGAAGTCTCCAAGAGCGCTCAGGCCGAACCTGCCGGGAATGCTCATCAGTCCAACTGATCCCGCAAGAGCGGCCGCGGTCACGCTCGACGCTCCAAGATCAACGAAGAACGGCACGAGGTGGAGTCCGATGCCCCCGCTAACGAGAGAGCGTGCCATGATCGACAGCGTAAGAAACCAGAAACTGGATGTCCGCAACGCCTCTCGCGCCGTGAAGTCGTCGGACAGATCCGGCAGGACCGGTCTGCGCGCTGCCCCTGACGCGCGAACTTCGTCTGGCACTATGCCGTCAGGGTAGTAGCCATAGGGCTCCGGTCTGTGGCGCATTACCGTTGCGACGGGAACGCCCAGCACGGCTATGAACACGCCAACCATCAGGGCTGCCGGGCGCCATCCATACGTCTCCACCAGCCAACCCAGCGCCGGCACGAATAGGCCGCCGATTCCCACCCCGGACCACATGATCCCAAAGGCAAGACCCCGCTTGCGGTTGAACCAGTTCGCTACCGCGGCCGTGATCGGAGTGCTCATCCCCAGGCTGTTTCCCAGGGCGATCATGAACACGTATACGAAGAAGAAGGTAAGAAGACCGTCAATGCGGCTCATAGCGACGTAGCCGAGGCCCATAAGGGGTATTCCCACAGCGATCAGTCGGCGAGGGCCGACGCGGTCGACGGCCCACCCTTCCAATGGCCCTAGGAGTCCTGACTCCAGCCGCGCGACACTGAAGACTACCGAAATCGTCGTTCGACTCCAGCCGAACTCCTCACCAAGTGGAATAATGAAGTTGCCGAAGCCGTGAAAGTTGATGCCGGACGCGATCGACATCGCAGCCCCACCGGCGACCACGATCCACCAGCCGTAGAATATCCTGGGGTTTTTTGCGACGTTAGCTGCCAGCGGTCGAAGGTCGAAGCCTGTCGATAATCATCAGACAGTCACTTCTAGTAACCGATTGCGGTGCCATCGCGTCTTGGGTCCGCCCCACCCTGAAATGTGCCTTCCTCGCGGTTAACCTGTATGCCCTGCGCGCCGCCGACCGTTGTGGAGAACGGTTCAGCCAGCTCGATGTCGTGTCCCTTCTCTGCTAGCGCCATGCGTACGGGCGCCGGGAAGCGCTCCTCCATGACGACCCTCCGCTCTTCGAAGACTCGGAGCCGTGGGGCTTCGATCGCTTCCTGGACGTTCATTCCGAAGTCGAGCACGTTCATCACGAACTGCGGGGTCGTCTGAAGGATACCCCAACTGCCGGGTGTGCCGAGGCTGACGTGGAACTTGCCGTCCTTGAAGGTCTGCGTGGGAGCGACGCAGAAATCCACGCGCTTGCCACCTTCCAGGCGGTTAGGTGCGCCCTCTTCGAGGTCGAACCAGTGGGCCATGTTATTCAGGAAGAGCCCTGTGTCGCCTGGCGCAACGGCTGAACCGAATCCCCCGCCCAAGGTCTGGGTGACCGAAACGACATTTCCGTCGCCGTCCGCAACCGCGAAGTGCGTGGTCATGCCTCCGTCGAATGCGTCTGGACTACCGGCCTTTATCGACCCTGAAGGGATCATCCGGCTGAACTGCTCGCCTGAGACGATAGCGGCGCTGTTGCGGTCAATGCGGGTACGCTGCTGCTCGGCATAACCGTCTGACAGGAGCGCGTCGACCGGCGCCTTGACATACGCCGGATCCCCTCCCCACTTGATGCGATCAGCAACCGCAAGCTTTACGCTTTCAATGTAAAGGTGCAGAGTTTCGGGATGTTGAAAGATCAGGTCTGGACCTTCGAACCCCTCCATCAGCTTGAGAGTTTCAAGGAGCTGAAAACCTGTCGAATTGGGCGGCACGGAGAAAATTTCGTAGTCTCGATAACTAATGCTGATCGGCTCTGACCACTCGGCATCGTACGTCGCAAGGTCCTCTTCCGTAAACTGGCCGCCAAGCTCCTGTGCGCCTTTGACTATTCGACTTGCAAGCTCGCCCCGATAGAACTCGTCCTTACCGCCGCGTGCGATTGCTTTGAGCGACTCAGCAAGCTGCGGCTGCTTTACCCTATCGCCAGGACGAGGGCCACTGCCATTCTTCACGAAGATTCCCGCTGAAGGAAACATAGAAAGCCGGGGCACAGAGTTCCCAATCGACTTGGCGTTGAAGAACGTGATCGGCGTTCCGTTTGCTGCGTATTCTATCGCAGGTTGGAATAGCTGTTCTCGCTCCAGCCGGCCGTAGGTCTCGTGTAAGGTCAACCAACCGGCTGCGTTGCCTGGGATGAGCGCCGAGCGAATGCCAACATCCTTGTCATTGTCAGTGTATTCGTCTGGGTCGGCCGCCGCCGGCATCCGGCCAGAGAAGTTGAGAGCTCGAACTCTGTCTTCGGCTGCGACATAAGCGAGTGCGACGCCGACCCCGGCCGCGCCTGACATGAACGGCTCGCACACGTTGAGAGTCGAGGCCACTGCGACGGCCGCGTCAAAGGCATTGCCGCCAGCCATCATCATTCGCACGCCCGCCAGTGATGCAAGCGGATGGGCCGACGCCGCCATTCCATTTGTGCCTACAGCCGGGGGACGACCCGCCGGAGGGGTTACTGACAAGCTAACCATGAGTACACTCCTGCCTCGCTCTTCTTCTAACAGGGCTAAACGCTAATGGGCGCCCAATGGGATGTCAAGCGAGTCACCAAGTACTCGAATACGACAGTTCCCCCCTACACAACCTGCCAACCCTTATTGCCCGCCAAAGTACCAAATCGTTACAATTAGATACAATGGCGGAAATCGGGGCGTAGCGCAGTCGGTAGCGCGCCACGTTCGGGACGTGGAGGTCGCTGGTTCAAGTCCAGTCGCCCCGACCAGATTCACTATAGAGCCTTGCAAGTGCGCCCACTTACCTTGAGTAGGTGTACTCGGTAAGGTTGCTTTGGCGCCGGATGGTCCGGGACCAGTCCAGTAGTCCAGGGAGAAGATCTTCTTGAACGGTGATGACGGTCGCGTCGGCATCCTGATGGGCGGCGGCCCGGCTCCGGGCATCAACAGCGCAATTAGTGCGGCAACCATAGAGGCGGTCAATCAGGGCTACGAGGTGGTCGGCATTCTGGACGGCTTTTCTCACCTGATGGAGGGCCGGACCGACATGACTCTGCCTCTTGCAATCGCTGATGTGGCCCAGATACATCATCGAGGCGGATCGATTATCCGCACGTCCCGCGCGAACCCTACCCGCAGGCCGGAACACCTGGAGAACACGGTTTCCGCTCTACGCCAGTTGGGAATCTCCTACCTTGTCACCATCGGTGGAGACGACACAGCCTTCAGCGCTTCCGAGGTCTCCAGGCAGGCAGGCCAACGTATCAGGGTTGCCCACATCCCGAAGACAATCGACAACGATCTCCCACTTCCGGGAGGAATGCCGACCTTCGGCTACGAGACCGCGAGACACCTGGGAACAGAGATTGTCAGAAACCTGATCGAGGACTTCAGGACAACCAACCGCTGGTATTTCGTAACAGCCATGGGACGCGCTGCCGGACACCTGGCCCTCGGCATCGGCAAGGCTGCAGCAGCCACCCTTTCAATCATTCCGGAGGAATTTCCAGGAGATCGCATCAGCGTTAGTCAAGTATGTGACGTGCTGGAGACCGCAATTCTCAAGCGGCGGGTGATGGGAAAGAATCGCGGCCTCGCCGTCGTCGCCGAGGGGGTCGCTGAAAAGTTCGATCCCGTGGAACTGGCCGGCATCCCAGGTGTTGAAGTGTCCAGAGACCAGCACGGCCATCTGCGCCTCGGGGACATTCAACTTGAAAAGGCGCTCAGGCGCGAGGTACAGAGACGTTTCGCGTCGCGAGGTGAGTCTCTGCAGATAGTGGATCTCAACGTGGGCTACGAGCTGAGATCGTATCCTCCCATTCCTTTCGACATCGACTATACGCGCAGTCTCGGATACGGTGCTGCGAGGTTTTTGCTGAAAGGTTTGGACAGTGCCTCGGACGCCACCGGCGGCCTTATTTGCCTGGTGGAAGGCCGTATAGAGGCACTGCCGTTCAGTCAACTCCGAGACCCGACCACGGGTCGTACGAAAGTGCGCACGGTGGATATCAATGGGGACGCATACCGGATCGCACGCAAGTATATGATCCGTCTGGAGAAATCCGACCTGGCTAACTATGACATGTGCCGCAAGCTGGCCAAAGTGGCGGGACTGTCACCCGACGGCTTCGTCCAGCGATACAGGGGCGTGGTAGAGTTGGCCGGGGCCGTTTAGTGTAACAGGATGACCGGGATGACCGATCAATCGCTAGTTGGGACCGCCGAAGCGCTTGTTGCGCCGGGCAAGGGCATTCTGGCCGCGGACGAGAGCACTCGGACAATAGGCGGCAGGTTCGCGCAGCTCGGTGTCGAGAACACCGAGGATAATCGCCGCGACTATCGCGAGATGCTCTTCAAGAGCGCGGGCGTCGCTGATTTCATCAGCGGCGTTATCCTTTACGACGAAACACTGAGGCAGTGTAGCGCCAATGGCACATCGATTGTTGAAATACTGTCCCAACGCGGAATTCTACCAGGCATCAAGGTGGACACCGGCGCGCAGCCCTTGGCCTGGGCGCCCGGAGAAATGGTTACTGAGGGACTCGATGGCCTGCGCGATCGCCTTGCCGAATATCGCGAACTGGGAGCGCGTTTCACCAAGTGGAGGGCGGTAATCAATGTCGGACCCTCTATCCCCAGCGACTACTGCGTAGAGGTCAACGCCCACGCTCTGGCGCGATACGCCGCTCTGGCGCAGGAGGCTGGACTCGTACCGATTGTCGAGCCTGAGGTCATGTTGAACGGCGACCACAGCATCGATAGGTGCGGCGAGGTGACAGAGTACGCGTTGCGACGTGTGTACGACCAACTTCTTGAGCAGCGAGTCATCCAGGAAGGCACTCTCCTCAAGCCGAACATGGTCGTATCTGGGCGAGATGCGCCAACCAGAGCCCCATCTCAAGAGGTCGCCGAGAAGACGGTTGAATGCCTAATGAGGGCCGTGCCCGCTGCAGTACCTGGAGTCATGTTCTTGTCCGGCGGACAGGGGGACGAGGAAGCGACCTGCAATCTCAATTCCATCGTGCTGAAGGGAAGAGAGGTCGGAGCGCCTTGGGAGTTGAGCTTCTCATTCGCCAGGGGCCTACAGTCCGCGCCAATGAAGGTCTGGGCCGGCAACGGCGCCAATGCTGACGATGCCCAGGGAACGTTTCAAACGAGGGTCCGACTAACCGCGGCGGCGCGGCGTGGCGAGCTTACCGCTGATTCGCTTGTGCCATAGTCGGCACTGTGGACGCAAATGGATGAAGACGAGTAGATAACCGCTACGGTACATCCATAGTCTTAAGCCGCCGGACAGTTAGCAGCCAGAATGCCGCCACCACCAGGGCTGCACCGACAATCGCCGCCGGAAACTCTATCACCTGCTCGGCAACAGCCTCCAGAGAGCTGTCGCTAAGTCGATACATGATCGACAGTGCGTAAGCGCTGACGCTCAGGTACTTCACGCCCGGTACCAGGGCGCTCATGGCGCCCTCCCAGAGGAAGACATAGACGATCGCGAATGCGAGTGCCCGAGTAGTAATCAGGCCGGCCCAGGTAAAGACTGCTGCATACGCGGCGACGCCGATCAGAAGGCCAGCGCAGACCGCCAACACGGTGTTCAGGTCGCCGTCAAGTCCTATATATATCGTTACCGCTCCGCTGAGTGCTACGAATGGGGCCGCAATCAGGAAGGGCGCAATCAATTTGGAGAGCGCAATTTTCCACCTCGCAATCGGCATCAACATGACAAAGCTCAGAGTCCTGTCTTCCAGGTCGTTGCCGAATACGGAAGTTGCAAGTGCCATAGTCACGATCGGTAGTACCACACCTACAATCAGTGCATTGACGACACCGCTAACGAAGTCTTGAGCATCCCCACTCTCGTCTGCCGAAGTCAGGCGCAAAATCAAAGTCAGAGCGACTGGCAGCATGGCGAGGAGGCCGACTATCAGCAGGCGTCTGACACCTGTGATCTGTCTGAGAGACAAGACGAAGACGGGCACCATCTACCGCTCCACCATGTACTCGAAAAGGCTCTCCAGTGACTCGTCCAAGGGCTCGACCCTGGTCAGCCGAATCCCACGCTTTTGTGCAAGTTCGGGAATCGCGGTTTGGAGAGCCGCAACATCACGACTATGCACAGTGAGTGAGCGGTCGTCGGAGAACGCGACAGAGTCGATCGAGTCCATGCCGACAATCTCAGAGGCCATCTCATTGGGCCGGTCAACGACGACTCTGACCTGGTAGGCATGCTCGTCCAGCCGTGCTCGAATCGCTCGAAAGTCGCCCGATGCGGCCAGTTTACCGCTGAGCACGAGCAGAATCCGTCCCGCTAACGTCTCAACCTCCTCCAGGATGTGCGACGACACTAGTATCGTCTTGCCCTCAGATGCCAGTCGCTCCATTGAGTCCTGGAACTCGATGCGCTGGCGAGGGTCCGTTCCATTTAGGGGTTCATCAAGGATGATTACGTCTGGATTGTGGACTAGGGCCGCCGCGAGCCGCATTCTCTGTCTCATGCCGCGAGAGTATCCACCCATTGATCTGTTCTGGGCGTCCTGCAACCCAACCATCTCCACTGCCCGGGCTGCAGCGTCCGACACATCTGGCACTTCGTGGAGCCTCGCCGAGGTCTCAACGTACTGCCGACCATTCAAGAAAGGGTATATTGACTCATGTTCGGGCATAAACCCGACGCGTCGGTACAGGTCGGGATTGTCCCGGGCAGGCTGGCCCAGCACTGTGATGCTGCCCCTCGAACAACTGTTGAGGCCGGCGATCATATACAGCAATGTTGTTTTCCCGGCTCCATTTGGCCCAAGGAGACCGGTGATACCGGGGTAGACCTTGAGAGATACGTCATTAACGGCGACAACATTGCCAAACCACTTGGATACTTCCAACACGTCTATCGTAGCGGCGGCGGATATCATAGCCTGTGTGCTCACGTCACCAACCTTTTGTAGCGACTCCAAAGGAGCGCAGCAGGGACCGCGACCACGACAGCCCACCATACGACCGCAACTGCTGCTGGGAGTCGAATGTCATCGTTCTCGGGCGTAAGCTCTTCCTCGTACGTACCAAAAATCAGATCGCTTACCTGGAGCGGCACGCCACCAAAATCGACCAGGCGTGCCCACTTCCCGGCGAACCCAAATCGTGGCTCGCACACGGTGTTGGCGCCATCCGATTCGGATTCACTTCCGGCTCCAATCGTAACCACGAAACCCCCTCCAGAAGTCGCGACATCGCCTGCGGCCTGACTCGCTGAACCAGGTGCTTGACCTGATGCTGTAACACACTCAACAGGGCTCAGCGCTCCCACAATCACAGTCGAAACCACGAACAGACCGATCACTGCCAGGGATGCGTATGCCCGCCTCGTAGTCAGCGATGCCGCAGCCAGAGGGATGGTCGTCGTCACGGCAGCGATCACAAGCCCAGCCGCCAAGAACCTCGGGACATGCGCCCAGTTGTCCCGGAGGTATTCGAGTGGTTGTTGGGAGCCCAACATGAGTCCCGTCAGTAGCACCACCTGTCCTGCGTAGATGAACACCAAACTGACTGCGAAAAACGACAGCCACCTACCTAGTACGTAATCACTCGACGATAGCGGACGTACGAGATAGAGGTTGATGACGCCGTTTCTACGATCAGGGCAGAGAAGTTCCGGAGCGATAATCGCAGCAAATATCAGAAGAATGGGGGAGACGATTTCGTAGTAGCCCTGAGGACCTGGCAGGTTGAGCGCGTCTGCGAATACTTCCCCCAACAGTCCTGCCATCACCGACAGCACCGCTGCGGGAGCCATGACCGACACCAGGAACAGTATCGGGAGCACCTTGGCCCATGGACCACGCCCCAGTCCGAAGCAGGTGCGAATGCCATTGATGAACAAAGCCCTTCGCGCACGGACCCGGCCCTCGCGCGGACCTTCGTAGTGGCGATAGCCGAGATCGAAGACCTGACCTTCGGGAGCAGTCATTGTTGCCCATCTCGGAATATCTCGGACAGGCGCCTGCGACGGGGGCCGAGCCTCCTGAGTCTGGAGCCGGTCTCAACGAGGGCGTCCCTGATCTTATCGTATTCGGCGTCCCCAACCCCTTCTACCGCGACCGACACACCATCCAAATTCGACTCCAGGCCACGGTCAGAAAGTGCGCGAATTAGCCCTTGGACGTTGTCATTTACGTCTATATAGACAGTCTCGGACTCTGCTGTGAATCCAGCGACATCGCCCGATTCCGCCACGGCCCCGCCCTCGAGCACAATGATCCTATCGCACGTCGTCTCAACGTCTCCCATAAGGTGAGTGGACAGCATAATGCTGATTCCAAACTCCCTGCCCGTCCGGCGGATCAGTGCCAGCATCTCCTCCCGACCAACCGGGTCCAGGCCAGATGTCGGTTCGTCAAGAAAGACCAGTACCGGATCATGGACGAGCGCCTGAGCAAGCTTCACTCGTTGCTTCATCCCCGTCGAGTACTCCCCAATGGAACGGTATCGCTCTTCGTCCAGCCCGACGTGCCTGAGAATATCCGCAGTCCGACTGCGGGCCGCGCCGGAGGGCAGGCCGCTGATCTGCGCCATGTGTGTGAGAAACTCTGTCGCTGTCATAGCCGGCGGCAGGCAGTCGTGCTCGGGCATATAGCCCAAATGGGTTCGAGCCATGATGTTCTCGTATGGCTTCTCTCCCATTACCGTCGCTGATCCGGACGTAGGAATGAGCAATCCCAGAAACAGCTTCATTGCTGTACTCTTGCCTGCTCCGTTGGGGCCGAGTAAGCCGGTGACCCCTTGTTCCACCGTGAAGCTCACGCTTTCGAGTGCAATCGTGGACCCATAGCGCTTGGTCAGGTCGATGGCTTCCAATAGAGGGGGCATGATCTGAGCATAATGGCGGCAAGAGAGGCGACGCAAGGCCGAATCAGCGTCAGCATCGACATGCGCTAACGTCTGAACACCTTGTCGGGTCGCCATTGGCGCAGTGTGCTATCAAACCGCAGGATGGCTACGAAAGCACCGTCAGTACCGTACGCTCGGACGCGCTCGTCGGGCGAGTCGCTCTTGTCGCCCATAACGGCGGGCAATGGCCTGCCATTGCGTATCGAAATTAGATGCTGATTCCCTAAGATCATCGCCGGCATCGATCTCAGGACGCTGTCTGGTGTGTGCAGCATTTCCCCGATGCAGCCCGACTCGATTCTGCCTATCGTATCTTCCAGTGAGAACGCATCATCCAGGTGAAACGGGCCAGTCCTGCGCCGGACCAGGGACATCAAGTGTCCGCCACAACCGAGCGACTCCCCGAGATCATGGGCGAGCGATCGCACGTAGAATCCTTTTCCGCAGACTACGTTTACCGTTGCAATCGGAGGATCCCAGTCCATGAGTGTAATGTCATGAACAACGACTGGCCTGGCGTCAAGCTCGAGGGCAACACCTTCCCTGGCGAGCTCATATAGGCGCTTACCCTGCCTCTTTAGCGCACTGTACATCGGCGGGATCTGGGCGATGTCTCCCTGGAACTTCTCCAAGGCAGACTCGACTCGCTGGCAGGTAACATGGGCCGGATCTCGTTCTGCGACAATCTCACCCATCGCGTCGTACGTATCTGTAGAAACGCCCATCTGAATGCGGCATGTGTATTCTTTGGACCCATCGAACAAGTATTCCATAACGCGCGTTGCCTGTCCAATGCAAACGGGAATGACGCCAGTGGCAATGGGATCAAGGGTGCCGCCGTGACCGACGCCTTTCTTCATCCCGCAGGCACGCTTTATCCTGCGAACGACCTCCATTGAGGTCATTCCATATGGCTTGTCAACGTTGAGAATACCCGCGCCGGGCCCGTCGGTCATTGGGGTTGTGCAGCGTCCGGCTGAGAAGGTATTTGGTCAGCAAGGCTGTCTAGCAAGCGCAGCATCTCGTTGCCCTCGTCAAGTGTGTCATCAAGAACGAACCTGAGCTCAGGCACCTGGCGCGTCTCCAGTCTGCCTCTGAGTTGACGCCTGATGAACCTCGATGCGTCGCTGAGACCGGCGATGGCGTCCTCTTTCTCGCGCAGTGTGCCATAAACACTTACGAAAACCTTGGCGTGTTGGACATCCGCTGAGGTGTCCACCCGTGTGACGCTGAGCACGCCGGCAACCCGGGGGTCTTTGACCTCATTTCGAATCAGGTCGCTAAGGTCTCTCCGGATTAGTGAGTTAAGGCGTTCGGTTCTCCTGGACATCGGCAGATGTTGTCCTTCACCGCACCTGTTCGGAGCGATAGGCCTCGATCACGTCGTCCTGTTGCCAATCGTTGAAACGGTCGATTGTGACGCCGCCCTCAAGTCCGGTGGTGATCTCTCTGACATCGTTCTGGAAGTGACGCAGGCTGGCGACTGGCCCCTCCACTACTACCTCTCCGTTGCGAATAACGCGCAGTTTTGCACCCCGAGAGATACGACCGTCATTGACATATATTCCACCCACCTTGACCGATCTCCCGAGCGAGAACACGGCTCGGACGGTCGCCCTGCCGTCGAGGACGTCCCTGAAGACTGGCTCCAGCATACCTGTAAGCGCGAGTGCCACGTCTTCGGTCATGTGGTAGATGACGTCGTAGTTGCGTGTCTCCACGCCCTCTTGATTGGCGAGTGCCTGGGCACCCTGCTCAGGTGGGCTGTTGAACCCAATGATGATCGCCTGTGAAGCCACCGCCAAGAGAATATCGCTCTCAGTGATGCCGCCGCTGGCGATATGAACAATGTTGACGCGAGTACTATCGGTGTTTAGCCGTTCCAGTGCGCCTCGGACCGGCTCGACTGTACCCTGCACGTCCGTCTTGATTATCAGATTGAGAGCTTTCATCTCGCCGAGCTGTATGCGAGTGTGAACGTCATCCAGTGTCGGGCCCGTCTGGCGTTCCCTCCTCATTTCACGTTCATACTCTTGCACGAGCTGGCGGGCCTCGCGCTCATTCTCCACAACCTCGAATAGTTCGCCGGCCTCGGGGAGGTCACTTAGCCCAATTATTTCGACCGGTGTGGAGGGCCCCGCTGCCTGTATTCGATCGCCATTGTGATCGAATATCGCCCTGACCCTGCCCTTAATTCCTCCGATCACGATGTTGTCGCCGACCTCAAGCGTGCCGGTCTGGATGAGTAGCGTGGCGACGCTGCCGCGGCTTTTGTCGCGCCGGGCATCCACGACCACCCCCAGTGCGTATCTGTCGGGGTTCGCCTGTAGTTCGCTGACCTCAGAGAGAACGACAACGTTCTCCACCAGTTCATCGACGCCGTCACCGGTCAGCGCGGATAGGGGGACCGAGATCACGTCTCCCCCCCACTCCTCGATAAGCAGGTTCTGCTCGGCCAGTTGTCTCTTCACACGTTCCATATCTGCGTTTGGGAGGTCGACCTTGTTGATAGCTACGACGATTGGCACCTCGGCGGCTCTTGCATGGTCGATCGCCTCAATAGTTTGCGGCATGATGCCATCGTCAGCGGCAACAATTAGAACGGCAATGTCCGTTACCTGCGCCCCTCTGGCGCGCATCGCAGTAAATGCCTCGTGGCCGGGCGTATCGATGAATGTCACCATCGTCCCGTTGTGATCTATCTGGTAGGCGCCAATATGCTGCGTAATACCCCCTGCCTCTCCCTCCACGACGTTTGCGTTTCTTATCGTATCCAATAAGGTCGTCTTGCCATGATCGACGTGTCCCAGGATTGTTATTACCGGGGGACGCGGACGCAGAGCGTCCTGATCCTCCTCATCATCCGATGAAAAGACCAGCGAGGTCGAGCCGCTATCTGCGGCGGACTCGGCGTCGAGGGGCAGTACGCCAAACCCAAAACCCGGAGCTACCAGAGATGCGACGTCGTGCTCGATCACGTCGTTTATTGTGAACATGTAGCCATTGCGCATCAACTCCTTGATAACTTCAACCGCGCCAACCTTCATCACGGAGGCCAGGTCCGCGATGGTGACCGCGGCAGGTAAGTCCAAGGGCTCGAGTCCTTGAAGCCTGATAGCCGTAGAGATCTCCTCAAGGCTATGCTCGCGAACCGCTGTTGCTGTCCGACTAGACTGTGCTTGTTCGGTTGTCATAGTGCCCCATCCACCTCGTGTCTCGACAACTTCAGTTTACGGACCCTGTATCGGCAGTGATGACCACCGCACTTAACAGGCTTCCCCACTCTTCTTCTGTGATATCGGTCTTAAGCGAGTGTTCGATTCTGCCACGCCTTAGTTTTACTGGTTCACTCCGACATTCAGCGCACAGATATGCACCACGCCCATTGAGTTTACCGACACTGTCGACCTCGACGCGACCGTGGTGCGAAGAAACGATCCGCAGAAGCTCACGCTTTGCAGCCTTGAGACCGCAAGATACGCACGTCCTGATCGGAATACGTTTGCGCTTCACCATGGGCGATACTCCATCCAATTCGCTCCAAGGCGGCGTCAACGAATGCGAAAGTTTCTAGCGCCGCCTTCTGGTCGGTCGGCCCCTTCTTCTCCGTCCCCGCGAAACAGGAGCCGCGTCGTTAATTCCATCAGCGTTTCCCGCCCTCCTGGAACGTCTGACGGTAACACCTCCTCTGAGGCCGGCAATGTCCTCAGCGAACCTGATCTGGCTGGGATCGGACTGGCCCGGACCTGTCGGCATGGCCCAGACGTGCTCAGGGAGATCGCGAAGCGAAGTGGCTTCGACCTCCGGCGTCGGCTCAGCTTCACGCTGTCGCTCCTCGGCTTCAATCGCAGCAAGGAACTCGGCCTCTTCACGCTCGAGTTGGGCCAAGATCTCGGCTTCTTCACGCTCGCGCTCAGCTTGTGCCGTTGCTGCGGCCGCCTCATCCACTTGCTCTTCCACTGGCTCAGGCTGTTCAAGCACCGGCTCAACCACTTGCTCAGGTTCCGGTGCCTCAACCGTTGTCGCAGCTTTGACAACAGTAATGTCCTCAGCAGACGCGGCTACAACCTCGCCCTCGATCTGCTGTGCCTCAGCATCGGGAGCCACAGCCACAGCTTCGAGCGATTCGGCTGCCAGCCTCCTGGCCGCTTCAGCAGCTACGGTGGCCGCTTCAGCCGCAATCCTCGCCCGCTCTAGTGCCAAAGCCTCGGCCTCAGTCGAGCTCTTGATATCCACACTCCAGGCCGTTAGTTTCGCTGCCAGCCTGGCATTCTGACCCTCTTTGCCTATCGCAAGGGAGAGCTGCCTGTCGGGAACTACTGCAATTGCCGACTGCGTGTCGGGATTGAGCTCAACCCTCAGCACCTGAGCCGGATTGAGGCCATTGGCGATGAACCGTGAAATGTCTCTGTGCCATTCGAGAACGTCGATCTTTTCGCCCTGCAACTCATTGACAATGTTCTGGATTCTGACGCCCCTTAGGCCGACGCACGACCCTACCGGATCAACCCCGTCTTGCCGGGCCCGAACCGCGACCTTGCTGCGGGAACCGGCCTCGCGAGCGACCGCTACCATCTCTACGGCACCGTTGTAGATCTCCGGAACCTCCATCTCGAACAGCCGACGGAGAAAGTCCCTGTCGGCCCGGGATACAATAAGCTCAGTACCTCTCGGCGTACGCTCGACCGACCTGAGAAGCACTTTGAACTTCTGTCCCTGTCTGTAGCGCTCATTGGGCATCTGCTCCGACTGCGGGAGAATCGCCTCACCCCTTATCATATCGACCACGACATGTCTCGGTTCGATCCTCTGGACAGTGACCGAAAAAACTTCACCTACCCTGTCAGTGAACTCTTGGAAAACAAGATCGCGCTCGGCCTCTCTTAGGCGTTGAACCACAACCTGCTTTGCCGTCTGCGCAGCGATTCGACCCGCGCTGTGAGGAATCCTCCGTGTGGAGATCGCCTCTCCCACCTGGGCATCTGCTTTGATCTGGCGTGCCTCATCGATGATGATTTCGGTAACCGGATCTGTGACTTCCGCTACGACAGTCTTGAGTATATTGACAGTCACGTCGCCGGAACCAGGATCAAGCTTAACCGAGATGTTCTGTCCGGCAGCAATGGCGTCCTTCCGATACGCCGAGGCCAATGCTGCCTCGATGGCGGAGAGTACTATTTCCCGCGGCAAATTGCGCTCGGCGGCCAACTGGGTTAAGGCGATGAGAAAATCGCTCTTCATTGCTCAGCCACCTCCACTTTCTGACGAAATTGACATACCCGATTTAACAAAGAAAGTGGGCCGTGCCCACTTCCACAAGTCAAGAATTTCAAAGGATGGATTGCAACGCATAGTATAGCAGCAAAGGAACTGGTGGACAAGCCGATGGGTAATTCCGAACCTGTATCAATGTTATAGGTGTGGCTATTTGAGCATGTTCCGGACCGCGGGCGTCTCGCCCGCACTCGTTCGTCCTGGACCAGCCGGAAGGCGTTTGTCAGTTGAGTCACCATCAGAAATGTTAAAGGCTCGATTCGGTGGGCAGCTTGGAGCGCGAATTCCCCACTGTGGTACGATTGAGCCCATTCCCAGAGACTCAAGAATAGTATGTCACAACACTACCGCGTCCGGCACAGCAGCAGGCCATAAGTGCATTTCTCGTTACCCTCCCTATTGATGGTGAGCATTCAACTAGTGTTAATTCTTGCGCTGGCGGCGACAGGATGTGCAACAGAGGGATCGAGGATCGTATTCACGTCTGACCGCGACGGAAATCTGGAGATATACTCCATATCATCGTCAGGTGAGGACGAAACGAATCTCACACAGTCGGCAATGGACGAATTCTCCCCCATCGTCTCTCAGAACCGTAGGCTCGTCGCATTTTTGGCTGGAGGAAGTGCGAAATCCTCACTGGAAGTAATGAATGTGGATGGTTCGAACCGCACCCAAGTGGCGGACGGGGAAATGTTGCTCACGGACCAACGCTGGAGCCCTGACAATGAACGTATCGCGTTTCTCGGAGTTCAAAGTGACCGTAGGAGCGTCATGGTAGGGTTCGCCGACGGCTCTGGCAGCGGACTATTGACATCGATCGAGGGCGATGAGGTCGGGGACTGGTCGCGAAACGGAGAGTATGTCGCATTCGCTCTTAAAGAGTGGGACGGACAGGGGATATACGTCCGCAACCCCGACGGCGTGAACGAATTGAGGTTGTCCGACCAGCCGGACTACAGCCCAAGATGGTCACCTTCTTCCAAGCAGATCGCCTTTCTATCTACCCGGGATGGCAATCCGGAGCTTTACGTTATGGATGCGGATGGCTCCAATGTCCAAAGGCTTACAAAGACCGAACAGGCCGAATACGACATTGCCTGGTCACCCAGGGGACGGAAGATTCTGTTCGTCTCCGAGAGGGACGGCAACCCGGAGATCTACTCGGTTGCGAGCGACGGTTCTGAGATATCCAGACTCACCTATAATACGGTCGTTGACAATCAACCGACTTGGTCTCCATCTGGACAGGGGGTGGCGTTCGTCAGCTACCTTGACGGCGACGCGGACATATACGTAATGGACGCCGACGGCTCTAAGCAACAGCGGCTTACCCAGAACGACGCCGAAGACACAGATCCGTCCTGGTAGCCTCGTCCTGACTTCCAAGACCAAGAAAACCTATTCCTGCCCTTCAGTGCACCAACGTGATCGTCCTCGGAGGATCGAAATGTCGGAGCTTAGTGTTCTTAGCGAGCGCGTCGGAGAGCACTCGATTCTCCGCAATCTTCGCCAAGCGCGCACTCTCGCCAGACTACGGCTGCACACAGCTGCTCCCAATGACCGTGGGAATGTCAAAGGCTTTGGAGTTGATGTACACAGGTGACATCATCGACGCGGGAGAGGCGGAACGCATTGGTCTCGTTAGCTGCGTCGCGCCGGACGACGAACTTCTTGAACGCGCAATGGATCTTGCGCACAAGCTGGCGTCCGGGCCTTCCGTCGCTCACGAATTGACCAAACGTCTCGCCTATTCAGCGTACTCCCGAGAATTGCACGACCAGCTCTGGCTAGAGGGGCAGGCCAGTCAGGCCGCAGGCTCAACGGAAGACAGGGTCGAGGGAGTACGCGCGTTCCACGAACGTCGAGAGCCTGTGTTCAAGGGTCGGTAGCGGCTGTTCGCGCGCTAAACTCCAAGCAGCCGAGCGACCGTTCCACCCAGGATCAGATCGCGCTCATCCGCCGAAATCTGGTCGCTGTAAGTTCGGATAAGATCGATGTTCTGCTGGTAACTCCAGAATCTCATGACGATCGGCATATCCGTTCCCCACATGATCCTGTCGGCCCCGATCCGGCTGACACACTTCTCTATCGCCGGCTGCACCTGCGTCATCGGATAGTCCCACACTGCGCCGAGTGCAATGGGAAACAAGAACTGTAGATGCAGGTTGTGATGGTCGAATGGTGCGAACACCTCGTCCGGAAGATCAACCGAGTCGTTGGTCATGAACGCCCGCCACTCGATACCGTGGGTCATGACGACCGGGACATCCGAGTATCTGTCCATCCAGCGCGTAAGCGTGTCCAGCTCAGCGGCATAGCTCAGAGCTGCCGGAGGTCGGCGCGGCTTTAGAGAGAAGAACACCGGTATCCCCAAGTCCGCCACGCCGTCCCAGAATTGGTGGAAATCAGGCGCGTCCCAGGGTCCGTCGTAGTTGTAGAGATCGAGCTGCGGAGGAAGGAACTGCAGTCCGACAAGCCCGCCTTCTTCCACTGCCCTCCTGACGTTGGCAAGCGAGCCAACCGGGTCCGTGTGGGTCTCCCACTCTGGCGTATGCGCCAGGCCGAGAAGCCGGTCGGGATACTGCGCGACACAATCCGCGATGAATTCATTCCCGATGCCAAGGTAGGGAGTCCTGTGGAGAAGCGCCCTGGACACACCCGCGTAGTCCATTTCCGCCACCAGACGGTCGGGAGGATAGCTCATGTCGGCGATCAACGGCGGAAAATACTGCTTGAAATAGCGCTCTCCATCGTCCGTCCACTCGAAACGCCCGTTTGAGGCGGCATGGAAGTCGGAGGGCTTCAGTGCATCCAGAGATGGCCAGTTGTCTGAATCAATCAGTACCGAAGCGTCACCTGGAGCCAGGTCCCGCGCTCGCCAGACCGGTTGGTGGTGTACCGCCATTGCCTGCTGGAGATGGCGCCGGAAGTCCTCCGGGTCTGAGAATCCGCCATCGCCCGCGGTTGACGGAAAGCAATATGCGTGTCCATCGAAGATCATCTAAGCACCTCCGTCAGAACCCCGCCGTCTTGTTGCAGACGTATATGAAAGGCTCATTCGCCAGGAACCGACGAAGGTTCTCCTTGAAGATCTCTCGCCTGCCCTCCCACATTTCGACCGTCAGTGCAGATGCGTGCGGGGAGATGATGACGTTGTCGAGGCCCCACCAGGGGCTGCCCTCCGATAGGGGTTCGACTTCAAAGGCATCGATACCCGCGCCAGCTATTCGCTTGTTGCTGAGCGCGTCAAACAGCGCGTCTTCGTCTACTATGCCGCCCCGTGAGATGATTACCATGTGTGCAGTCGGCTTCATTAGCGCCAATTGTTCGGCTCCGATCATGCCCTTTGAGTCCGCGGTGTACGGCGCGGTGACCACGAACCAGTCCGACATGCGCAGCAGGTCATCGAGCCTGTCCAGTCCCCAGACATCGCTGACGCCGGGGGGTGCTGGAAACGGTTCTTTGTCCACTGCATAGACGTCCATACCGAATCCAGTTGCTCGACGCGCGACTGCTGAGCCTATGCTGCCGAGCGCGAGAATTCCCATTGTGCTGCCTTCCATCTCGATGAAGGTGCGATCGTACTTGTTCATGTCCCAGACATGGGCCCTCTGGTCAAGCACCATCTGGTTGGTGCTGTGGGCGAAGGCCAGACACATTGACATGACATGGTCTGCCATCGGCGCGGCGTGGGGGCCTCGGGCGTTCGTGAGGACTACGTCGCTGTCGACGACCTCAGGAATCGAAGTCAGCTTGTCGATTCCAGTGCCCGGACAGTGCATCCAGCGAAGATGGTCGGCTGCAAGGTACACATCGCGACTCGGGGTCCCCATGAGGACGTCGGCATCCTTAATCTCTCTGGCCTGATCCTCTTCAGAAGTCACGAAGACAAAGTCGACGCCGGAAAACTCACTCTCCAGGCTACTCTCGAATCCGTCGCCGAAGAGGCCGGTTACGACTACTTTCATGTACGTCTCCTGTGACCCGTAGCTAAGTGGTAAATGCGTTTGGTTCGCTCAATGAGCATCATGATATTTATAGCAACGCTATCATATCATTCAACCAAGGGTGGAAGTGGTCGACCTGAGCTCCGCGTCCTCCGCTTGGATCCTATCCTGGCTATCAGTTGGCAAAGAACCTGGCGATTTCGTCACGTGGAAATCTGGGGAAGTCGAACGTTGTTACCGTTGTGGTTAGCTTAACGTCTTGGTGACCGTCAGTAGCAGTCCCTATGACAGACGCTGGAATTCCCTCAGCGCTCAGCGCCTCGGTTATCGCGCGAGCATCCAGAGGAGAGACAGCAGCAAGGAGTGCGCCAGACCCAAGCAGTCCCAGTGGATCCAGGTCTAGCGCCTCGCAAATGACGGCGCATTCAGACAGCACCGGGATCGACTCGAAGTCGATTTCCAGGCCTACCCCGGAGGCGGCCGCCAGCTCGTATAGCCCCCCGGACAGGCCACCCTCGGTGGGATCGTGCATGGCGTGTACTTCACCGGCATTGCGGGCAATTCTTGCATCACGGACAACACTGATACCTGGCTCGAACAATGCCGCTCCGGCCTTCTCGACTAATCCCGGGCTGATCCCTGCCTCGCTGAGACTACTCTCGGCCTCTCTCGCAAGAATGGAAGTCCCCTCGATAGCGATTCCCTTGGTCAGCAGAAGTGCGTCACCCGGACGAACGCCTGAGCTTAGTATTGCGTCCTCCCTTCGGACCTCTCCCAACATTGCGCCGACCGCGATCGGCCTATCAAGGCCATAAGTGATCTCAGTGTGTCCGCCGACAAGTGAGATGTCGAGATCCACGCAGGCTCGGTTGAGTTGATCGAAAATCTGGGACACCTCGTCCTCCGTGGTGCCCTCAGGTAGCAGAATAGTTGCAAGAAGCCACTTGGGCGTCGCCCCCATGACCGCAATGTCGTTGGCATTGACGTTAACCATGTACCAGCCAATGAGGTCGGTCGCAAACGTTATGGGGTCAGTTTTCGCCACAAGATAGCGATCGCCAAAGTCTAACAGCGCGGCATCCTCTCCTGGCCGCGGACCAAGGACGACGCGCGGGTCGTTTAGGTTGATCCGGCCCAGCAGACGACCTAGTACGTCTATGGGGAGTTTGCCTGCCTGCATATGCCCTACAAGGTATCACCTGACGATTGAGAACGCTGTGCTATTATACGACGACTATGATTCAGGCCATTTTCTTTGACCTTTACGGGACACTCGCCGGTTTTCAACCCGACCGGTTTCAGATCCAGTCCCAAGCGTGCGCGAAGTTCGGAATCGAGGTTACTACAGAAGGGATACTGCGTGGCTATGCGTTCGCTGACGCGTTCATGTCCAAGCAGAACGCGGTGAAACCAGTCCGTCTCCTGGACTCCGACCAAAGAGACGAATTCTTCGCAGAGTACGAGCGTCGGGTACTGAGAGGCTGCGGCGTCGATGTCTCAGTGCGGCAGGCAGACGACATATGGAGGGCGGTCAGCCAGATCCCTTACCAGATGGAGCGGTTCGACGACGTACTGCCGGCGCTGGACCTCCTGAAGCAGCAGGGGTTTACGCTGGGACTGATATCCAACATGAACGTGCCGGGAAATGAGCTGGCTGAAAACATGGGACTGACACCATGCCTGGACTTGGCAGTCACGTCTGGTGAAGTGGGAGTTGAGAAGCCTCATCCTCCAATCTTTCACGAAGCTCTTCGAAGAGCCGGAGTTGATGCCATGGACGCGGTCCACGTAGGCGATCAGTTGTCGTCCGACGTCGATGGCGCAAGGAACGTTGGGATTCAACCTGTTCTTCTCGACAGGGACCGCAATCACACCGGCTATCGGGACTGCCCGCGTATTGAGACGCTGATGGAGCTTCCCATGATGGTAGGCACGCTCTAAAACTGGGCAGAGTACTAGGCAGTGTTGACATTTGATTATCAGGCAGCTCAACAACCCAGTTTCGTCACTCTGGCGCAGGCTGGAACCCAGAATGGAGGCGATGTCTGCTTCCAAAGGCGCCTGGATTCCCGCTTTCGCGGGA
>DAOUHG010000058.1:0-8965 GCA_034428835.1 Dehalococcoidia bacterium
GCAACATCCACTCCCTCCTGCTCGAGCACTCCTCCACATCCGGGACAGTTGTCGTCGGCCACCGACACATCCACTGGCGGCTCGGTGACCTCATCTGCAGAGGGTGGCTTGCGGTAGCTGAAGTTCCCCATGCCAGGCTTTCGACCCGGACGTCTGGGCTTGTCGGTCCGTCCACCCTTGGAGAACGGGGCTGCCTGGCGCTTTCCCGCTCGCTTGGCCTCGGCGAGTTCCTTACGCAACTCTTTGATCGTCGCCGTAAGACGCGCAACCTGATCTTGCTGTCGGCTGACCAGGGCGATCAGCTCGTCGTGTTGACAGGAAGGGAGGTATTTGTCGATACACATAGCCAGAGTATAAAAACCTGATCTGCCTATCGCAATCCCACCTCCGACGCCGCTAATCAATTACGAGACACCAAATGCCGATACACCAGGCGATCCCAAGCAGCGACACCATTGGCGATAGGTGCCACACCAGCAACATCGCTGCCCGTATTCGATCCGAAAAAGGGGCATCAGAGTATACGAAGTTGTAGATAATGGTGGCATCCCAGAACTCAGTCCACGCCCCCAGTGATAGAAAAGCAATGGACACCGCGGCAAGCACCAGTAACCCGCCGGTCCCTGACCATAAGATCCTCGATCTGGCCTGCCCACTTGACGATCCAGAAGATACCGATTGCAAGCCATATACTGATGAGATTGGCGCGCAGGAGGAAACTGAGTGCTCCAAGTGCACCGATCGCAATACACTCCCAGACCTGTGGCCCGTCGCTCTTTTCGGCTCGCATAAACAGGAATAGCGTGAGGAATTGGAAGAGCAGAGCGTAGTGTTCCGTGAGTCCGAGCCTGTTCCCAAGCATCATCACGTAGATCAGGAGTGTTGCGACAGAGAAGAGCGCCGCGGTAGTACCAAATTGACGGTCTACGATCCTGAAGGCGAACCATGCTGAACCAAATAGGAACATCAGGTTGACGGTCCATAGACCCCACCACCCAGGAGCAAGCAGGCCCAGTGCGTAGATGACGTAAGTGACAGGGCCCTTGTGGTCCCAGCGGTCCAGGTATGGAACCTCACCCGCTAGTATTCCTTCGCCCACGTAGGCGAAGGCGCTTGAGTCTCGTCCCACTGGTGGCGACAGGGACCATATAATTGCCATGACAGTCAGAGTGGCGATGACTACCACCCACACTGCGACGAATGCCATGTGAGGGCTTCTAGGTCGAACATTGAACATTCTAGTACCAGGGTTCAAACGGGCAGCCTAGAGAAACAGTAAGATCTCGGCGACGCGCACTTGGGCGCACAGCCATGCAGTCTTTGACTGAAAGGACGACAACTACTCTACATTAAGCTCAATGCGCGAACCAAACTGGTACGCCTCAATGCAGATGATTTAGGAGGTCCATTGAAAGAGCGTATTCTTCGCTTTTGGGGGATCATACGGCCACGAGAGACCAACGCATTCATTTGGCTGGCTCTAATTGTCGGGCTTGCTTTAGTCATAAGAGTGGTTTGGGTATTGGTATCTCAGACCACGCCTGTGAATGAAGCCTCTGTATACGACAGATTGGCGTGGTCTCTGGCCAGTGACAAGGAGTATGTCTCCAAAGATGGGACTCCAACTGCTTTTAGGCCCGTCGGGTATCCTGGGTTTCTAGCCGGCGTTTATTTGGTATTCGGACGCTCTTGGATAGTGGGAGGCATTGCTAACGCGCTCCTTGGGACGGTCACCGTAGGGCTGACATACATGCTGGCCCGCACCGTACTATCGATCAGACTCTCCCTTGCCGCCGCATTGCTGATTGCACTACTGCCCAGCCATATCTTCGGCTATACTGCTGTGCTCCGAATGGAAGCTCTGCACACAGTCTTCGTGCTGTGTGCCTTGGTCTTAACATATTGGGCTGTTTGCGCACCCCGCGTCCAGAACGCTGTCCTCTTGGGTCTCTGTCTCGGGATTGGTGTGTACGTGCGCCCAATCCTCCTCTTGTGGGCCAGTGATGCCGACTGGGTAACCTTTGCCCGTGCCATCAACATGTCTATTTTCCAAGACCAGTTTCAACACGGGATTCCCGCTCTAAAGTGGTTTACCCAATTGTACTGGGCAGCGATCGCTCTCATGGCGGCAGGGGCGGTCTTGGTCAGGCCGCTACGGTATTGGCTCAGCTTTCCCGCCAATCTCTTCCCTGTGCTCGTCGTTTACTGGACAATGTTCCACATGGCGTTTTTTGGCACGAGCAGGTTTCATTCCCAAGTCATTCCTGTCATCGTGGTACTGGCCGTCCACTTGTTGTCGAAAGACCGAGACTGGCTGGCGTGGGTTCGCCCATTCCAGCACCGCAATAGGTCAAGAGCTGAAAATGGGGTCGACTTTACATAAAGCTCATAAGACGAACTAGGCCCGGTACGTCGAAATCGGCAGTGGGATGTTTCCCCACAGCGCGGACCGTCGTCGGCACCACTGATCGCGCTGCGTTCGCGGTCGCGGTCGAGGACATCAGGACGCTGATAAGGCGCGCGGAGCTCTCGGTTGTGGGACCCTCCGGCCGAGCCGCACCGCTGTCAGCCTTGGGCATGTTCGGTTACAATTTCCGTACCGGCAGGTTAGTTGCGGTCTCCGAACCATTAACAGTGGGATGAACATGGATCAAAGGGAAATATCGCGGGCAGCCTGGGAGGGTGCGCCGTTAAGGGAGCTTGCGTCCGAGGTGGCGCTCATGGCGGGTGTTGGCGACCCGTCCGATGGAGAATGGGCCTGGACCCTGCCGTCGGAGCATCCCGATCTCATCCCGCTGGGAGGCGGCATTCCCGACGCGCCCACGATCCCTTCCGAGCAGTTCAGGAGTGCGCTGAACGCCGTTCTGGACGAAGAGGCCGACGACGCCATGGTCTACGGCGGCTGGATGGGATTCGAGGGCTTGAGGGAGGGATTGGCCAACCGCCAGAACCGAATCGAAGGCCTCGACCTGGACACGGGCAACTTCATTATTCATAACGGTGGTTCCGCGGCGATGGACAACATTGCCAGGACATTCATCCGTGCGGGTGACGTGGTGATAGTCGAGGGCCCGAGCTTTGCCGGTTTTGTCGAGACAATTCAGTCCTGCCTGGCTGAGGTCATTGAGGTCCCCATCGACGATGATGGCATCTCGCTCGAGGCCGTAGCGGCTGTCATGGCGGAGTCAGAGGCGGCCGGAAAGACGGTCAAGATGGTCTATACGATCCCTGACTACCACAATCCGACCGGTGTCACGATGTCTGAAGCTCGCCGCAGGGCGCTGCTTGAACTCTGCGCCCGCCACCGCGTTCTGGTCGTTGAAGACGGCACTTACAGTGAGCTCTACTTCGATAGCCCTCCTCCTTCGATGTACGCACTGTCCGATGGCTATGGAGTAATGCGAATCGGCACTTTCAGCAAGGTAGCCGCCACCGGCCTGCGAATTGGCTGGGTACAGGCCAGGAACAGGTTCATTAAGGCGCTGACCAAAGTCAGGTACGACATGGGAGGCAGCCCCATACTGATCAGGGCGATGGCGCGCTATCTGGAATCCGACCATCTCGAATCCCATGTGGAGGAGATGCGCGAACTGTACGCGCTCAAGTGCCGGACTCTGTGCGAGTCTCTCGAAGAACACTGCGGCTCATATGTCAGGTTCATCCGCCCCACGGGAGGGTTCTTCCTGTGGCTGGAGTGCATCGGCGCGCCCGCGTCTGAGGTGAGGGCTGCGGCTGCTGAAGAGGGACTCATACTAGCGGGCGGTTCGACGTTCTTCCACGACCCGGAAGAGGCCCAGGACAGGTATCTCAGGCTCGCCTTCAGCAGCGCATCCGTCGAGCAGCTCAGGGAAGTCGGGGCGAGACTGGCAACTGCGTTTAGCAGAGTCGTTGACTGAGGCCTCTTCCCAACTTGTCCACCGGCGCTCGTCGTGCTGACGAAACGTGCCGGTCGGCCCGGCTGGAACGATTGCGCCCGCCAGGATGCCCTCGTACACTGGCAGCGTTTGGAATCCGGGCACACACACCATGGAGGCACGCTATGAGTGAACTGGACGACCGCTACGAACGCGGACAGGAGACGCGGAGGATGTTTGGCGGCGGACAAATCTCCGGCGGGTCGTCACCGGGAGCGTGGGACATTGCGCCGGACCTGGAACGGATACTTGGCGAGGCGCTGTTCGGCACCATCTGGAAGCGGCCCGCGTTGACGCCGGTGCAGAGGGAGATGATCACCCTGTCGTGCCTCATAGTCATGAACCGCGAAGTACAGCTGAAACGGCATCTGGGCAACGCGCTGAACGTAGGACTGACGCCGGAGCAGGTCGTGGAGTTGATCATTCACGACACCTGGTACGGTGGAGCGCCGGCGGGCATCCAGGCGCTGACGCTGTGCAAAGAGGTCTTCGAGGAGCGAGGGATAGACTTTACTCCGTCCCGTATCCACGATGCTGGCGAAGATCCCGACAGCCTGTTCCAGCGAGGCGAGGAGCTCCGGCGAAGCTACATGGGAGACACTTCAGGGGCGCGGCCGACCCAGCAGACGGAAGCTGAGAGGGAGCTGGGCCGAATCACTGGCGAATACTACTGGGGTGCGACCTGGACTCGACCCGGGCTTGATCTCACCAGCCGCTGTCTCTGCACCATGACGTGCTTGGCGGCGTTGGGTCGCGAGGGACCTCTGCGTAGCCACATTCGGGGCGCACTTAACATCGGGTTGACGCAGGACCAGATCATCGAAGTTTTCGGCCACATGACGCTATACGCGGGGATACCGTTTGCCAGGGGTGCGATGGACATTGCCAACGAGATATTCGCCAGCGCGTGAAGATGGCTGAACTGCCACACTTGCAAGACTGGTAGAGGCTCGGATCTTACCTACGCCTTGACAGGTTATTGTCTGTGTCCTACGTTGAAACTACCGCTTACAATGTGTCTTTGTCTAAACAATGATACAATGTCGCAACCGATACTTCGCAAGGAGATATTCCATGGCCCCCCATCTCCTGGACCAGATCGATGAACCGGGCGACCTCAGAGAGCTGACCCACGAAGAGCTGGCCCAGGTCGCGCAAGATGCGCGAGACACCATCATCTCCGTGATAACGGAGCGCGGGGGTCACTTGGCATCTAACCTGGGTGTGGTCGAGCTCACACTGGCCCTGCACCGCATTTTCGACAGTCCCACAGACCGTATAGTCTGGGATACGACCAACCAGCTCTACACTCACAAACTGGTAACGGGCCGCCGGGACGAGTTCAAGGACATCCGGCTGGAGGGCGGCCTATCCGGGTTCGGGGAACCCAGCGAGAGCCTGCACGACACGCTCGCCGCGGGCCACGCAGGCACCGGTCTATCGATCGCTCTCGGCATCGCGGAGGGCGCGGAGAACCGGAAGCTGGACTCCTGGACCATCGCTGTGGTGGGAGACGGAGCGATGACCTCCGGTTCCAGCTTCGAGGCGCTCAACAACATCGTGCACCTCAACCCTGAGAAGCTCATCGTCATCCTCAACGACAACGGGATGTCCATTTCCGAGAACATCGGCTTTCTGACGAACTGGCGCAAGCGTCTCATCACCCATCCCGAGTACCAGTCGATGATCGAGCGGATGAAGGCGCTCTCCAAGAGGATGCCCACGGGCGAGCTGATGTACGGGCTGGTCAAGAGGTTCAACACGGCGCTGGCCGGTTTCATAGTACCCACGATGTTCTGGACTGAGATGGGGTTCCAGTATCTCGGCCCCATCGACGGACACGACTTCAAGCAGCTTGAACAGACACTCAAACAGGCCAGAACGCCCACCGGACTTGTTCCGCTGGTGCACGTGGTGACGCACAAGGGTCACGGCTACGAGCCCGCCGAGGACGACCCGGTCAGGTTCCATCAGCCGAGCTCTCCGCTGGGAGACGCCTCGGGAGCGCCCACGTACTCGAGCGTGTTCGCCCAGACGATCACGCGCATCATGCAGGAGGACGAGTCCGTCGTCGGCATCAGTGCGGCTATGCTCGAGGGCACAGGCCTGGTCGGAGTCCAGCGCGAGTTCCCTGAGAGGGTATTCGACGTGGGCATCGCGGAGCAGCACGCGGTCAGCATGGCGGCGGGAATGGCTTCCGCGGGACTCAACCCCTTCGTATCGATCTACTCGACGTTCCTGCAACGTGCGTTCGACCAGATAGTCCACGACGTCTGTCTTCAGAACCTGCCGGTGACGCTAATCGCCGACCGGGCGGGCATCGTCGGCGAGGACGGCAAGACACACCACGGCGCGTTCGACATCACGTACCTGCGGTGTCTGCCCAACGCGGTCGTGGCAGCGCCGTCGAACGAGAACGAGCTCCAGCACCTGGTATATACGTCCTACAAGCACCGGGGACCTTTCGCCATACGTATCGCGCGGGGAGCCGCCGTCGGGGTACCCCTCGACAGCGACCTCAAGGAGCTGCCTCTCGGCAAAGGCTACGTGGTCCGGGAGGGCCGCGACGTCGTGATCTTCGGTCTGGGCAAGGCTAACAACGCAGCCGAGGAGGCGGCGGAAATACTTGCCGAGTACGGCATCGACTGCGGGGTGGTGAACCCGGTCTTCGTGAAGCCGCTCGACATCGAGCTGCTCCTGGACACCGTTCGCAGCGTCCCCCGGATTGTCACGGTGGAAGAGAACGTGATAGCCGGAGGGTTCGGCTCGGCGGTGCTGGAAGCGCTCGCCGATGCTGGCGTGAACGACGTAGTGGTCCACCGTATCGGTATGCCGGACTTCTTCATCGAGCACGGCACTGCTGCCGACCAGCGACAACGGCTGCAACTGGACGCACGGGGCATTGTCGAAAGAGTGCTGAGCACATTCTTCCCGAACGCTACGAAGAAATCTCGCGCCAGCGCAGTCGACCAGGGAGTGGCAGCGGGGGCGTAGCCGGCTCCGACGTGCCAGCCACGAAGAGAGGTTCTACTGTGGGAACATTTAGCTGGCCGTTGCGAATTTCCAGTATGGACGGCCGTGAGACCCGAGACGTAGAAGCCACGGTGGATACAGGCGCCGCCTACACTACACTGCCCGGCAGTCTGCTGCGGGAGATAGGTGTCACGCCGATGGGCAAGCGCAGGTTTCTACTGGCCGATGGACGGCGGATTGAGCTGGACTACGGAGAAGCCCGTGCATCCGTCGACGGCGAGAGCGTGGCGACTCTGGTGGTCTTTGGAGAAGACGATGCCCCAGCCCTGCTGGGAGCTTACACCCTGGAGGGTCTGGCCCTAGCTGTGGACCCAGTGGAGCAACGACTGGTCCCGACGCACCTCATTATGTACTAGGGGAAGCCCTGTCAAGGCAAGAAAGCCGACTGGTCAGTTTGCTTGGACGACATAAAGGCTCCGCACATACTTGGCCTGCAATTTCCAAGCCATTGAAGCAAACGGAACCAAGCCAACCTGATGCTGTCCCAGATTAGTAGGCGCAGCCCTCTCGTCATTCCGGCGAAAGCCGGAATCCAGGGGTGGGAGGGAAACCTTCGCAGAGGCCGCCTACCAATTCGGGACAGGTTCTCACGAGTTGGCCCTCCTTTGATCAGGATAAGGCTAGCTTGTACCATTCTCCGACACTTTCCTAAGGGACTTATATACGAAAGTAAACACGGGAAAACACATTTCTTATACCCCCAAACTTGTTTTTCCCATAAATGGGGGAGGGGAGAGAAGAAAAATTGAAAAAGCTCAAATGGATAGACCCGCTAGAAAATAAAGTCCCCGGTGGGACTCGAACCCACAACCTCCTCCTTGGCGTAGAGGTGCTCTATCCATTGCCGTGCCGCGTGAATCGGCGTGGATGGGGGCCTCGTGCCCCCTTGAGGTTCACTAGACACGGCGACTTTGCTAGGGAAGCCAACATCTTTGCCGCAAGGGGGCTTCTCTGAAAATTCTGCTTATCGCCATTGTCTCGTTGATTACACTGAACGTCGCCTGTGGCGAACCCACACCAGAATCCACTATAAGAGGAACTAATCTTAGAGGTGACACGTAAATTGGGTTACTACGTTCAGTTTGATAAGCAAGGCCCGGTGGACGCTCAATCTGCGGACGAGGCGCAAAAGAAGGCGTCTGAGGAGTTGATTGCTGTTGTGAAGAAGGCAAGTGATTCGGCTAATCCGGTGGAGGCTTTGATAAACGCCGGATTCAGTGTGAGTGTCAGGTGGCGATGAGCGAGATTCGGGGGAATGAAAAATGAGTTTGGTGGGCGCTTAGTTAGGTATATAATTCCCATTGGTATCAGTACGGGGCACTGTTGCAAGTCGGGATGGGGAATGAGATACGCATATCCGTGTAACCTGACTCCAGACGAAGAGGAAGGTGAAGGATTCGTCGTCACATTTCCCGACGTGCCGGAGGCCATCTTCGGGTGCGCCGGAGGGGTGTGGAAGACCAACGACGGCGGCGCCTACTGGGAAAACGTGTCCGACGGGTACTTCAAGACCTCCGCGGTGGGGTCTATCGCGGTATCCGAGTCCGACCCCAACGTAGTCTATGCAGGCATGGGCGAGTCGTGCACCGCGGTCCCGAGGCTGCATTGGACCTCCCGCGCGGACGGGATGTACAGGTCCACGGACGCGGGAAGGTCGTGGGTGAACGTGGGGCTGGAGAAGACGCGGTACATCGCGCGGCTCCGAATACACCCGAACAATCCTGACCTCGTCTATGCCTCGGTGCTCGGACACCTGGAGGGCCCGGACACGGAGAAGGGCGTGTTCAGGTCGGACGACGGCGGACGGTCCTGGGAGCGAGTCCTGTTCCGCAGCGAGAACGCCGGATCGAACGATATGATATATGGATGGACCCGACCAATCCGCGAGTCATGTACGCGACGACGTGGGACTCTCGGCGCAGCTACTGGAACTCGTACAGCGGCGGGCCGGACAGCCGGATATACCGGAGCCTCGACGGGGGCGATACCTGGACGGACCTGACGGACAATCCCGGGCT
>DAOUHG010000059.1:0-3939 GCA_034428835.1 Dehalococcoidia bacterium
GATTGCAGGTTTGGAGTCCAGCGATGCCCACACCAAGATTCCTGCAGATTCACACGTTGCACTCGTACCCGGCAGCTCTGCTGAACCAAGACGATAGCGGCTTGGCGAAGCGAATGCCGTTGCCAAAAAGGTTGTCACTAATGACAACCACATGTTTCGGCACCCCTCACGGGGTTGGCATGTCCGGGCTGTGTCTCTCCTGTGAGACCCGAACACACCTTCGTCGTTTCACGGCCAGCGGCCCGGAAGTCCCGGGGCTTATGCTCGGCTCCACGCTTATCGAGGGCACCAACTGTGCCCACGTCACCCTCGGAATAGCGGGCGAGATTGATCGCGGCATTGTCGTCCCGGTTATGGCGGCTGCCGCAACCCGCACAGCTCCAGGTCTCGCGCCACCCGGGATCGTTTCTCTCTCCACACACATGGCATAGCCGCGACGACGGGTACATGGTGTCGGACTCGACCACCACCGATCCATACCAGGCACACTTGTAACCGAGCTGACGGCGCAGCTCCGCCATGCCGGCGTCTGCGAGGTTTCGCCTCCGGCGTCTTGCGCCCCCGACATGTTTCTGCCTAAGCATGGGCGATACATAAAGCGACTCGACCACCACGGTGCCGTGGGTCTTGGCAAGCCTGGTGGTCAGTACCGCCATCGCGTGAACGCGCTGGTTGGCTATCCTGGCGTTAAGGACTGATAGGGCCTCTGTCCTACGCCTGTACCGCACCGAGCCACGCACACACCGCGAACGTGCACGGTGGAGGCGCCTCAGTTGCGCGAGGTTCCGGTCCAGTGCCCGCGGGTTCTCCACCCGCTCAATGACGCTGCCGTTGGGATTGGCCACGGTCGCCAGGCGTCGCACACCCGCGTCCACTCCGACCACGGACTCCGGTTCGGTTGGCTTCACGTTCGACTGCGGCCGCACCAGCTCTACCCCGAATATCGCCAGCAGCCTCCTGCCTCTGCGCCTCACGGTCACGTTCAGTACTCTGGCCCTGTCGAGCTCGAGCAGCCTGTGCAGCCTGCGGGTGTTCTCATGGACCCGCACCCTGCCTATACGTGGCAGCCTCACGTGTCGGCGGTCGGCCAGCCCGAACGATCCGGTGCTGACCCTGTAGCGGTCGGTGTCCCGTCCCTTTCGTCTGAAACGCGGGAACCCGAACCTACGGGTACCGTCTGAGCGGTGCCTCTGCCAGTTCCAGTAGGCGGTCACGGCGTCAGCTATGCCGTTGGAGAACGCCTCCTTGGAGACCTCCTGCCACCAAGGGTTGCCGTCGGGGTCCACCGCCAGTCGGTGCTTGTTGCGGTTCCAGCGCTTTCTCAGACGGGCAAGGCTCGGTGGACCGAACGAAACGCCGCACTCGCGGTGGAGCCTCAACTCGCGCCTGATCTCTGCCACAGTCCAGTTGTAGGCATAGCGTCGCGCACCGAAGTGCCGTCTGACCGACGCCTCCTGCTCCGGGGTCGGATCGAGCGCGAAGCTGAATGCCTGGACCTCCCGCCCGGGGGCCGGTTCAAACATGGTCGTCGCGGCGTCTGGTACTGTTAACCCGTGGTGTGTTAGCCATAGAACAATTGTACCGCAGCGCAGGACTCGGTGCTCTCCGACTCTATACACGACCGTTAACACCTACTACCTACTAATTGGCGAACTGCTGTGAACCCTATGGAGGCGCGCTGCGTACCCGCATATCGTCGCAGTGTCTTAAGCGCCACTGGCGCGTGGCAGATGATGAGTTCTCCTTGCGCGCGATTGATGGCGCAACCTCGGCTTTGCGATCGCGAAATATAGTTGACCGGAGAGTGATCCAGCCCCTCCGCGACTCAGACGACTTCCGAGAGGACGTTCTCGACGCTGTGGAAGAAGCCTTCCACATTGGCGTGTATGGCGACAGCGGCACAACCGAAAGGGGTCGTCAACCCCTGCTGCTGGGACTCCCTGAAGTTGAGCACCTGCACGAGCTGGCTGCCTCGATCTGCGCTCAGTTCCCCGATGACACCAGGGCCGCTGCGGATTCGGCAGCCGCTCTGTTCAGTGCCCGGCGGGGTATGGGCAACAACTTCAGGGCCCTCCTGGATTCAGCCCGACTTCCGGCTGGTCTGGAAGGCGCTTTGTTCGGGCGAATGGTCACTTCTGATCCCGGTGCGAACATTGATGCTGCGGTACACGTCGCCCACGCTTTTACGGTGCACGAGGAGGAGAGCGAAAGTGACTACTTCTCGGTGGTGGACGACCTGCAGTGAGATGGTGAGGGCTCAGGGGCAGCCCACATAGGCGACACCGAATTGACAGCAGGCCTCTTTTATGGGTATGTGGTGGTGGATGTCCCCGGGTTGGTTTCAAATCTTGAAGGTTGCGGATCCGCAGACTGGGAGGCCGCCGACAGGGCTCTAGCAGCTCGGGTTGTCAAACACCTGATACATCTCATCGCAACGGTGTCCCCGGGGGCCAAGCTTGGCTCTACGGCCCCGTATACGTACGCCGATCTCTTGCTTGTGGAGGCGGGGCACCGTCAACCGAGGAGCTTGGCCGCCGCGTTCCGCAAGCCTGTTCCAGCCCAGTTGGATGCGGCCACGCGGGCACTCTCGGATCATCTTGTGAAGCTGGATTCCGCATACGGTGTCCATGAAGCACGCCGACTGGTGTCCGTGGAATCCGTGCATCTACCTGCCGCCGAATCCCTTAGCCTTGACGCCCTTGCGGACTGGGCATCTGAGACCGTACTGATGGCGCATGCCGTCTGACCCATGAGACATCTCATTGTTAATCTGGAGTCCCCCCTGATGTCTTTCGGGGGAGAGACCATAGACAACCTGGGAGTTACTAGATCGTTTCCCGCGCTGTCGATGCTTACTGGCCTTTTTGCCAACGCTCTTGGACTTCGCAGGGTGGACCGCGAGGCACATCAGCGGCTACAGGATCGTCTTGTGATGGCCGCACGGATCGACCGGGAACCGGCCGGAGGTACTCGCCTTCGGGACTTTCAAACTGCGCAACTCCGCGCGAACGACCGTGGTTGGACAACTCATGGGGTTCCACAGGGACGTACTGGAGGCGCGGCGACCTACGACTCATCGCATCTCCGCTATCGCGATTACTTTGCAGATATGTGCGTTACAGTTGCTCTGCGGCTGGAGCCCGATGACGAGCCGCCCACACTGGAGAGGCTTACGGAGGCACTGTACGAGCCAGCGCGACCCTTATTCATAGGACGCAAGCCCTGTCTCCCATCCACACCCATAGCGGGGCCGTTCGTAGATGGCAGTACGGTAATGTCCGCTCTGGTTTCGACCCCTTTGGCTTCGACAGAAGACGCACCCGAGTCGGTCAGGGTTTCTTGGCCAGATGGCGAAGGCTGCCCGGGTGTCCTCGACTACCAGACCTACCTGTTGACCGACGAGCGCAACTGGGTATCTGGGCTGCACGGTGGGGGCCGGAGGGTATGTGAGGGATCAGTTCCGCGCTCCAGGTTCCCGCAACCCTGTTGTGGTGGCGTGGAAGAGATGTGACTGGAGATGGCAGCCTCAACCCCTCCAGGGACTTCAAGACTGACTGTCCCCGATAGCGCGATCCACATGGTCCGAATTGACGTCGATCTCAAGTCGTTTCAACGATGGTCAGGGTCTCGTCAACTCATCAGTCGCAACCTTTTCGATGAAGGATTTGCCATGCACTGCCTTTTGATGGAGACATTTGGAGGGATCTCGCCAAAACCGTTCCGCCTGCTCTCACCGCGTCAAAGTGGGGTCTTGCGTGGCGTACTGTACGGCTATGCTCAGGTGAGCGCGGATCGGCTGATTGACTCTGCGGCCAGTTTCGCAGATCCTCTGCAAACACTCGTGTTGCCCAAAGAGTCCATCCAGACCAAGGCCATGCCGTTAGACTGGGAATCGGGCAGACGACTGGGGTTTGAGGTCCTGGTGAGGCCGGTCGTGCG
>DAOUHG010000060.1:0-6063 GCA_034428835.1 Dehalococcoidia bacterium
GCGCATCCGAAAGATGATTGCGTTGAGCATTCCACGGGGGTCTTCTCTCTTGCGTCCGGTCGCCTTTGGGGGATCGAGTTCTCCAATCACAGGCTCAATCTCCTCCCAGAGGTCATCCGGCGCTTCCCAGATCGTATCAAGCACATCTTGTCTGGACATAATCAGTTCTCCACCTCGACTTGGCTCTGGTTACAGATTATCCGAAGTATTGAACACTTACCAACGTTTTGAGATAGTCACTAAGTGGAACCCGTGGCCTGACGAACGGGTTCAAAGGCAGCCTCCGTTCCCAGGGAAGCTACTACGACTTCCGTTCGGTACTCGACCTGGAGCGGGGCTTGGGGTAGCGAACCATAAGAACCTTCGTCCACCTGAGACGGACTCCCCCGGGGACGCGTTCAGCTCTTGCAGATTTTCCCTGTCACAGAGGGTGAATACCGCGCGGACACAGACCATCGCAGAACCGTGATGCTCAGGAGAGTCGTCAGGACGCCGAAGAAAAACGTCTTGCGCGGCCGAATTGGCCTTGGACAGGAGTAGGCTGCTCTTCCCGTGTAGTACATACGCTCATAATGACCCGACGACTGTGGTTGCGCCGGGGCTGCCCAGTCAGTTATACCATCGACACGTATGCGGCGTCAGGTCAAAATAGGGGGGAATTACCCAAGACTGCCTGACTCATGGCTCATGGGGCAGAGAGCGGAAGGGGAAAGCGATATGATCGTAGAAGCAGGGCAAATCGCGCTGGCCCTCGCGCTTGTCGCATCGATCTACGCCGCGCTGGCATCGTTCATTGGCGTCGCCAGTCGATCGTCGGAACTGTTGGTCAGCGGCCGTTTCGGAGCGTACAGCATACCGCCGCTGCTCCTTGTGGCGACGGGCGCGCTGATCTACGCGTTCGTCACGAACGACTTCTCGGTGCGATACGTTGCAGAGAACAGCAGTCTGGCCATGCCGAGAGAATACACCTGGGTGGCCTTCTACGCCGGCAACGCCGGCTCCATGCTGTATCTCGCGATCATATTTTCTCTCGTTGCGGTCGTGGCGATTGCGTCCATCCGCAAGAATCTGCCGTACACGTCCCCGTACGCAGTGGGGATTATGGCGCTGGTGCTGGCGTTCCTGATCGGCGTGATGGTGTTTCTGGCCAACCCACTCGCGCGTCTCGCGGTCGCTCCCCTCGACGGGGATGGCATCAACCCGCTGCTGGTGCATTTCGGCATGTTCATTCACCCGCCCACTCAGATGGCTGGCCTGGTGTTGGTCGCGGTTCCGTTTTCCATCGCCATGGGCGCGATGCTCGCCAACAAGGGTGGCAACGACGAGTGGGTTGACCTTGGCCGGCTCTGGGGAATGGTGTCCTGGCTGGTACTCACGGTCGGTCTGCTGCTCGGCTCCTGGTGGGCCTACACGATACTGGGCTGGGGCGGGTACTGGGCGTGGGACCCGGTTGAGAACTCGGCGCTGATGCCCTGGCTTGCGATGACCGCCTTCGTACACTCGATCATGGTACAGAAACGGCGCGGCATGTTCCGAATGTGGAACATGGTCATAATCATCGTCGCCTTCACCCTCGCCCAGCTTGGAATGTTCATCAATCGGGGCGGGCCCGTACCCTCAGTACACTCTTTCGCACAGTCCACGATGGGATGGCTGTTCCTGGCGTTCATGGCCGTTACGCTCGTCGCGTCGATTGCGATCTTCGTCTGGAAATCGGACTCTCTCAGGAGCCGCGGCAGCCTCGAGTCCATGCTCTCGCGGGAGAGCGCGTTCCTGGCACAGAATGTCCTGTTCCTGACGGTGGCCTTCGTTACGCTTTGGGGGACGATCTTCCCGATATTCTCGGAGGCGGCGAGCGATACGGTCGTAACGGTAGGGCAGCCATTCTTCAACCGGGTCAATGGGCCAGCCCTTCTGATAATAGTGATGCTCATGGGTGTCGGGCCGATGCTTCCGTGGCGCAGGGCGGCACCGCGCACTATCCTGCTCATGATGCGCTTCCCAGTTGCGACCGCGCTTATCGCCGGAATCGGACTGTACGCCGCAGACATCACCCGCCCGGTTGCCCTCGTCGCCTTCATGACCTGCGTTCTGGTGACGGCCGGCATACTGCAGGAGTGGGTTAGGGGGACCGTGGCCCGTCACAGACGCGGTGAAGCGTATCCCGCCGCTTTCGCAAGACTGCTTCTGGCGAACCGTCCAAGATACGGCGGATATGTCGTGCATCTCGCAATAATCATGCTTGCGGCCGGTGCGATAGGCTCTTCCTTCTACTCGGTGCAGCGCAACTTCGTCATGAGTGTGGGCGATACTCGAACACTGGGCGAGTACACCTTCACCTACACTGGCATAGAGCACGCATCCTTCCCGGACAGGGAGGAGTCCTATGCACGCTTCGAGGTCTATGCGGGAGAAGATTACCTCGGCGTGATGGGGCCGTTCAGGGCAGAGTACCCGTCCTTCCGGATAGCGTCCACAGTCGGCGCGGTCCACAGCACGCCCATAGAGGACTTTTACATAGTCCCGTCCGAGTTCAATGATGGGGGCCAGGCGGTGTTCCGGGTGCTGATCAATCCGATGGTATGGTGGATGTGGGCCTCCGGGCCAATATTGATGTTTGGAACACTGCTTGCGCTTTCCCCCAGACGCAGCCGGGCTACAGCGCGGGCGGCGCTGCCGGTCAATGTGCAGACCGTCCGAGCTTAGGTTGCTAGATCAGGAAATGCCGGTTGGGCTCCGGGATCGTGTGAAACATCGGCTCGGGAGGGACGCCGGACGCCCTCAGACCTATACTGGGAGACCATGGATTCCTCAATCCGGTGATGGCCGCGGGCGCGATGGCGTTCAGCTCCGTATCGGTTATTATGAACTCGTTGAGATTGAAGCGATTCAGGCCCTGATGTTACCGGCGAACATGCGAAGAGGTGATGGCTAGGAGTATTCCATGAGGCTGCCACTATTCAACAGGAGCGGAAGCTCGAGGGCAACGGACCCGGTGTGCGACATGCAGGTGGACGTCAGGAAGCCGCCGGGCGGGACGCACGAGCATGATGGCGAGACCTACTACTTCTGCGGATCCGGATGCAGGATCGCCTTCAGCAGGGAACCCGAAGCGTACCTGTCCGGGGAGAAGAAGGTAAGCATGTAATCCCACCTGAGCCGCAGAGAGGGAATCCCAATGCCCCTAAGAGCAAACTCAGCAGCCAGGCTCTTTATCTACAATCTAGTACCCGCGCTCATCCTGTTTATCCTCATCGGGTGCGGCGAAGCCAGCGCTCCAGACTACGAGGATACGGAGTCGAACGGCGCAAGAGAAGCACAGGCTGGCGCACTCGCCATGTCCGGCACGGCCCGCGAGGGAGAGGATCTCTTCAATACGAACTGCTCTCGCTGTCACGGACTGGGCGCCGCGGGCACAGAACAGGGTCCCCCTTTACTCCACAGAACCTACGCCCCGGGGCATCACCCGGACCTGAGCTTCCACAACGCGGTCAGAAACGGAGTGTGGCAGCACCACTGGTCGTTCGGAGAGATGCCGCCTCTCGGCGGCGTCGGCCCGGATGAGGTGGACAAGGTCATCTGCTATGTCCGGGAGATTCAGAGGGCGAACGGCATCTTCGAGCGCGACGAGCCGTGGACTACCTGCTGAGCCAGGGTTACATCGAGTCCCAGACACTCTCGCAGCGCAGGCCCGACAGGGGCGGCTTGAAGGCTGTTAACTGCCTTCGTAGCGCCATCGCCCTCCTGGCGCTGGGGCGGTCCTGCTCACCGCCTGCTCGACTTCAGGGAGCGACGGCAGTGTTACTGACGGCGATTCAGCGGAGCACACCATATCGGGGGCAGAGATCTGTTCGCCTCGGACTGCGCAGTCTGCCACGGCGCTAACGGCGAGGGGCAGCCCACCTGGAGGTCGCGGAATGACGACGGCACCCTTCACCCTCCGCCACGTAACGGCGACGGTCACACCTGGCACCATGCGGACGGCCTCCTGTACCGGAAAATCAGCGAGGGAGGCGGGTTCTTGGAGGACCCACGCTATCCGGGCTTCAAGAGCGATATGCCCTCGTTCGGGGACCGCCTCGGCCACGATGAGACAGTTGAGGTGATCACCTACGTCAAGAGCCTCTGGGGAGACAAGACCGTTGGGGAACTGTCCATCCGCGAGTCGCAGGCGCAGGTCAGCGAGCAGGACCCGTTTCCCACTGAGGGAGGTTGACCAAAGAGGTGGGCAGCTACAGGAAGGCACTATGGACAGCGGCTCTGGGCACGATGGTCGTTGGGCTGTTTGTCCTGCTGGCCCTTGGACTCGCAAGCAGGAGTCCGGCGACCAGCCGTAGCGGGGAGACCCGGGTGGGCAAACCGGCGCCGGCCTTCTCCATGGCCCTGCTGGATGGCGGGGAGTTCGTCCTTGAGGAACACCTCGGTCGTCCGTTGATCATGAACTTCTGGGCCTCATGGTGCCCGCCCTGCCGGACCGAGTCCCCTGGATTTGAGAGGGTGTGGCGCAGGTACCGAGACCAGGGGGTCCTGTTCGTGGGGGTCAACATACAGGACACTGAGCGGGATGCGGCCGACTATGTCACGGAGTTCGATCTCACCTTCCCGAACGGCCGGGACCCCGACGGCAAGGTTACGGTGGAGTACGGAGTGATCGGGCTGCCGGTGACTTTCTTCATCGGGACGGATGGCGCAGTCGAAGGCAGGTGGGTCGGCGCACTCGAGGAGGAGAGACTGGAGGCATGGACCCGGGCACTCATAGCAGGTTCGCCGCCAGAGGATACAAACGAAGAGGGGGCTTCCGACGGTTTCTTCAAATTCAGGTAACAGGCAGCAGGGAGCGGCGGGTCGCTACGGGCAGGGTATGAAGGTGTCCTCTGGCAGTCTTACTGACTCCCACCGGTTTGCAGGCAACCGCAGGGCGATGGTCGTGAATGAGCCCTGGCACGCAGGTCACCAGCGTTGTGATTGAATCCCCTCTGATACAGCGACAGATCGTCCCGGCACGGCTCCTCTGTCCTGCCGATCTGATAGAGGAACTCCTCCCCCCTTCGTTCATGAGAGTGACATAGACGGGGGCGCCGTCTTTCAGGAGGTCGGGATCTCGGGCGGCCTCCCGAAGACGTTCCCCTCCCCCTGAATGGGACTTTCGAGATGCCCGAACAGCCAGCTGTTGCCCATCTCGCCCGGATTGGAGGTCTGCTGTATTCTGCCGACCACGTGCCTCAGCGTCTCATATTCCTTGCTGTCGCCGAGGTCCAGGATCTCCAGGTTCTTTACGCGGGAATCGACGCTACCGCAGGCTAGCGCGGATCCTGTCGGCCTGCTCGCTTGACTGGCGGAGAGCCAGGCGTGCCTGGAGAATTAACCGCGCCTGTGGGAATGCGTTCCTCGGTCCGCTCGGGATGGTTGACGCCGGCGAGGGCCCGGCGGCCCTCGCGGACGTGCGCACCGCAGCACAGGAGTCTGTCCGAGTAACACCGTTTGCGAGGTGTTGCGGGTATGATATGGGGAGCATAGCGTGTGGGGAGTCGCCGATGAGCAAGACCTGCCGTCCGTATGATCCAGACCAGCAGTTGCTGTTGCCAGCGGCGTTGCAGGAGTGGTCGCCAGATGACCATCTGGCCTACTTCATGTCTGACGTCGTGGACCAGTTGGATCTGTCTGAGATCACGGCTCGGTACGACCGGGAAAGTAGAGGCGGACCGCCCTACCATCCGCGGATGATGGTCAAGGTGCTGCTCTACGGTTACTGCGTCGGGGTGGCGTCCTCACGGCGGATTGCCCAGCGTCTCCACGAGGACATAGCGTTCCGGGTGTTGGCTGCGAACAACACACCGGACTTCCGCACGATTAGCGACTTCCGCAAGGACAACCTGGCCACGTTGTCGGGGTTGTTTCTGCAGGTGTTGGTGCTGTGCCGGCGATCGGGGCTGATGAAGCTGGGTCATGTGGCGCTGGACGGCACCAGGGTCAGGGCTAACGCATCGAAGCACAGGGCGATGAGTTACAGACGGATGAAAGAGAAGGAAGCGCAGTTGGCGGCGGAGGTTGAGGAGTTGTTGA
>DAOUHG010000061.1:0-9084 GCA_034428835.1 Dehalococcoidia bacterium
GTCTTCGAAGCTTCCTCTTTGCTCGAGCCAAACCCCTGCTGTCTTCGACTGGATATACCGATCCGCTATCATGATTGACTTTCAGCACGTAACGTTCCGGCAACACTCTAACTTCAATATCTTCGACGCTCCGGAACGTCTGGTAGACCCTTAGCAAACAATCCTCGCCGACGCGCTTCGAGACATAAGCACGGACGAGCAGCTTGTTACAGCAGGTCACCTGCTCGTGCATCTGATCGTAGATCTTCAGCCAGTTGATTTTGTCGTTGTACCCTCGAGGAGCCTGCAGATCGGGCAGTACGCCAAGCCTCCGATAACAATGATCGTTAATCACAGCGATCAACTCGCGGCGTGCGAACGGACCATTGCACACATTAGCCATTATCGCACCTTTTTTGCGGTATTATATCCACCACGCATTCGATAAATCGCCGCGCGAACCATAGTACGAAGGCGAGATAGGTCGCCGCGCTGCGGTAGCCAAGCGTGGGTCGGACGTGTATCCGTCATACGGCAATAGACGGAACTAAGTAGGACGCTTCGACCCAGAAGCCCGCCGGACATGCCCCAAGCGGCCGCTGTTACACCCATATCTCGATAGAGTAACAGAACGATCGCTAAGGTTATGCCAAACCCGCATGCGACCGCCCACGAGCATATGTCCGGTCGATCTATTCCACGGAAATATGTAGCGAACACGCTGGCCCCCGCGTATACAAGAACCCCAGGAGCTATGATGCGCATCAGTAAAACGGCAGGGATAAACTCCGCTGACAACAGGATACTGACCAAGGGAATATCGAACGCGAGAAACAAAACCAATGCGAAAGCCGCAACCCACAACATCGTGCGGGAACAGAACGCAGCGAGCTCTGGATGTCCACCTTGTACTCGGGCAGTGCGTGGCAGTAGAGCAATCGACACAGCGCTCGACACTGTTATAAACGCCATCATAATGGTGCTCGCGACCGCAAATAGACCGATCTCGGCGCGGGTCCCTATAATGCTAAGGAGCAGGGTCCCCACCCGCACGTCCATACCCCATCCAATGCGGCCAATGTAGTATCTTATTCCATATCGGAGAATATGGGTAAGACCGGATCGAGATGGAATCGCAAGTCTCAATCCCGCATTCCTAGCTAGATCGTAAAGACAGATTGCGATCATCACCAGGTGGCTCACATACGCGGCGAGGATAGCGCCATCGACTCCGAGCCCCAACCCTAAAACCAAACACAATAGGGCCAGCCCGTTTGTCACAGTGCGAACTAGCGAAAATAGCCCAATCCGTAGGAAACGCCGGAGGCCGGCGAGTTGATGTTGTACCGAACTAGCGAAAGCGATGAGCGGCAGTAACCCTAGTGATAGGTAAAACGATCCCGAATCAGCCTTTCGGAAGAATGCGAACTCGCTGTTGATCAAGGGGATCGCCAACACCGTAGCTAGCCCAGATCCAAGCAGGCAGATCAGGAGAGAGGCAGAAACCCCCTGAGAGACGCTGATGCGTTTCGCCATGACAAAATACTGTGCTCCTGCGTCCGCACCCGGAGTGAGCAGTACACCAAGGAATCCTGCGAATAGTACACAGACGGCGAATTCGCCACGCCCCACTGGGAGCAGCGTATATGCGAGAAGGCTCTGAATCGCCGTTCCGGAGAAGAGGATAGCCACGCGCGTCATAATGTTTACGACCACATCTTCGACACCCGTCGTTTTAGAAGAATACGTCACACACCGCCCTGTTGCATTTTTGTAATCGCCGGAACATACTACATGCCCGTGAAGGTCCTCATTACCGGCATGGCCCAGTTAGGCCACCGCGTCTTCGGCGTCGACAGCCTCAACCGCTACTACGATGTCGAGTTGAAGCTGGCCCGCCTGCGCCAGCTCGAGATCGAGTACAGCGGTCCGGGTACGATTACTGCGGCTTCCGGGCTGCAATTTCAACATCTCGATCTGACCGACGCCGCCTCCGTTGCCGCGCTCTGTGCGGAACAGCGTTTCGATGTCGTATGCCATTTTGCCGCGCAGGCGGGTGTCCGATACTCCTTGAGCAATCCGTTTGGAGGTTCCGTCAATCGGTGTGTGATGCACCGGAACTTGCGTTCGGCGAGCAACAGCATTTTCCATACCACAGCGGTAGCATTGGCTACCTTCTTGAACCGCTTCGCCGCGTCAGTACGCAGGCGCAAGGCCGCGAACGGCGACTCGACCACGTTGCTCGTGCGCAGGTGCCGCCAGTGGGCGCGGGGGAACCGGTAGAAACCCACCATCTGTTCCCAGTTCTCTTCGATCAGCTCGGCGGCTCGCTCGTAGCCGTGCTCAAGACACCAGTTCTGAAACACCCGCTTCTTCTGCTGTGCCTGGCGCGCGCTGGTCTGATACGGGATCTTCGTCAGCAGTTCGCGCGCTTCGCCCACCACGCGATGATTCCAAGCAGCGTTGCTCCTCGGCCCCGGGGAAGATGTTGCGCAGCGCGCTCCACAGCCCCATCTCACCCGCGGCCGGCGTACCATTACCGTCCCGCTCCTCATCGTCAGCCGGCGCGGCTTCCCGTAGCCGTTCCGATAGCCGGCCATCTCCGCTCCCCGGCGCTGGTACTTCCTGCGCCCCAGGAACTCGGTCACCTCCTCGACCAACAACTGCTGCATCCACTCCTGGATGCGCCCTCTCGTCCACTCCTCCAACTCGTCCCATGCCAGCGTTGACGTGATCGGCTCCTTCGTGGCTCCCTTGTCCATGGCGGTGTTCCTCCGTTCGGTTTCGTCACCTTGGAGGCTACTCACCGCCCTTTCTTATTTCCACACCCTTTGATGGTACCTCTCCGTTTGCGTATACGTTGAACAACGTACATGGCTTCCTGGGCGTGCTCGAAGCGGTCAGGCAGACGCCGGTTCGTCATTTGGTCTACGCCTCCTCCAGCTCGGTCTATGGGCTGGACCGTCACGTCCCCTTCAGCTAATCCAGCGCGGCCGACCATCCAGTCAGCCTGTACGCCGCGACGAAGCGAGCCAACGAGTTGATGGCGCACAGCTACTCCCACCTCTTCGGTATTCCCTCCACCGGCCTTCGCCTTTTCACAGTCTACGGCCCCTGGGGCCGCCCGGACATGGCGCTGTTTACTTTCACGCGCGCCATTCTCAACGGAGAACAGATCGACCTCTACAATCACGGCAAGATGGAACGCGACTTCACTTACATCGACGTCGTCGTCGATGCGGTGCTCCGCGTAATCGCCCACCCCCCACATGGCGCTGACGATTTGGCCGCCCAGCAGTCTGCGGTATCTCCAGTCCCTGCCCGGGTCTACAACGTAGGCTGCGGTCAGCCCGTGTCCCTCCATGATCTTGTAAGCACACTCGAAGGCGCGCTTTACCGGAAGGCCGTGATCCGAAAGCTGCCAATCCAACCCGGCGATGTGCCCAGGACATGGGCCGACACTACAGCCTTGCGCGAAACCTTCTCATATACCCCTCGTGTAGGCATCCGAGAAGGAGCACAGCACTTCGTAGCATGGTTTCGCGACTACATGCCTTCCCGGCCCGTCTAGGTACGCAGGATATTCCATGCCGACGGAAACACGAACACAGGGACCACAAGCATGACATAGGCCGCGTTTGCCAATATCCTCCAACGGATTCGAAAGGCTGCATAATGTCGACCGACCGCCACCACCATGAGTACTATGAACATCATTGAAACACGTTCAAACTGTGCCTCCCCAAGAAACACCACTGCAGGCAACAGCGCGACATAATTCCGCCATGGTGACAAAGGCTGCGCCATGATACCACGTCCTTTCATCGAATACACCAGAAGACCCCACATAGCCGCAGAGACGCCAACATACGCGCCGACAGTATTTCCCCCGGTGGCACTCGACGACTTCGCGACGAGGTTAATCACCACCGCCAATAGACCGATACCAGCGGCCGTCGCCACCCACCCTACCTGCGACCTACGTTCCCTGATCGAATCCCACCAATAGCCAAATAGAAACACGATACTGTTATGGGTCAATCCTGAAAGTAGAAACAGTAATCCCGCTTTCCCTGGTGCGCCCGCTGCATAAGCTACAGAGCATAGGAAGATTACAAAGGCTATGTGTTGCCGAAAGACATTCTGCGCACCGAACAAGAAGACGAAGGAGGTCAGAACCGTCGGGGCCATCGAGAATAACCTGCTACTTCCATCATCCAGTCGCCGAAATGCCCAGATCGTCGCGAAGCACGTAACAAGATCGATGAGAACAAACGCCAGGACCCGGTTCCGTACAACCGACCCAAGAGCAGAAAGCCCCAACCACACGACCGGCTCGCGCAACGTGTAGGGTGTAATCGGGGGCGGCCACGACTCTAGTGCCGCAGCATAATTGAGCATGTCGAGCGCTGGTGCGCGAACCCGTATGGCAATAGAGTACACCAAGAATAGCAGCACCCATCCATAGATCCATGCCTTCTTTTTGAACATCAACGACAGATAGGCACCTGTTGCCATCGCAATGTACGAGACCACTTCTAACGTCATTACTCTTCTCGTTGCGCAGTAGCTCTTCAGGAATTCGTTGCGCCTAACGTCGCGCCAAGCCAATAGTCGGCTTTATCGGGGGCTGATCGAAGCGTCCTTCCCCAACTCCACCAGAAACGCAGTTCATCGCGATGTAGAAAGCGATGCGGAGGAAGGACGACGCCTCGCCGGGAAAAAAAACCCCGTACCCCAGGCAATATGCATCGTCGCTAAAACCACCGAAAGCAGCAAGGGATTCGTGCGCTGACGGCTCGCTACGAAGATGGAGCCGAATACTAAGCCCGCCATGTAACCGAAAGGCAGCACTGCTGTGACGAAGATGCCAGACGCGATGAACGCAAACGACAGCCCCATAGAAAGCACCAGGAGAGGCGGGGCTAGCTGTCTAGGTCGGATTCCTTTCGGATCTTTGATTAATACTCGTGACTTCCATCTCCCGTTGTTGAAATACTGGCGAGACAGTGCTAAAAGAGTGCTCCTTGGAAAGTAGGAGACCACAAGCGACGGGTCGAACCAGATTGTCTCGCCGCGCTTACGTAACCTCCAATTGAGTTCCGAATCCTGACTGCGTACAATGTTGGGATCGTAACCTCCTGCCGCCTCAAACGCATCCCGACGATACACGCCCAGGTAGACCGTATCTACGGGACCGGCCGGCCCGCCCACACGATACCGGGCGTCTCCGGCTCCGAGCCTTGATGTAAGGGCCGCCGCCACGCACCGCTCGAATGGGGTGTCTCCGACCGGTTGTTGCCGGCCTCCCACATTGGCTGCTCCCGTTCTTTGGAGGATGTCCACTGCCTGCCGCACGTACCCAGGTGCGAGTACCGTGTGAGCGTCGCAACGTACGATTACCGAACACGACGTATGCCTAAGCGCAAGATTGACGCCCGTCGACAGAATACGCCCCGGATTCTCTATGAGCGAGACCGCCGGGTATTTCGTGCGTACCAACTCTGCTACGGACTCATCTTCGGATCCGTCAGCAACAATAACTTCGATGTCCCCTGGATACTCAACGTCCTGTCGAAGTGCGGAATCAAGAGCTGCAGGAAGTGTCGCCGCGGCGTCCCTCGCCGGGATAATGATGGCCACCGATGGGACTTTAGAGCGACGGCCCCCGACGCGATCCTTCATTTCCATCCTCCCTCCCACGGGTTGATTACTTCTACCCCCGTTCCCGAGAAATCCTGAACATTCCGCCTCGCGATCGCGCGATGGCCGCGATCTGACAATCCGCTTGCGAGATCGGACGCCCGGCGGTACGGCGGTCGGCGGCGATCTGGGCATAGGAGCGGGCAGCGGGGCCGTCGAACGGCAGAACCCGGCCGGCAAACAGACTGCCGAGAGTACGTTCGGCAGCGGCAGCGAGATCCCGGCGGCGAGCCCCCTCGGACAGAAAGGCAATGCCAGTGCGAACCTCTGCCTCCGTCACCGCCGTCACGAACAACTCTCGAGCTGGCCGACTGTCCATCCAGCCAAGAACCTCGCTCTGTGGGAAGTCGAGCATCATTTCGGACACCACATTCGTATCGAGCACCACCATCGCGCGCGGGCCAGCTCAATCGAAGCGGGGTTGCTCGCGCATCGGCTCGCGTTGCGGCAACTCCAACTCAACCCCGCCGAGGGGCTTGAACAATGCATGGATCGCCGTACCCAAGCCCTTCGCGGGCACGGCCTCCTGTCCGACGGCCTCGCGCAGAATCAACCGCACCTCCTCTTCCATGGAACGGCCGTTGTCCGCAGCCCGCACGCGCAGCCTAGTCTTCACCTCGTCGTCGAGATTGCGAATCGTGATGCTCGCCATGATCTCAATGCCCCGTCAATACTAATCACTTTACAGGGATGCTTGCGACGCAATCAAGCGCCGAACAGTCCAACACACACGCCGCTTTGTTCAAGAGCTCGAGGGCGGCCACGCGGGCGGCGTCGGTCATAAACGGATTGTCCTCGGCCTCGACCAGCCACTGGCGAGTGGCGGTGCTGACGGAGCTGCGCGCGGTACGCGCGGTGCGCGATACGCTGCGCGGCCGACCGTGTATCCCTGCTCCTTGCCGCCGTACCACCTCTCTGAGAGCCAGAGTTGCTCCCAGCCGCCGTCGCTGTCCCAGCCGTTTTGCAGCGACTCCAGAGCGCGCCATGATTTCAAATGCCGTCCTCGGCGATTAAGTAGTAGCACCCCTCCTTTAGGCGGAACTCCGGGGTTGAAAGCGGCGATACCCCTGGACCGTGCACCGGCGGCCCTGGCGCCGTTTTACGCTGCCGCTTGGTCGTCGCGTTCGCGCGCCCGGTGCACCTGGTGGGCGCCCTGGCGCGTCCACTGGCCGCCGGTGCGGGTGCGGTGCCCGGTGGCGCTGAGCTGGTCGGCCACCTTCGCCCATGAGAGGCCGGCGGCGCGGTGCTCGATGATCGCTGCAAGCGTTTCCTGCTCGCCCTGGTGCCATGCCCGGCGCCCGTCGATGAACTGGAACCCGTAGGGCGCCACCCCGCCGGTGGCGCGGCCCTGCTGCTTGAGCACCTGCAGCGCTGCTGACGTGCGCTCGGCGGTTGCTTCCCGCTCCCACTGCGCCACGGCGCCCAGCAGGTCCACCAGGCGCGCGAACGTGACGACCAAGCGGCAGCGTAGGGCGCCGGCTCATTCAAGACGCGATCAGCCGCGAATAAGGCGCGGTTGCGCCAGAAGTACACGGGGTCCGGCAGCCTGCCAAGCTTGAGTCGCGAACGTCATCAAATCTATTCTCTCACCGCAAGCACCTTCGATCTGGTCGTTACAGCGGTAGACATGATTCCTGAGTACGACCACCTTGAGGAAGAGCTTCTTGGCAAAAAGACCAATGGTTCCTACCAACCTATGTAGCCGTCACCTACGAACACACGTATCACCACCGTCATGTGCAGCGTGTTCTTGTCACAGCTACCATCAACGCCAAGAGGCTGTAGCTGCAGATCGCCTGTTCGAGCCAGTCCTTGCCCTGCACCTCGCGGGCGAGCAGGGCGTCAGCGGGCGCCGCCGCGCTTCCTCACGGCCAGCCTTTATCAAGTTCGACGCGTTGCCGCTCGCTCTCCACATCGCAGTCAAGGGCAGCCTTTGCGGCTTGGTCTGGGCCGGAGCCACCCCCGCGGTAATGATCGGCGGCGAGCCCCCGCTGCCGGATGGGGCTGCACGGAGGGAGACCAATGGGGCAAATGCTAAGATAATGCAGGCGCCAACCAGGCCGGGGCCCCCCGGCGCCGGCCGTGGTACGACGGTGCGGGGAGGCTATAAGAGAAAGGAGGCGATAAGATGGTGGATTCCACGTTCGAAGGCATAGACCTCGTTGACCGGATGAATGAGATCTCGAAGCGGATGCGTGGGCGGATAGATAAGATAAACTCGGAGGAGGCGACCAAGAACGCCCTGGTTATGCCGTTTATCAACCACGTGCTCGGTTATAATGTCTTCGATCCATCTGAAGTTGTGCCGGAATATACGGCCGATGTCGGCACGAAGAAGGGGGAGAAGGTAGATTACGCGATCATCCAAAACGACGAACCGATCATCCTCTTCGAGTGTAAGAAGTATCGAGCTAACCTGGACGACGAGCCGGCATCGCAGCTCTACCGCTATTTCAGCGTGTCGCAAGCACGTTTCGGAGTCCTTACGGACGGTATCATTTACCGATTTTATGCGGATTTGGACGAATCTAACAAGATGGACTCCAAGCCGTTCTTTGATATCGACATGCTAGAGTTCACCGACGCTGAGGTTGAAGGACTTCGACGGTTTACCAAGGCATTTTTTAACTTGGATCAAATCCTCAGCACGGCCAAGGACCTGAAATACACGCGGGAGTTAAAGCGGCTCCTATCGAGAGAATGGTCAGATCCGTCGGAAGAGTTCGTGCGCTATCTCGCTGGGCAGGTGTACGCCGGGCAGAAGACAAAAGGGATCATAGAACAGTTTTCTCGCATAACAAAGAGGGCGCTCAGTCAGTTTCTTAACGAAGAGATAAAAGCCCGGCTCACATCGGCGTTGCAAGACGATTCTGCGGAAACTGCTGATCCTGAGAATCAAACCGTAACCCCTGACAACACGGAAAAAGAATCTGATGATGGCATCGTCACCACCGAGGATGAGTGGCTGGGGTACTTCGGTTTGAAAGCTATCCTTATGTCAACGGTGTCCCCCGATCGCGTAACCATCAGAGACAGGAAGACATACTGCGGGATTCTACTAGACGACAATGCCCGTAAGCCCATATGCCGGCTGCACTTCAATAGGAAGCAGAAGGCCATAGGCCTATTTGATGGAGAATCGGAAGAGCGTGTGCAGGTTGATTCGATAAACGACATCCTTCGATACCAGGATCGATTGATCGCGACAGTGAAGGCATATGATGCAGCGTCCCCGGAGCCCACACAGACCAGCGAGTCCGACAGACCACCTGGCAGCGCATACGGTTCGCTGTCGAAGGTAACCGAGGAGACATTTCTCCATTCACTGGATGAGAACGGTTGCGCTGTCTATTCTCGAATACTGGACCTTGCGAAAACGAAGTCGATGCCCGTCCATTGGGG
>DAOUHG010000062.1:0-2388 GCA_034428835.1 Dehalococcoidia bacterium
CTCTGTCGTACCAGCTACATCTCTTACTACTCGGGTAAGCCGTTCAACAAGACCGTAAGCTGGTTCCTGCTCGACTACACTGGAGAGATTGCCGACCCGCTTAGCCCAGACCTCTCGGAGGACATAGACTTGTGCGAGTGGGTAGCAATCGACGAACTGATCGATAAAATAGATGCTGGTCGTCGGTACCTGCGGTCCCTGAGACACACGGTCTCCGAGTCCCTTCATCTTCTGCGCCAGGGGCCTTTGGAGCATAGAGTAGAGTACGCCGCCTCATGAAGATCACCGACGTTTGTCCACAAGCTTCAGTTTCCGCTGAGCTGGTCCAAGTCGATTGAAGCAAGCGCAGCTACGCCCGCCGCATAGCCGATCTGAGGCGGCACTGCGGCACCGATCATGTTGGCCAAGCTCGTCCTAGTAGGAGAGTCCCCGTTGATCAGGCTGAACTCGAACCGGTCCGGGAAACCTTGAATCCGCGCCGCCTCGTGTGGCGTGATAGTCCTGCGTAGCTCAGGGTGAATGTACCGCCCACGTCCCGGGCTGTTGAACCCTGTCGTGATCGTTCCAGACGGCTGCTCCCAGCGCAACCGCCCGTAAATTGACGGATATGTGTGACCGTCCTTGTGGCTATCCGGCCGCCACTCGTTGGGGAGATCGTACTCTCCGCTCTCGAACAGATACTTGATCCGTCCCTGATTGACCTCCGACAAATCCGCTGGAGTGTCAATGAGTCTGCTGGGCTTGATGTCTACTAGGTCCCCAATTGCCCATCTGAGATCGCGTTGAGGACGTTTGAGACTCTCAATGACTGCTCCCAAGTCTGGCTGTGCGAACCTCGACGCGATTAGAATGTGCCGCTTACGTGTCTGCGGCAAACCTAGTGGTCATTGCGTCCACCACACTGTCGTCAATTCGATACCCGCTTGACTTGAACAGCGCCTTCGCCTCGTCAAGCACCCTGCGGTGATCATACTGAACCCCGGGAACGTTCTCAACAATGACACAACTTGCGCCAAGCGCCACGGCCAGCGCGGGCATTGCCACGTAGTACATGTTCCTGGGATCGGTTCGTCTTGTTCGGTTGTTGGAAGTAGAGTGTCCCTCGCATGGCGGCCCTCCCAGCAGAACGTCCACCTGCCCTTGGCAAGCACGGAGATCATCAGTCAGCACCCGAGGAGTGCCCGAAAAACTGGCCCTCTTTCGGCGTTCTGAATAGTTTGTAGTGACCGATGTCCACACGTTGCGGTTGGAGTAATTTGCAGGATCGAAGTTTCGTCTATATACATCCAGTGCCACCTGATCCACGTCCGACGCCAAAACGATCTTCGGTAATATCCCGGACCCCAGAACAGCCTCTCGAACGCCATAGGACAGCCCGCCCGCTCCGCAGAACACATCTGCAATCCTCACGACTCTGTCGGCAGCCCTTATAGACTCGTGATTGATCGTCCCCAGCAGGAATTCCCTATCCCAGACCGATTGCAGATCACTATGGGATGGGGTACAGAGTGTGTCATCCTCTAACTTCACGCTAGACGTACCCGACACGCCTCCAATGGATAGGCTGCGTGTTATTCGTCGGCCAATGACCCTGAAACTCTCCCGCACAGGGAGTGCCCCTGATGTCATCCCTCTTCCTGACGCCGTGCGCCTTTGACTCGCTCCAATACGATTTCCTTCAGTGCCGACTCGTCCGTAGTCTCACACTGCCAGACTGTGATTGACGGATGTCCCATCGCCTCCAGTTCTCTAACCTTACGCAAGTCTCGCTCCTGATTCCGCTCGAACTTCGCCAACCAGAAGTCACGGTTTCTCTTTGGAGTCGTCGCCTTGGTGCATCCCTCATGTCGATGCCAGAAACACCCGTGAACGAAGATCGCGATCCCCTCAGACAATACCCACAGATCGGGTCGCCCTGGCTTGTCTCCAACGTTCGTCTCGAACTCAAAGCCCAGATAATCCAATACCGCCCGAACCGCTATCTCTGGACCTGTCCCTGCCTGTCGGACCGCACGCATCTTGTTGCTGGTGGCTCTGTCCGTCTCACTCATCGCGCACGCTCAGGTCATTGCTGTTGTCCAACAGGAATTTCTCAAGCTCGTCATCACTCAGAAACTCAAACGCTGTCGTAGTGTGGAGTCTCCGCAGTCTCTTGTACAACTCTCGAATTCCATCTCTACTGGTACTGTGAAGATGGACGCGACTCAAGCCTGGATCTGGATATTGGAACCTGACAATGGTCTTGGCTAGATTCCGACACCAGCCATACCGAGGCCTAATCAGACCCGTAATTGATTAGCGGAGTCGGAGGGGGGAGGAGGTTCAGATTGAGCGGGCGTGGACAGGCTCGGCGCTGAACACACCGCACAGACCATCCACCACCGGCTG
>DAOUHG010000063.1:0-3610 GCA_034428835.1 Dehalococcoidia bacterium
AGGTAGCTCAACAACCCAGTTTCGTCACTCTGGCGCAGGCTGGAACCCAGAATGGAGGCGATGTCTGCTTCCAAAGGCGCCTGGATTCCCGCTTTCGCGGGAATGACGGGAAATGTCAACACTGCCTAGTCGCACGAGTATCTCCATCTGCCACCAGGTCCCCCTATTGCCTTAGCACTTTCAGTGTGATCGCCTCGCAGACAGAAGTGATCAAAAACCCCTGTTGTCTTGTTGTGAACCGAGTCTGGGCCACTTGGCGAGTAGTCAGACATACAGGATGTACCTTAGAATTCAGAGTATAGATAGTGCAATTCTCCCAGACACGACTTGCCCAATGCTTCCGAGTTCTCTTCTGACTGGACGAGGATCACGTTTAGAGCCTATCCGACAATGCTGTCACCTGCTTCGATCTGCCGTGGTGGACACGAACGGATCTCAAAACCAAAATGTTCATCCCCGGATCTAGTCATGGGCAGGCTTTGAGCTTGTCCAAGGGCGAGCATTGGTAGGTCAGATAGTGTTATCAGACAGGCGCTTAGAGGACTACGTTTACATCAACCACGTCAATCCCGAGGACTACCGCCGATGGGCGATACAGGAATCCAAGTCAGCATGACTTGTCTATACTCGGGAGATTTCATTCGCACCGAGATTGTCGAAGAGTTGGGTCTCAGCGTCGCCAAGGGGGCCCGCATCCTCACCCGACGTTTTGAACGGTCGCTTGCCACTGTCGCCGAGTTGTCGTTGCGCGTCGAAAAGGCATTCGGAGTCGGCATGGACATGTTGCTGAGGATACAGGCATAGTATGACGCATCGTAGATGCGTGCCCGCGAGCACGAGATCAGCGCCTAGAAGTACGCTCCGCTCTCACAGTGGCCTCACCCAATCTGCTCAAACCCAGTGTACGGCCTTAGCGCCTCCGGAATTATCACCGAGCCGTCTTCCAGCTGGTAGTTCTCCAGAATCGAGATCATTACTCTGGGGAGCGCTAATCCGGACCCGTTAAGCGTGTGAACCAGCCGCGGCCTCGCACCTCGCTCTGGCCTGTAACGTATGCGACCCCTGCGCGCCTGATAGTCGGTGCAGTTCGAACAGGAGCTGACCTCCAGCCAGCGATCGGCTCCTGGGGCCCACATCTCGACGTCGAACCCCTTGACCGCAGGGGATGCTAAGTCTCCGGTGGCGAGTTCGAGGAGCCGATACGGGATCTCCAGTGCTTTGGCTACATCTTCTGCGGCAGCCGTCAGCGATTCCAGCTCTTCGCTGGATCTATCAGGCTCGACGAACTTAAACATCTCCACCTTGTCAAACTGGTGAACGCGCATAATGCCGCGCGTGTCCCTACCTGCTGACGCTTTCTCCCGCCTCCAGCAAGGGGTGTGTGCGACGTAGTACAACGGCAAGTCGTCAGCTGACAGGATCTCATCTCTGTGCAGGCTGGTGATAGCGGCCTCAGCCGTTGGGAGCATCCATAGGTCGTCCTCTTCGTCGTGGTACATCTCCTCCCGGAATCCGGGAAGGTGACCGCTCGCGAGAGCAGTGGCGCTGTTCATCATGTAAGGCAGGTAGACTTCGGTGAAGCCATGCTGTTCAACGTGCATGTCGATCATGAACGAGATTACGGCTCTCTGAAGTTTGGCTCCCAGCCCCTTGAGGACAAAGAAGCGCGATCCCGCCAGGCGTACACCACGCTCGAAGTCGGCAATGCCGAGCCGTTCTACGATGTCCCAGTGAGCCTCCGGCTGGAAGTCGAAAGTCGGCAGGTCGCCGACGCGCTTGACTTCGATGTTGGACGAGTCGTCCTTGCCAACCGGAGCGCTCTCGTCAGGTATGTTCGGGACCGCTAGCAGCAGCGTGTCCATGTCCGCGTCTATCGTGCGCTGGTGTTCTTCGAGCTCCCTGATGCGACGACCGACCTGCCGCATCTCTTCAATGATCTCGGGCGGACGTTCACGGGAACGGCCCATTTGCTGGCTGACCTCGTTGCGCCTGGCCCGCAACTCATCAATCTGCACGATTGACGATCTCCGGCCTGCGTCAAGCTCGACAATTCGGTCGATTGCACCGGCATCGTAGTCGCGCTTGCGCATCGCCTCGCGCACAGCGTCGGTATCCCTGCGGATGAGCTCAATGGAGATCATGGCGAGTGGCGACTACCCCAGAATCTGTCGCAGCCGGTCGATGATGATCTCTTCTGCCCCTTCGCTAAGGGTGAGAAGTCTGATTCCGAACCTGTCGCCTGAATCGAACTCCCGGACCCAGATGCTCGGGTTGCCTCCGCGTAGCTCTTCAACCACGTCGGCGCCGGTCATGCCCACCGTGTCTGGATCGACGACTACCGTCAGGCCCTCGACCGGACCGTCGTCAGCGAGGTCTTCCAGCGAGACGCCGCTTATTCCTGATAGACCAGATCTCAGCGTCGAGACCCTTGCCTCGTATGCGGCGAACCTGTCCTCATGGTTCATGGTCAGCCACGCTCGCAGCGCGCCGAATACCGCCACTACTTCTTGGCGGTCGACCTTCATAGGTCGTCCGAAAGACCGTACCGGCGACGCCTCGAATCCGACAAAGCTGTGGGAGCGAGCTATGTTGACCAGCTCTCCGGTCCCGGTCAGTAGGCCGCTCGAATTGACCGAGCCGAAGTACTTGGCTCCATAGGCCACCAGATCAGCGCCCATTTTCACGTACCTGCTCAGAAGGTCGGTCGGATAGACCTGTCCAGCCGCGTCGACGATGATCGGGATACTGTTCGCGTGGCCAACTTCGATGACGGTCTCAAGTGGAAGGGCGCCGGGACTTCTGTCGCCGGGGGCAAGGTAGTGTATCGCCGCCGTCTGAGATCCGATCGCCGCCTCGAGATCCTCTACCGTAGTCTGTTCATCGCTGCCGATCTCGACCAACCTGCCTCCAGGTATTGTCATGCACCGATCGTACTTGACTCTGAGCTGGCGCTGGATGATGATCTCGTTGGGCATGTCCTGAGTGTCAGGAATCCGCTCGATCCTGTCCACGTCGTCCCCGGTCATGCACGCCGCTGCCGCATACGCCAATGCAGCCGAGCAACCGGACGTTACGAGCGCGGCATCGACGTCGAGCATATCGGCGATGCGTACTCCTACGGCGTCCATCAGATCGCTCATATTGACGTAGTAGTCCTCGGCGGCATCCATAAGCGCTCTGATTTCGGGCGATGGCGTACCTCCTCCCAACAGGGTGCGATTGCCCTGCGCGTTGATAACAGGTCTTACGCCAAGCTCTTCAAAAATAGTTGTCATTCTCGCGCACATCCTCTTTGTTGTGTCATCACTTGGGCGCCGATGAATACGGCCCTCGTCCCAGTCGAGTCAACTCAACTTGCCGTGATCGCCCCCTACTCAGCGTGAATGGAGCAGCCTACGCCGTTCGCAACGTTAATCCCTTCCAGTCCTTCCGGGTATTCTATTGACGTGGTAGCGGTGGCGCAAGGGAACGATCTGAACCCATATCCACCACCTAACGGTAGAGAGGGCTTCAGCGACGCTGGTCGTGGGTTGGATGGGGAGTCAGTTGGCGGACAGTGTCTTGATTCGATGGTCAAGGAAGCCTGAGATGGGTCCCAGGGCGGTCAGTC
>DAOUHG010000064.1:0-4829 GCA_034428835.1 Dehalococcoidia bacterium
GCGCTAGCTCATGGGCCTGTTCATCTATCAGCGGCCTGCACTCAGTCTGTCCGCGACGATTTTCCGAGCATACACCGAACAGCGCCCTCCCTCGGTACCGCTCTTCGTCCCAAATGTGTCCGTCGAACGTCGAACACCCGAATAGCCGCGCATGACTCCCATTCGTCTCTTCACATGGCTCGAACACGCTATACACCAAGAAAGTATTGCAGTCCGATGCCTCCTCGTACACCTCCTTGCCGAAACCATACGATCCACCTCTGTTCCCCGACGCCCACGTGCTGTCTTGGCCGAACGAAAGGCACAACTCATCGAATCTGTCCTTGCCGTCCTTTGCGTCGTATCCCAACCCGCATGTGTTCCAGTCTTCAATGATTGTGACATTCACTCGCTGAGCCGGGTTCATGCGCAACCGCTCGAACGCATTGTTCGACTGCAAGCCCAGAAGCTTGACCCTCTCTGACGGAGATCCCTTAGCGTCCAACTTCAGAAGCTCTTTGAACCGGACCGAAATTTCTCCGGCGAGCGTCTGATTGTAGAACAACAAGCTTGTCTTCTGATTGTCTAGAGTTGCGTCGACGCTGTTTTGGATTGCCTCACGCACGACCCGAGACACCATATTCAGGTTTGATCCTTCAAGCGCGTGCCGGCGTGTTGTCGACCTCACCCGATCGTTCGGATCCTCGGCAACAAAGAACCATTCTGCATTGTGCTTAAAACTCAATCTTGGATATCCCCCTAAAATAAGAGCAATGATGTGGTGATCCTGTAAGTTGGTCCTGAAAATCTGCTATGCAACAGATTTCAGGTCTGCTTCCGAAGCGAAAATCATTATACACTGTCACTAACCGCACATGGCGCGGGCGATGATATACTACCCGGCACTCCCATGCCCCGCCTGCACCTCCCACCAGTTCCGGTCTTTGTCACCATGACCGTCATTGGAGAAATGGCGTTCATGACCTTTGCCACGATGGCATCCGTGTACTGTATCACCGAGGCGCAACTCGCTCCTCTCCAGCTCATGCTCGTCGGCACCGTGCTCGAGCTCTCAGTCTTACTGGCAGGAGTGCCCACGGGCGTTATCGCTGATGTCGACAGACTGTGGGCCAAGCACGCGCTCGAAACATTCGAGTTCCCAAGGATCGCCGAACTTGATCCGATCGTATGGTTCGGAGTCGCTCAGGCGCCTGGGCGGTCTGCAGCATCGTTGCGATCACCGTGGTCGAGCGTTTAGTACCAGTCGATCGCCCCTGGGCACCTCGTGTCGCTCTTTCGGTCGTGAACGCCACAATAATAGGAGCTACAATCACGTTCGCCCTCATCGGCAACTTCGGCGTCGCAATCGCGATGGTGGTAGTGGTCTACATCCTCCACCGCATCGCTGAGCCATTCACCTCCGCATGGATCAATCGCAACTGCGAGTCCGAGTATCGTGCAACGGTATTCTCTCTGTACGAACAGGCGAACTCGTTCGGCCAGGTGGTCTTCGGTCCGGGTATGGGCCTGCTGGCAACCACTCGGGGGCTGCGCACCGCGCTGATCGGTGTATCAATTCTCCTGGTGCCGCCTCAGCTTCTCTACCTCGTGAGAGAACCGTCCACAGTAACTGAACGTCAGCCAGAAGTTTGAACTTTGTTTCGACACTTTTGGGGAACCATTCAATACAGCAGCAACGGGACTCGCGACGCACTTGGCAAAGCTGCCGATACTTGCCTATCACATGCAACTAGGGTAGAGTATCGCTTGAAATCTGGGACGTTTGCGAGGCGTGTCGAAGTGCCAGAGTCGCAACACCGGACACGCTCAAATCCCAGGACTAAAGTTCCACAGAATTTCGGCCTAAGCACTCGAAAACAGGAGGCCAGACGTGACCACACAGTCAGTGCTCGGCGAAAGCATCAAGCGTCGCGAAGATCCAAGACTCATCACAGGCAGGGGAACCTACGTTGACGATGTCCGTTTGTTCGGAATGCTCAACATGGTTCTGGTTAGAAGCCCTCACGCGCATGCAAACATCAGGAGTGTCGACACATCCGCCGCCGAGTCTGCGGACGGCGTCGTTGCCGTATACACTGGCCAGCAGCTCGCTGACGAACTCGGTTCACTAATCTGTGGCTGGGTGGTTCCAGACACCAAGGAAGTCCCGCACCCGCCGTTGGCAGTCGACAAGGTCCGATGTGTAGGCGATGCAGTTGCCGCGATCGCGGCCACCAGTCCCCAGGCCGCAGCGGACGCTGTTGCACTGGTTCAGGTGGACTACGAAGTTCTCGATGCAGTCGTCGATATGGAAGCCGGCGTGCAGGACGGCGCGGCTCAGGTACATGACGCTGCGCCCAACAACATCGCGTTCGAGTGGGAAGTCGGCGGCGGCGACGTTGATGCTGCGGCGTCCGCTGCGGCTGTCCGCGTTACCGAGAGAATTGTCAACCAGCGGCTGATTCCCAATGCTATGGAGCCACGCGGCGTAGTAGCCGACTTCAATCCCGGCACCAACCATCTGACAGTCTGGACGTCTACCCAGATACCGCACCTTGTGCGATTGCTACTTGCGCTGGTCACGGGGCACCCTGAGCATCAGATTCGCGTGATTGCCCCCGATGTCGGCGGAGGATTCGGCTGCAAGTTGTATCTCTACGCCGAAGAAGTGATTGCGTCAGTGCTCGCCAAGCGCCTCGGCCGCCCCGTCAAGTGGATCGAGGGCAGGCAGGAGAATTACCTGGCTACCACACACGGTAGGGACCACGTAGGCGATGTTGAGATTGTCGGCGACTCAGACGGTAACGTTACCGGACTTCGCGCCGAAATTTACGCCAACATGGGCGCATATCTCTCCACCTTCGCCCCGGCCATCCCGACCTACCTGTTTGGGTTGATGCTTGTTGGCCCATACAATATTGACAACGTCCACTGCAAAGTCACAGGCGTGTACACGACGACCACGCCAGTGGACGCTTATCGTGGCGCTGGTCGCCCGGAAGCCACCTATCTTGTCGAGAGGATGATAGACCGGTACGCGGCTGAGATCAGCATGGATCCGGCAGAGGTAAGGCGCAAGAACCTGATAGCTCCGTTCGAGGATGGCCACGAGGTCGCCACCGCGGTCGTCTATGATAGCGGCAACTACGAGGCGGCCCTTGACCGCGCGTTGGAGCTCGTCGAATACGACGACTTCCGAGCCCAGCAGTCAGTGGCTCGCGACGAAGGACGTTACCTCGGAATCGGGTTGTCCACGTATGTTGAGATCTGTGGAATGGCCCCGTCCGCGGTAGCGTATACCCTCGGAGCCAGAGCCGGTGTATGGGAGAGCGCGCTCGTTCGAGTCCATCCTACCGGCAAGGTCACAGTCTTCACCGGATCGTCCGGACACGGCCAGGGCCACGATACGACCTTTGCCCAGCTCGCTGCTGCTGAGCTTGGTGTCGCAATTGAGGACGTGGAGGTCGTACACGGCGATACTGACAAGGTACAGATGGGAACTGGCACGTTCGGCTCCCGCAGCGCAGTGTGCGGTGGCAATGCGATCCACATGAGCATCGAGAAGATACAGGACAAGGCCAAGCGAATCGCTGCCAACCTGCTGGAGGCGGCCCCCGAGGACGTCGTTGCCGAGAACGGTCAGTACTTCGTCCAGGGCGCGCCCGCAAACGCCAAGACCTTCCAGGAGGTCGCACTCGCCGCGTACTGGTACGAGAGCCTTCCCGAGGGCACCGAGCCAGGCCTTGAGGCCGTCAGCATCTTCGACCCGCAGAATTTCACGTGGCCGTTCGGCACCCACATAGCGGTTGTCGAAGTCGATGGCGACACCGGAGAGGTCGAGCTTCAGAAGTACGTTGCGATTGACGATGTCGGCAATGTCATCAACCCGATGATAGTCGAGGGTATGGTCCACGGCGGCGTGGTGCAGGGCGTCGGTCAGGCACTAACGGAAGAGGCTGTGTACGACGAGTCCGGCCAGCTCATCACTGGCAGCATGATGGACTACGCTATCCCGACTGCCGAGAGCGTGCCGTCCATCATCACCGACCGCACGACGACGCCGTCTCCGACCAACCCTCTCGGCGTGAAGGGCGCTGGGGAGACCGGTACTATTGCGGCATCCCCGGCTGTCATGAACGCGGTAATTGACGCGCTCACTCCTTTCGGAATCAAGCACATGAACATGCCTGCCAAGTCCGAAAAAGTCTGGCGCGCCATGCAAGGATAAGTTAGCTCAGCGATACTAGCCAAGTTAGCACTCAGACCGCCCCGACCGCAGTCGGGGCGGTGTTCTTGAGAGGCCCAAACTGAACGAGCCCGATCCTATTAGAGAAATCGTCCGCGAGCTGGGGTCCCGAGATTACATTGCGGACCCTGCCATCGCCACTTCGATTTACATGGCCCAGCAACTTGGACGGCCACTCCTGATAGAGGGCCGCGCAGGCGTCGGTAAGACTGAGATCGCCAACGTAATGGCGCAGCTCATGGACACTCGCCTGATTCGCCTTCAGTGCTATGAGGGTCTTGACGTTACCACCGCGCTCTACGAGTGGAACTACTCAAAGCAACTCCTGTGGATTAGGCTCGACGAGGGAAGCGGTCGTACCTCAGAGCAGCGAGAGGAGCAGATATTTAGCCGTGAGTTCCTGCTGGAGAGACCGCTGCTGTCGGCTCTGACACAGCCCGACGGCCCACCGGTGCTTCTCATTGACGAAGTGGATCGAGCGGACGAGGAGTTCGAGGCGTTCCTTCTCGAGATCCTCTCAGAGTTCCAGGTAACGATTCCAGAGATCGGAACGATAACTGCCGAGCACCGACCTCTTGTCATCCTGACGTCAAACCGCACCCGT
>DAOUHG010000065.1:0-7083 GCA_034428835.1 Dehalococcoidia bacterium
GCGGGTGATCGTTACCTGCATTGGACTGGTCTTCTCCCTGGATGTGTTTGTGTTTGTCCAAGAATAAGGCCAGTCCTCTCTACCTCGATACCCCCTCCACCTCTACCCACCACTTTTGTGATGCTTCCCAATTGTTGTGTATTATGGACAATCATGGTCACCGTCCGGAAGGGAATTGCAATTTTAGGTTCGACTGGTTCGATAGGAACCCAGACTCTCGACGTCATTAGAACTTTTCCAGACCGCTTCCAGGTCGTCGGACTCTCGTGCAATCGCAGCCTTGAAAAGCTGTCCCACCAGATCGGCGAGTTCGGCCCCAAGCTGGTCTGCTGCAACGCCAGCGATTCTGAGAAGTCAGCCCTTCCTCAGACTGGCTGGCGCGACTGCACCTTGTCCGAGCTTGCCACGGACCCCGAAGTAGACGTCGTCGTAACGGCAACCGTGGGCGACGTTGCGATAGGTCCCACACTAGACGCAATCGACTCGGGCAAACAGATCGCGCTGGCGAACAAAGAGACTGTCGTGATGGCTGGAGAGCTGGTTACCCGCCGTGCCGCTGAGAGAAACGTCGCCATCCTTCCGCTCGATAGCGAGCCGAACGCAATTTGGCAATGCATTCGCGGCGAAGACACTACTCCGTCCAGGCTCATCATAACGGCGTCCGGTGGAGCGTTCCGTGATTCACCCATCGCAGACCTCGGGTCGGTTACGCCACAACAGGCGTTGAGGCATCCCACTTGGCGGATGGGACAGAAGATCACAGTCGATTCGGCTACACTAATGAATAAGGCGTTTGAAGTCATAGAGGCACACTGGCTCTTCGGTGTGCCGTGGGAAGACATCGAGATAGTCATTCACCCTCAAAGTATCATCCATTCCATGGTTGAATTTGCAGATGGTTCGGTGAAGGCCCAACTCAGCCCTCCGGATATGAGGCTGCCTATTCAGTACGCCCTGGCATACCCGGATCGCCTGCCGAATCCTGGTATCGCCAGGTTTCACCCAGCCGAAACTGGAGAGCTGACATTCTCGGACTACGACCCCGAACGTTACCCGTGTTTCGACATGGCTATCGAATTCGCCAGGCTCGGTGGGTCCTGTCCCGCGTTTCTCAGCGGAGCCAACGACGCCGCTGTTGAGGCATTCTTGGACCGCCGAATCGGCTTCTTGGAGATTGAAAGCGTCATCCGGGAGGCCCTCAGCCAACACGTTGGGGCCAAACAACCCGAGCTTCCCGACATCATCTCAGCCGGCCGCAGCGGTTATCGGACCGTTACACGGCTGGCGGGGGCCTGAGATGTTCGGACTGCCCTCATGGCTTCTGATCGTCCCCGTTCTGGCCGCGCTGGTCTTCGTTCACGAACTCGGACACTACCTAGCCGCCAAGCGATTCGGCATAAAAGTCCTGGAATTCGGATTTGGCTTCCCTCCCCGCCTGTTCGGCGTGAAGTACGGCGAGACCGTCTACTCGATCAACGCCATCCCGTTGGGCGGGTTCGTAAGGCTCCTTGGGGAAGAGGATCCCACCGACCCACGTAGCTTCGCCAGGCAGTCGGTGCTGAAGCGAACGGTCGTACTCTGCGCCGGTTCGTTCATGAACTTTCTCACTCCGATTGTCATCTTCACTGTCCTGTTCATTCTGCCGCAGGATGTCCCCGTCGGCACTGTTCATGTCACTGGAGTCGCCCCGGGCTCTCCTGCACAACAGGCCGGAATCAGGGCTGGCGACCAGGTAACGGCGGTCGACGGGAAGCGTGTGAGGAATCACTACGAGCTGGTCGAGCAGATAATGGTTAACCTGGGCGCAGAGGTCGAGCTTACCGTGCGTCGAGGCTCCGTCGTTACAGGCCTGAGGGCCTCTCCTGATTCCTCGGTCGTCGACGTCGTCACGGTCGTTCCACGCATGAATCCCCCTGAGCTGGAAGTCGTCGAGATCGTGACCAGCCCCGAGACGCAGGTCAGCCTGCGTGACGCGCGACGATACAACGTTCGACTACAGCCGGGCGACACTATGACACAGGGCGCGGTCGGCGTAATGATAGGAACGTCAAACGTTCGATTGGTCAAGGAGAGCCAGTCGGTTCTCGACGCCAGCCAGAATGCCGTTGGCCGCATGATGGACATTCTGGTTCTCACCAAGAACAGTTTCCACAGATGGGCCGTAGGGGGCCCGGACCCGGGGCTTACGGGCCCAATTGGCATTGCGCAGATCACCGGCGAAGTCGCCGAGGCGGGCATCGCTCCATTCTTCGAGCTAGTGGCCATCATCAGCATCAGCCTGGGCTTGATTAACATTCTTCCGATCCCCGCGCTCGACGGCGGACGGCTGATGTTCGTCCTCATCGAGTGGGCTCGCCGAGGCAGAAGAATCTCTCCTCAACGCGAGGGTTTGGTACACGTCATTGGCTTCGCCGTACTCATCGGCCTGATCATTGTAGTGAGCTTCTTCGACATCTCGCGCATCTTGTCCGGCGATAGCATCATCCGTTAAGCTCACTCAAAGTGCGGTCGATTCAGCACATAGATTGACACCACATTCAGGAGCGTTTGTGAAATGGTCAGACGCCGCGTAACCAAAGCCCTCCAGGTCGGCAACGTCCAGGTCGGCGGAGATGCTCCAATCTCGGTCCAGTCCATGACCAAGACTGACACTAGGGACGTCGCCGCCACAGTCGCACAGATCAGGCAGCTTGAAGAAGCAGGCTGCGAGATCATACGCTCTGCTGTGCCCGACATGGAGGCCGCCGAAGCCCTCGCAGACATCAAACGGCAGATTGACATCCCGCTGGTAGCAGACATTCACTTCCACTACCAGTTGGCGCTCAAGGCGCTGGAGAGCGGCGTAGATTGCCTGAGACTCAACCCAGGCAACATCCGCGATCGTGAGAAAGTCGAAACGGTCGTCCGGGAGGCTAAGGCTCGCGCCGTGCCGATTAGGATTGGCGTCAACTTCGGCAGCCTGCCCCCGGTCGGAGGCATTGGTAAAACGCGCGGTCTCTCCCGACACAGGGATGGCGTCAACATGCTCACCAAGGGTCAGACCGATGACGACGAATACTCCGTCGTCGACCACATGGTTGCCACCGGACTTTGGGAGATCGGCATCCTCGAGGACCTCGACTTCGATCTCATCAAGATCTCTCTAAAAGCCTTCGACATCGATACCACGGTCGAGTCCTACCGCCAAATGGCCCGACTTGTTCCCTACCCGTTTCACTTGGGAATTACCGAGTCGGGTACCGCCAAGTCTGGAAGCATCAGAAGCGCGATAGGTCTCGGAGCGTTGCTCTACGACGGCATCGGCGACACAATTCGCGTATCTCTCAGCGACGATCCCGCCGAAGAGGTCTACACCGGCTTCGAGATCTTGAAGTCGCTGGAGCTTCGCAAAGAGGGCGCGGTTCTGGTCGCGTGTCCGTCATGCGGCCGCGCTGACGTTGACGTCATCGGACTCGCGAACCAGGTCGACGACATGCTCAAGAAGACCAAGTCCCCGATCAAGGTCGCGGTCATGGGTTGTGAGGTCAACGGTCCGGGCGAAGCAAAGGACGCCGATGTCGGCATAGCCGCCGGAGCCGGTCGTGCCATCATCTTCCGCAAGGGACAGAAGGCAAAGATAGTTCCTGAAGCCGAGATGCTGTCGGCCCTCATGGAGGAGGTGGGTAAGGTCGAGGCCGAGATGGCCTCACCTGAGCCGACCCCTTCCTGATTCCCCTACACCGACCCCTTCAAACGTCACTGGCGCACCTCCCCGCATCACGCCCAACCGTCATTCCCGCGAAGGCGGGAATCCAGTGACCGGGACGATTACGGTCACTGGAGAATACACTCCGGTGCGATGTCGAAGGTGCCAACACACAAAGAGCGAGCAATCACATGCGACTTTCGAGATCATTTGGCAAGACACTAAGAGACGATCCCGCCGACGCCGAGCTCGCCAGCCACAAGCTCATGCTCAAGGCGGGAATGATATACCAGAGCGCAGCGGGCGTGTACAGCTACTTGCCCCTCGCATGGCGCTCCATCAGGAGGATCGAGGAGATCATCCGTGAGGAGATGGACGCAGCGGGTGGGCAGGAGCTCCACATGTCCAAGCTCCAGCCGCTGGAGATCTGGGAGAAGTCCGGCAGGCTGGCCGCCTATGGGCAGGACATGATGCGGCTAACGGACCGCCGCGGCCGATGGCTCGCGCTCGCGCCCACCTGCGAGGAGCTGCTGACCAACATCGTTAAGGCCAACGTCAACAGCTACCGGGACCTCCCCGTCATTCTGTACCAGATTCACACCAAGTTCCGCGACGAGCCCCGACCTCGTGGCGGGCTGATCCGCGTCCGCGAATTCGACATGAAGGACGCATACAGCTTCGACGCAGACTCGGAAGGGCTGGACCGGAGCTACGACGCCATGGCAGCGGCCTACAGACGCATCTTCGACAGGTGCGGCCTCGACACCATCGTCGTCGACGCCGACCCTGGCGCGATGGGCGGACGCGACTCCCAGGAGTTCATCCTCGTCGCCGACGGGGGTGAGGATACGATCATCGTCTGCTCGGGATGCGACTACTCCGCCAACGCGGAGAAGGCCGAATTCCTCAAGACGCCTCTGCCTGACGAGGTCCCCCAGCCTACCGAAGAGGTCCACACACCCGGCATTCGCACAATCGATGAGCTGGCCGACTTCCTCGACATACCTGCGTCCAGGACACTGAAGGCCGTGTTCTACGTTGCCGACGGCGAGATCGTGTTCGTCGTCATTCGGGGCGACCTCGACGTCAACGAGATCAAGCTGGGTAACGCGCTTGGCAAGCCCCCCGACCTCCATATCGCCACTCCCGCAGAAGTCGCCGAGGCAGGAGTCGTCGCCGGCTCCGCCTCCCCTGTCGGCCTGAGCTTCCGCACCATCGCGGACGACTCTATTCTGACTGGCGCCAACTTCGCTGCCGGGGCGAACCGGAACGACTACCACCTCCAGAACGTAAACTACCCGAGAGACTTCCAGGCCCAGATCGTAGACGACATCGCCAACGCGCAGGCCGGACTCGAGTGCAAGTTCTGCGGAGGCGCCTTGACCGAGGTGCGCGGCATAGAGGTCGGACACGTCTTCAAGCTGGGCACACACTTCAGCGAGGCTTTCGAGGCGTACTACCCCGACCAGGACGGCGGGCGTCACCCGATCATCATGGGCTGCTACGGCATCGGCGTCGAGCGCCTTCTGGCAGCCGCCATCGAGCAGAACCATGACGACAACGGTATTGTGTTCCCCCGACCCATAGCTCCTTACGACGTCCAGCTCGTCGCCCTGAACACCGACGTCCCCGACGTCGTTTCTACCGGCGACGACCTCTACGCCAGCCTGGAGTCTGCGGGCCTGTCGGTGCTGTACGACGACCGCCACGAGTCGCCTGGCGTGAAGTTCAACGACGCCGACCTTATCGGAATGCCCGTCCGGGTCGTCGTCAGCAGGCGCAACTTCAACCAGGGTGTCGTCGAGGTCAAGCGACGCGACTCGTCAGACCCGGTCTCCGTCCCGATGGACGAGGCAGTCGATACGGTGAAGTCCCTACTGGACTCCTAGCCAAATCGTCGACCAGGCCGCTTCGCGTCAATCCCGCGCCTCTCTCGTCATTCCCGCGAAAGCGGGAATCCACTGTGCGCCGCCAAACGGTGTCGCTTCAGTGTGACCTGCGACTAGCCCAACCGCGACTCGAAGTACTCGCACACCCGGTCGGCGTAGCGCTCCGGGTGTGCGGTGAACGCGCCGCAGTGCTCGACGCCATGCACCATCCACAGGTCGCTGCCCTCGGAGGCTGCGGCATGCACTCTCACTCCGTGCGAGGCTGGGATCCTGTCGTCGTCAGGTGCCGCGATCACTAGCACCGGATAGTCGAGCCTGGCCACGTCTTCCTCAGGCGCGATGGCGTTCACCTCTATGTCGTAGAGGCGCCTGGCCAAAAAGATAGCTGCGGGTTTGAATAGCCTTGCCAGCCACTTTGGAATCGGTGTTCTCAGGCCGGTCTCGTTTTCTATTAGCTCTGATACCCTGGCGAATGGACAGTCGAGAACGGCGGCGCGGATTCTGGGCTCCGCGGCGGCGGCGAGCGCGGCCGTTGCCGCCCCGACCGACATGCCAAGCAGACCGATGCTGTCCGTCGACACTCCCCTGCCCCGCAGGTAGTCGAACGCGCCGAGCACGTCCATACGCTCGTGCCAGCCTCCCGACATTGTCCCCTCGCCCGACACGCCGTGTCCTCTCAGGTCGAACAGCAGCGCGCCGTAGCCTCGCGCGTTCAACATGCACGCCAGCTCGGTCATGCCTTCGCCGGTGCGGTTGGAGCTTATGCCATGCACGAAGATGACGACCGGCATTCCGCCTCTGCCGACGAGGTACCAGCCGTCCAGCGTCACGTCTCCCCGCCGGGACCTGAAGCGGACCTGCTCGTACGCTCTCCCGTAGTCGGCGGGGGTGCCCTCGAGGTCAATACGCTCGGCGGTCGTGAGGTCCACTGCCATGCGATACGAGACCAGGAAGTAGAGTACCGCGAGCGCGGCAAGGGCGGCAATTAGCTTGCGCACGGAGAGCATACGCGGTCGCCTCCGGTTGCCCGAGTCGTCAGCCATTGCTGCCTGTCCACCCAGCCGACGACTGCCGGATCGGGAGTGTCACGCATCAATTCAGAGACGACGTTTGTGTCGAGTACGAACACCAGAGGCCCTTAGCCGAACCTGGGTGTTTCGCGCATGGGTTCTCTGTGAGGAATCTCCAGGTCCGCTCCGCCGAATGGTCTGAATAGCTCGTGCAGAGCCGTCCCCAGGTTACTGGAAGGGACTTCATACTCGCAGAGGGCAGCCCGCAGAATGTCGCGCGCTTCCTGCTCCATCGAGCGACCATTCTCAGCCGCGCGCATTCGCAGGCGTCGCTTGAGTCCATCATCAAGGTTGCGCACCGTGATGCTCGCCATAGCCTATCCTCCCTGGCTTGTGCCACCGCATTCTAGCATGATTGCATTGCAGTCATTGTGAACTGAGTAGCTGTGTCAGTTTAGTATGCGCCGCCTTACGGGATCGAAAATCCCCTCTCCCTCAG
>DAOUHG010000066.1:0-29042 GCA_034428835.1 Dehalococcoidia bacterium
GCAAGTAAGGATCTGCGAACACTCTTTACACGGTCCCACCCCGACTTTATGAATATGATCATAACCAACATCCAAGAATCGTCCTCTCCTGGTTGACTCCATACCGAAATGTCGAATGACTCGATCTCATACCAATTCGTTCTGACCACGCCATAAAGCGATCATAGCCTATTTCCGAAGTGCCACCTACCATCAGCCATTCCGGCGAAAGCCGGAATCCAGAGGCTTATCGTTCATATACGGTCGCATCACGACGAATTGGTATTACTACGTAATGGATGGTCATGTTGACCCTGATACAGGCGGATCATTCTTCGCATTGACATAAGGTTCGATGGGGGAGTCGGGTGGGGCATGAGAGGGTGTTTTGTCCCATCCGCCGACCATTCGGAAGCTGAGGCTGGTCCTTAAACCTGACAACCTGGCTGCAGTGTGGGACATTCGCTCGGAGGAAGTGTTCCAAGCCCAGGTTGGACATCTGAGCAATTCGATAACAACCCGGAAGGCGAGCGCACTCTCTACGCCGCCCCGAAACTCGTTTTCCCGCACCCGGTTAACCTGTTACGCTACTTCCCCATGAGTAGTGTCTGTCAACATGCTGAGCTGGAATATAGGGACTCAATTCAATCGGAGACTTCACAGATGTCTAACAAGCCCTCTGCATTTGTAATAATGCCGCTTTTTTGAGGCGCTCAAACCAGTCTACGAACTACTAATCAGGCCTATCCTAGAAGAGGAGGGCTTCGATGTTGAACGCGCAGACGATATAGAGAGCCAGCAGAATATACTCAAGGACATCCTCAATAAGATTAGGAGTAGTGATTTAATTGTCGCTGACCTCACAGACCTAAATCCCAATGTGTTTTATGAACTTGGCATCGCACATGCATTCAGAAGGAACGTGCTCCTCCTTACGCAGACGATTGAAGAGGTCCCCTTTGACCTAAGACCTTACCGTTTCTTGGAGTACAACACGCACTTTGCGAGGATTGAAGACGCTAGGGAGAAGCTAAAGAGCTATGCCCAAGGATGTCGTGGAGGGAGCATTGACTTTGGAAGTCCTGTCACCGATTTTGTTCCCACAGATGATTTGCCACTTCCGGCTTCGACTACGAACTCAGCGGATGTACGGAGCATATCATCGGAGCATTTCGCTGAGGAGGGTACTGAGGAGGAGGAGGCTCCCGGGTATTTGGACCATCAAATAGCTTTGCATGAAGGCAATGAGCGCATCTTTGGAATCCTGAATGCGTTTACGACGAATTTGCAGACCTTAACTCAGTACATAGAGGACGCTACTGTTGAGGTGAATACAATTGGCTCTAATCCCACTACATCCTCAACACGAGCTGCACGCAGCGTGTTTCGCCGGTTAGCCGGGAGAATAAGTGACTTTAGCTCCAAGCTCAGGAAAGCCAACACAGAATACGGGGATATCCTTGAGGAAACTGAGGGTAGTCTGGAACAGATCGTCGCTTTCCTCCTAGAGAATCCGTACACTTCAGTGTCTGAGTTGGACGACTTCAATAAACAGCTAGAGAGTATAGAACAACCTGCAGCAGAGGCGAAGACTGGCTGTCTATCCTTCGCTGACTCCATGGCAAGCCTCCCAAAAATTGAGAGAAGACTAAACCGTGCCGTGGCTTTTGGCAGTGAAGAACTGAGAGTTATGGCTACGAATATTGATCGGACCGCTGCTTCTATAGGGAGAGCTAGACAGAGAATTAACTATCAAGCAAAGTGATCGGCTCCTTATGACCGATTGACAAAGGATCCGGTATATCGCTGTAGCCGGCAGCGTTCGTCGACATAATATTCATTCTGCGAACCGTTTATTTGTGACTGCGGATCCCTGAGCATATCTCCCACACCGATTTCTTGAGCTCCACCGATCACGGACTTCAGGCCGGTACTTGAGACAAAAGTGTGAGGGTGTCCCAACCCCGCAAACGCCCAACCTGAGCCGACGACCATTGTCACTGGAATCCACGACTACCTTCCCCGTTTGCCCCCCCACGCGGCCCAAAGTATAATCACGGCGGCCCCCACACGAACGCAATAGACGGGCCTTACTCCATCCCACCTCAGAGGTTGACCACAAATGGACCTTACGCTCAACGAGATTCAGACTATGCTCCAGACTTCGGCTCGCGAGTTCATGGAGGACCAGGTCCCCAAGACCCGCGTACTGGAGATAGACGACAGCGAGGCCGGTTTCGACCCCAACCTGTGGGAACAGATGTCGGAGCTAGGATGGCCCTCGCTGGCGATCCCGGAAGAGTACGGAGGACTGGGACAGGGATGGGTCGATCTCGGAGTCGTCTCCGAGGTCATGGGCTACTACGCCTGCCCAAGCCCGCTGCTCTCTTCGGCTGTGTTGTCCGCTCAGGCAATCATCGCCGCCGGATCAGACGAGCAGAAGCAGTCGATGCTTCCCGGCATAGCCGCCGGTCAGCAGATATTCACCCTGGCATACACCGAGCCTGATTACTCCTGGTCTCCCAGGTCCGTTCAGCTTCAGGCCGCTGCCAGCGACGGCGGCTACGTCCTGAACGGCACCAAACTGTTCATCCCCGACGCCAACGTCGCAGACCGCATCCTGGTCGTGGCGCGCACCTCCAACGGCGGCTCGCCCGAGGAAGGTCTCAGCCTGCTAGCAGTGGACCGCACTGCGCCGGGCGTATCGGTACGTGTCATGGACGGCTGGATCGGCCCGAAGGCGTGCGAGGTCAACTTCGAGAACGTCGAGGTAGACGCTTCTAACGTCCTCGGTGAGCCCGGCGAGGCTTGGGGAGCAATCGAGGCGGCGATGGACAGGGCAACCGCCGTGCTGTGCGCCTTCATGGCCGGCGGCACCCAGGCCGTGTACGACATGACCCGTGAGTACAGCCAGACTCGGATAGCCTTTGGCGTACCCATCGGCACCTTCCAGAGAGTCCAGGACCACGTGATCGACGCTCTGACCGACGCCGACTCGGCCAAGTGGACCGCGTTCGAGGCGCTGTGGCAGCTCGACGAGAACATGGCTGACGCCCCGGTCGGCGTATCGACGGCCAAGTCGGTCGCCAGCCTCGGCTTCCCCCGAGCCTGCGACGCGGCCCATCACGTCCACGCCGGAATTGGCGCGGACCTGGAGTACGGCCTGACCCAGTACACCAAGCGCGCCCGCACTCTCCAGCACTACCTCGGCGACCACGTGTACCACAAGGCCCGCATGGCCCGACTCCTCTCCATGGCCGGATAGACCAGGACGACACTATGGCCACAGAGCGCACGACCAAGCTCCCAACTCGCCGCTTCAACGTGGACGAGTACTACAAGATGGCCGAAATCGGCATCCTGCCATGGGGCGGCGGATACGAATTGGTTGATGGCATTGTCTGTCTTCAAGGCCACGGCATCCCCCGCCGCTTCACAGTGGACGAGTACTACAAGATGGCCGAGGCTGGCATACTGACACATGACGAGCGATTGGAGCTTCTGAACGGAGAGATCATCGAAATGTCTCCAATCGGTTCGAGACACGCATATTCGGTCAATTGGCTAACGCGCCTGCTCATAACCCTGCTGGGGACGCGAGCATGGGTGAGCTCCCAGAATCCGCTTCGTCTGAACGGGCAGGCTGAACCCGAACCCGACATTCTGCTCCTGAGATGGCGGGACGACGAGTACGAATCAGATCATCCTACACCGGGAGATGTCTTTTTGTTGATCGAGGTCTCGGATACGACACTCGATGGCGACCGGAACGAGAAGCTCCCCATATACGCACAAGCCGGAATCCCGGAGTTCTGGATCGTGAACATCCCCGACGGCGTGATCGAGGTCTATACCGACCCCACCAACGGGGAATACCGGACTCGCCGCGTATTTCGCGCTGAAGATAGCGTCAGCCCATCGGCATTCCCGGACATATCCCTCCCAGTCAGCCGGATCGTTCCGGCCTAGGTGCCCTATGACCGACCTCTCCCAGATCAAAGCTCTGACATTCGACGTCGGCGGCACCGTGTTCGATTGGCGCGGCACCATCGAGGACGAAGTCCGCCAGCTTGCCCAACAGCAGGGCGCCGATCTGGACGTGTCCCAGTTCGCCACCGACTGGCGGAGGGGTATGTTCGCCATGCTTGCGAGAGTCAGGTCTCGCGAGCTTCCCTGGATGAACGCCGATGAAATCCACCGCCGTGTGCTCGACGATGTCCTGGCCGACCACACTGCTCTCACCCTGTCCGAGTCCGAGCGTGATGACCTGAACGAGGTTTGGCATCGGCTCAGGGCCTGGCCGGACGCGCCAGCCGCAATAGAGAGACTGCGCAGCCGGTACACCGTCGTCGTCCTGACCGTGCTGAGCTGGTCGATCGTCGTGGACTGCTCAAAGCACAACGGCATTGACTGGGACGGCATCCTGTCCTGCGAGTTCCTCGGCGACTACAAGCCAGACGCCGGAGCGTACCACGCTGGAGTCAGGCTGCTGAGACTGGAGCCGGCTCAGGCGATGATGGTCGCCGCTCACCCCGGAGACCTCGGCGCGGCAACGACCGCCGGTCTGCGCTCCGCATTCGTACTCCGAGAGGGCGAGACGCACGTCCTGTCCGGACCCGCCGGTGAGCCTGAAGAGTACGACGCCAGCGCCCGCGACTTCCCAGAACTGGCAGACCTTCTACTGGCGTAGGTCAGCTTAGACGAACGTCAGCACCCTCGCCGCATTGTCCTGCGTGAGCGCACGCACCCGGTCCTTGCTGAAGCCACGACGCCTCATCCTGGGCGCGATGTTCTCGAAGATGTGTCCGTACCCGTGTCCGCCGTACCTGATCATCCGGTGCCGCGTGCAGATGTCGTGGGCCATGACAATCCGGTCGCCGCAGCCCAGCTCGTCCACGGCTCTCTTTATGAAGTCCATACGCTGACTGTCCGACGGCATGTCCATATCCGAGAGCGGGTAGTGGCTGGACTCGTTGCCGAACAGGTCCCACTCCAGGTAGCAGCCGGTTTCCGCAAGCGACTTCAACGCTTCGAACTCGGCTATCGTGCGGTCCAGGTGCCCCATGATGACGCGCCCGACGTCGGCACCCGCATCGTCCAGGATCTCTATGATCTCCAGCGGCGCGGTCTCGTGCCGCCCCGGGTGGATCAGTATCGCCGCCCCTGTCTCGCGCTGCGCTACCGCCGACGCTCGAAGCGACTTGCGCTCGTTGTCCGTCAGCGGCCACGTGCAGCCGACCTCGCCGATGACGCCGGCACGCACGTCGGTGCCGTCAGCCCCCTGCTCGATGTCCTCGACGATCCGGCGTGCCAGGTCGTCCTCGGTGCGTGAGTCCATATCCGCCGGGTGTACCGCATCGACGTAGAACCCTGCTCCCATGACCACGTTGATCCCTGCCTCGCGGGCGACTCTCGCGAGTCCGAGAGGGTCCCGACCTATGCCGATCGTCGTCGCGTCCACTATCGTCCCGCCGCCTGCCGTCTTGAACAGCCGCGCCTCTTCCACGGCGGTATCCACGTCCGTCAGAAGCAGGTTCGGGAGGCTCGAGTAGTGGTTGTAGGCTATCCAGCCGCGGTTTTCGAGGGTGATCTCCTCCCGCGCCAGCCGTTGCGCGTCCGCACCTTCAGGCTCTCTGAACATGAAACTGAAGTCTATGATCAGGTGCTCATGCGTCGTAGTGGGACCGAGCTCTGACGGCTCCACCGGCCCGAGTACCGTCTGGACTTTACCCTTGATCGCGCTGCTGGACACGTCGGATCACCTCACAGATTAAGTGGCACCGATTCTATACCACGCTCACTCCACGCGCCTGAGCGCTGGATACAGGATCCCGAAGATCAGCGTGAGGACCGCCAGCAGGATGCCGCTTATCATCAGCGAGTTCGGCGTACCGGTATATTCCGCCAGCAGGCCGAACGGCACTGAGCTGAGCGGCATGGCTCCGAACGTCATCATCGCTATGCTCATCATCCGTCCACGCATCTCCGGGGCGGCGAGCACCTGCATCATGGTCATCGTCAGCGACATCGAGATCGAGCTTATCGCTCCAATTGCCAGCAGGAATGGGATCGATATCCCGTAGTTCGTTACCTGCGAGAACATCGCCAGCGAGACGCCCCAGAGGATGGAGGAGCCAAGCAGCCACAGTCCCCTGCGCTTCACGTTGGGGGCGGCAGCCAGCCCGAGCGTTCCCACAAGCGCTCCTATTCCCATGATCCCCATGAGGGCGCCGAGGTCTTCGGATCCTACGTTCAGCGCCTCCCGCGCCCAGGCCGGCAATAGCGCGTAGTAAGAGAACCCGAACAGCGTGGTGAGCAGCACCAGGACGATCAGACCCAACCGACCGCGGTCTCCGGCAGCGTACTTCAACCCCTCCACGATGTCTCCGCCCACGCTCTTGCGGGACGACGACGCTGCTGTCGTACCGGCGTCGACCATCATGGTGGAAATTACGGAGAAGACGTAAATGGCCCCCACCGCGAAGAACACTCCGTGTGTCCCGACGAACACGATCATGAATCCGGCCACCGCCGGGCCCACGATTCGGGTCAGGTTCATACCGGAGTTGTTCAGGCTGATGGCGTTCATCAGGCTCTTCTCCGGAACGACCTCCGACAGCATCGCCTGGCGACTCGGCATATTGAACGTCATTAGCGACCCGTTGATGAACCCGATCACCAGCACGTGCCAGAACTCCACCGCCCCGGTGAAGTCCAGCAGGCCGATGACGATAGTCATCACCGCGTTACCGGTCTGGGAGATAATCACGAGGTACTTGCGTGGAAGCCGGTCCGCGAGTGCCCCGCCTAACGGAGAAATGAGCGTCATCGGCAACGAAAAGCTCGCCATAACCCACGCCAGCGCGACCGGAGAGTCGTCCGTGAGCCGCAGCACCAGCCATGCCCGCGTAATCATCTGCATGTTCATCGCCAGGAACGACACGACCGAACCGGCGACCATCCACCGGAAGTCGCGATACCGCAGCGAATCGAACATAGGGTATCGGCGAGGGGACAAAAACGAGGGCTGCGTGACCTCTTCCGACGATGCGACGGTATCCTCTGGAGTCAGAGTCCGTTGGTCCAAGATCTACCGTGCACTGGAGCTGAATTGCTGAAACGTACTGCTGGTCACGATGACTCAGGTTACACGCGCCAACCCAACTGGGTCAACAAAGAGTCATGGCTCTCCGGGGCCTGTGCTTCAGGTCTCGTCGTCGCCAAGTGGTATCATACGAGGACAAGGTGATCAGGGATGCTTAGGCTCGCAGACAACTATTCCGAAACCATATCCGTAAACTAGGCTCATCTCAGTTGAATCGACCCAAATGCTTCAGCGGTGAAATAGTTGACCGACGAAGAATTTGCCCGAATAGTGGAACTTGGCCACGAGCTAAGTGGTGTGGAATTCAAGAGCCCAGGGCCATTGTCCAACCGGAGGTTGGTAGCTCAAGTCATCAAGGCCATCTTGGGCATGTGCAATAGACTCGGCGGCGGCATGGTCATTATAGGAGTGGAAGACAACCAAGGCGTACTCAATCCGGTTGGCCTCGCTGAGCCTGATCTAGCTGAGTGGAATTACGACGCTGTAGCTGACCAGGTCGTCCGCTACGCTGATCCAAGCGCCAGCTTCACTTTGGATATCAAGCAGCATGAAGGAAGCGCATACGTAGTTCTTGAGGTTGAGGAGTTTGTAGACATCCCGGTTCTGTGCAAAAGATCTTATGGCGACGTGTTGCGGGACGGTGCTTGTTACGTCAGAACCCGCAGGAAACCGGAGACTTCCGAGATCCCTACGCAGGCCGAAATGCGAGATCTGCTCGATCTGGCCATAGAAAAGGGAGTAACTCAATTCCTAGAGCGCGCCCGACGTGTAGGACTGTTCCCTACACCTTCGGCAGGGTATCCGGCAACTGACCAAGAGCGGTTCGATGAACAATTGGGAGACCTGAGATGAACGCCCTCATGGAAAAGATTCGCTCACGCGGGTATTGGAAGGTCGTATTACGCCCAGCCACCTTCGAGGAGAAGAGAGTGCAACATAAGAGTGCACTCAGCCATATTCTGCGAAAGACTTCGGTTTCCATCAAGGGTTGGAGCTTTCCTCATGTGGATGATTTTAGGGAGTTCGACGAGGGATCGGACTGGATAGGTCAAGAGATAGAGACGGGACAAATTCTCGAGCTGTGGCGGTTCTACCAGAGTGGCCAGTTTGTCCATTACTTCGGCATGGTAGAAGACTGGACAGATACACCAAATCAATACCTGCTATATGAGAATGGTCATAAGAGAGTAGTTCTGGACGCCGAAGGCGTAATGGCACGGTTCACCGAGATATTCGAGTTCGCAGCGCGCCTGTCCTTTACAGAGGTTGGAGACGCGGGAACGCACATGGAAATCTCTGCGGTGAACATCAGCAATTACATCCTTCCTTTAAGACTCCGATCTGGGCTTGTTCGGATGCTCGAAGCTCGCAAGCCAGAGGTGACATTTAGGGCGGATCCATCAACAACCGAATTGGTTGTTGAGAAGAGAGACCTGGCCTTGAAAACAGCCGTCCAATTTTTCCAATGCTTTGAGTGGAACCCAAGTATTGAACTGCTCCGTGACATACAGGCGGGAATTCTAAGTCGGGAGCAATTGCAGGGACCTTTTATTCTTCGGTAGAGGACGACTCGCGACCAGAATGCTGTAACTCACCACTGCCTACGCCCCTGCCGACCAACTCAGCACCTTCTCAAGGTTGGCAAGATACTCAGCGAACGCCAGCCGACCCGCCGCCGTCGCCTCCACCCACGTCTGCGGTCTGGAGTCCCCGGACTCCTTCGCCATGACCAGGTAGTCCGCCTCTTCCAGCTTCCGCAGATGCGTGGTCAGGTTACCGCCGGTCAGCCCAAGCGTCTTCTGGATGAATCCGTACGCGACCCTGTCCCCCTCGGACTGCGACACCAGCATCGTCATGATGCGCAGCCGCGTGGACTGGTGAATCGTCTCGTTGAGGACTATGCCCTCGTCGGTCATAGTACGCCGCTCCTGCGTATCCATGCCCAGCCCAGCGCAACCACAGCCAGCGTCGCCCCCGCGGTCACTACAAGTGCGGCATCACCCGCAAAGTAGCTGGGGATGTAGAACGCCGCCGCGAATCCCACGCCCACTGCTGCGATAGCAGGACGGTGCATTATTCCGAACAGGATGTACCCCAGCGCCACTATGCCCACGGTGACCCGCGGGATGTTGGCCCCGTCGTCTGCATTCCACATTCCTGCCGCCGCCGGGATCAGGAACGCCGCTGCCGCGACAGCGAGCCAGAACAGGAAAACCTTGATTCCGGCGCTGCGGGCGACATCGCCAACCGCGTTCTGCCTACCCGCTCGGTATCCTATGACAGCGCTGCCCACCATCCCCGCCACGCACAGCACTCCCCACAACGGCCCGATAATCCACGGATTGCTCTCCACGAACTCCGGAGCCAGCGTCAAGATGCCGTACTGCGAGAGGAATCCCAACGAGACTATCGCGCCCCACAGTAGCAGTATCGTCGATGTCCCCGCGACGTACATTGAGCTCCGAACCCTGTCCACCGTCTCGTGGATGGCCCCCCAGCTCTCCTCCGGCGTCAACGCCGCCATTTCACCGTCCGATCTCTGCATGGCGTGTCTCCCTCGCACCCGCTGGACCAATGGACCAGCCACTTAGTTTGCAACACAAACCAGTATGAACCATCCTAGTTTGCGTTGCAAATCAAATGGATGTTCAAGGAGGGTCTTTTGGCTTTCAGGAAACGGATTGGTGAACGGAACAACCGTCCCTCTCCTCGATGAGAAGGTTGGGATTAGTAGGCTGACCAGCAGGGCAACAGCCATCTCTACCTCAGGGTTTACAGGGGTAGGTATTGTGTGTTTCAGGCATCAGGATGGTAGACAGAGGGTTGGGGTGAGGGTGATCTAGGCAGCTTCGTCACTACCCCCGAGCGCCGCCGCCGATGCTCCCCCTGAGCCGTGGATCAAGAATGTCCCGCAGCGCATCTCCGATGATATTCATTGCCAGCACAGAGACCATGATCGCAAGCCCCGGGAACGCGGCGTACCAGCTCGCCCGGCCCATGTACGTACGCGCCGACGACAGCATCGCCCCCCACTCCGGTGAGGGCGGATGCGCGCCCAGCCCCAGGAAACTCAACCCCGCTATCGCCAGTATGGACGTCGCCATGCCCAGCGTACCCAGCACTATGATCGGAGCGGCTACATTGGGCAGGATGTGTCTTATGACTATGCGACCGTCAGAAGACCCCACGGCCTTGGCCGACTCCACGAACTGGGCCTGCATTACGGATAGGGTCGAACCCCGCACGGTGCGTGCGTACCACGGGACAGCGCTGATCCCGACCGCAATCATGACGTTGACCAGGTTCGGCCCAAGCACTGCCATGATCAGAATAGCGAGAATGATACTTGGGAATGCCATTAACCCATCGATGAACCGCATGAGGATCGTATCGACGATTCCTCCCAAATAGCCCGCGATGAGTCCCAACGTGCTGCCTGCCAGGACCGCGATAGTGACCGCAATTATCCCGACAGATAGCGATATGCGTCCGCCGTACACGATCCTGCTGAACAGGTCCCGCCCGAACTCGTCGGTCCCCATCCAGTGTTTGGCTGACGGTCCTTCCAGCAGATCGGCGCTCTGCCGGAGTGGGTCGTGGGTGGCTACAACCGGCGCGAGGGCTGCGATCGCCCAGATCGCGGCCAGCACTCCAATCCAGAACACAGCCACCTTGTTGCCGCGCAGGTAGATGACGGCATACGAACCGGTCAGGCGTTGTAGCAGTGTTACAGGCACTCACTCATACCTGATCCTGGGGTCCAGGAAGCCGTAGCTGATATCCACCAATAGGTTTGTGAGCACGTATATGACGGCGAAGAAGATAACCACACCCAGGACTAGAGGGATGTCTCTCTGCTGGATCGCGTCGATTGCCACCCGCCCAACCCCCGCTCGCGCGAATACCGACTCGATTATCACCGTCCCGCCCAGCAGATTGCCGAACTGAATGCCCATCACGGTCACGATCGGTATCAGCGCGTTCCTCAGCGCATGACGGTAGATGACGACCTGCTCCCGCAATCCCTTGGCGAGCGCGGTCCTGATGTAATCCTGTCGGATGATTTCGAGCATACTCGACCGCGTCAGCCGTGCGAGGACCGCCCCGGATGAAACGCCGAGTGTAATCGCCGGAAGCACCAGCGCGTGAATGCCCTTCCCGCCGAGAACAGGGAACCACCCAAGCTCGACTCCAAAGAACAGGATGAGCATCAGTCCCAACCAGAAGTTGGGCATTGATATCCCCAGCAGGGCGCCGACCATGATGCCGAACCCCGCGCCTGGAACGCGTGTGACCGCGGCAATGACGCCCAGTACCAGGCCGATCAGTATGGCGACACCCATGCCCGCGAACGCGAGTTGTAGTGTGCTGGGGAACCGAAGGATGATCTCATCCATCACAGGCGCTCTCGTCGTGATGGACCGTCCAAGATCACCCTGGACCACTCCCGTGAGGTGTCGGAAATACTGCACGTGCAGCGGCTGGTCCAGGCCGAACTGCTCTCGCAGCATCTGCTCCACTTCAGGCCCCGGCTGGATCTCCTCGATCATCTCCGTGATCGGATCGCCCGGCGTCATGTGAAGGGCCAGGAAAGTAAACGTGATGATGGCCCAGATCAGCGGTATGAGGACCAGCAGCCTGCGTATTATATAAAGCCACATATCGGAGTCGGACCTGTATCAGCCTAGTCGGAGCCGCTCCCTACTCTTTGATCCAGGCGTCGTTCACCTTCCAGTCCATGGAGTTCCTGTGGGCTATGAAGCCCTCGACCCTCTTATTGACCAGGGTGTTCGAGTTGGGGTTGATTAGCGGGATGACCATCGCCATATCTCGGAAGTACTTCTGCACCTCGAGGTTCGCATTGGCGCGATCCTGGCCCAGACTGTGACGCGCGTCATCGAGGAGACTGGCGAACGTCTGGTCCGAGATCCGGTCCAGGTTGGAGCTCTGTACAGGATGCCAGAAGAACGACAGGATATCAGCCGTTAGCGTCGCATACCCTGAGTGGCGCAGATCGAAGTCGCCCTCCGAGCGCCTGGAGCCGTGTGTGGCGCTCTCAAGTGTCTCCAGATTGACGGTGATCCCAATCTCCTGCAGCTGTGCCTGGAGCAGGCTGCCCATTCTGACGTTCCGTTCCGACCCTGTCTGGATGAAAGTGAACTCGAGGGGCTCCCCGTCCTTCCTCAGAAGATCGCCGTCGCCCTTCACCCATCCGGCCTCCGCCAGCAGCGACATGGCCTTGTCCGGATCGTAGGCGTTCATCGTCGCCGACTCATCCTCGAATGTCTGGTCGTAGAACGGAAGCGCCCGGACGACTTGGCCGAACTGCGGGAACCCTTCACCCTGTTCCATGACCTGGATGATCCTGTCTCGGTCGACAGCGACCATCAGCGCCTTCCTCACCGTGACGTCGTCAAGTGGAGCCGATTCGTGGTTCATCGACATGGCGCTGAGACGACCTGACTCGCGCGTGAAGAAGTGGAACCGGTCGTCATTCCTCAGGCCGGACGCGAACTGGTTGGGCACATACACCACGTCTATCTCTTCGGCGAGGACGGCGGCGTGGAGCGTAGCCTCCTCTTCGATAAACTTGATGGAAATGCCCTCGATGTATGGCGCGCCCTGGTTTTCGTAGAGACCCGGACCCCAGTCGTAATCATCGTTTCGGGACATGCTGGCGCTGTCGCCGCGTACCCACTGATCGAACTTGAACGCGCCCGTTCCTATCGGCTGCGTTCCGTAGTCTTCTTCACCCACCACCTCACGGTGATGCTCCGCGGTTGCTATGAACCACGCGGGCCAGGAGATATGGTCGAGCATGGGACCGTAGATCTTGGGCGACTCGATCACGAAAGTGAACTTGTCCTGCGCGTGTATGTTCGCTTCCGGCGGCAGGTATATCTTCGGCACCCATCCGACGTCGGCGCCGTGCCGATACGAGGCGGCCATAGCCTCAGCGTCGAATTCCACCCCATCGTGGTAGCTTATGCCCTCCTTCAGCTTGAACGTCCACGTCAACATGTCGTCTGAGACCTCCCACGCGGTCGCCAGTCCGCCGGGCAGGAACTCGTACGTCTCGGGATGTCTTGAAACCAGAACGTCACCGTACATTCCGGCGATGTTCCCGGCCACAACAGACCAGGTCGCCTGCGGGTCGAAGCTATTGGGCTCTGGAATGCCCAGCCTCAGTATCCCGCCGCTGCGAGGCTTGTCCTCCTGGACTGCCGGAGCCGCGGGAGCAGCAGCTGTGGGGGCGGCCGCTGGGGCAGCCGGTGCCGGGGCAGCAGGAGCCGCAGGCTCATCCTCAGTGCTGCTGCACGCCACCATTACCAGCAGGACCACGACTGAGACTAACAGCACCGCCAACTTCGCTAATCCATACCGACTCACAACGTCACCTCCATCTCAGAAAAGACCCTAGAAAATAGCCACCTCTCCCTCAGGGAGAGGGCTGGGGTGAGGGTGATTGCACCCACTTCACGTGCACAATGCTCAACAACCGAAAGACCCTGCTCCCAACTCCACGACCGCTAGCATGAGACCGCCATCGCCTGCCCACCAGCGTCCGCGATATAGCGGACAGCCTGAGGGCTGAGAACCCCATCGATGGAGACATACTCACCCGGCTCCATGTCTTCCAACCGGAACGAGATGTACCGTCCCCACGACCTGTCCTGGTACGGCTGCTCGCCCGGATAGTCCACTTCACCGCCGCAGGGCCAGCCATACGCGTAGTGCATAGTTCCCAGTGCGGGCTGAATGATCTCGGAGCTGACCGAGCCGCCTCGCCCCCTGCCCTCCATCACTTTGCTATGCCCATGCGCGCAGATGGACCATCCGGTCTCCTCCAGCGTTTCGTGATCGCTCAGGCAATTGGCAACATAGGTGGGATCGACGCTTCCATCTCCCTCCGCCATAAGAGTTGTTATCCTCTCGAACCGGACAGCCGTTGAGTCGCAGGCATCCGGGACACTGCCGATTGCCGACATTGTCGGAGATGTCCAGTGATTGGACCGTCCGACCCAGCCGCAATCGGTACGAGTCTCGACGTTCAACGACTGAGTGCTGACCTCGACAAGCGCCACCTCGCCCATCGCGTCACCGAACAGGAAGTTGCCATGAATCGCCCGCGGATAGCTCTCGAGGATCCCGATCGCGTCCTCCACCGAGCGGGACTGGCTGAGCAGCAGTCTCCCGAACTGGTAGAACGGAAGGCCGTATGCGCTTTCGCTGTCCGGCTCATGCGCCGGATCTGGCCTCACAGCAGACCAGGTGTACGCGAAGCCTTTAGCGTTGAGCCCCCGGGTATGCATCCTGTCGAAGCTGGCCGGTGCGCCATTGTTCGGCGAGATTATCTGGGTCGCGATGAACCGCTCCCCATCAGAAGGATCGACGACGACAAGCCGAGTCCTCGTCGTAAACGGATCATCACTATTGCTCGCGATCAGCGACCGCCCGTCAACCGTGGAAGCCCCCGTCGCCCCGGCTATCGTGCAATTGTCATCCGACCAGTACCGTTTCACCATGCCAGGACCTCCTCAATAGCACCACACTGTTCCATGACTGTCCGGGAGTGATTCGGGCTGCCCCCAGCCCGAATTCATAGGCTGAATCGCCATTCATGAATGCCGCCACGCTATCATCAACGGAACAAGCGGTCAATCTGCGGCGGCAATCCAGAGTGTGACTCAGGACCCGCAGCCATAGCCCTTTGGTCATACCGGTGAAGGGTGGTGTCCAGAGGGGTGCGGGGGCTCTCGCAGTGGGCTCCTACTGGTCTCCGAACGGGTTTATCACCCCAAGCCCATCGTAGTTCTGTTTGGAACTCATGCCTTCCGAGTACACGTTGGCACCAAAGAGCATATCAGTGTGCACCGCCTTAGCAACTATCCCATAGGTCCGCTCGCTGTAGGCGGCGCTAGTCAGCCTAGATCAAAGGTATCAGAGTCAATCGTCAGTGAACTCTACCCGTCTAACGTCGCCAGCAAGGCTTGGCCCACTGACATCATGCTCTCTCCGCTGACTACTCCGGTCCTGTGCACGCTCCTGGCGCCCACATCGATAGACCTTACCCTGTGTACAAGGGCTGACGCCGATTGCGAAGTATCCATCACATCGATAGGGATTCTGACAGGGGAGTTCGGTGCAGTCCGGTATTCAACCTCGACCGCTATGACGATGTCGTTGCCCTGATTGTAGTCCAGAACAAGCATCTCTGTGCGCTGGGCTGATCCATGATCGTCGTGAAAGTCGACGACCACAAGGGTGCACACTCCGATCTGTTCTTCACCCTGTGGCGTCTGAATGGCTCCTGCGCTGTTCTGCTTGCCCAATCGTTGCACGAGTATCTCGATCGTCTCTTCGAGTTCATCAGCCCCAGCCGTGGCAATCCTGTCTCCCAGCCTGCTCTGATCGATCGTCTTGATCTGCCGCACGGACGCCCAGGACTCGGCGGTCTCAATGAAGACATGATTGCGGAGATGTCTGCCCGGAGGGGCGGCACTGGACATTGGAAGCCCTACGGCGACGGACAGGCCGCGGTTTAACTCTGAGTTGCTGACAATCAGAGCGGGACGATTGCCGGACAATTCATTGCCGACGACGGGGCCAAAGTCATACCAATGAACGCTTCCTCGGATCGCAGGTGGCACGATGAGTCCCGCTTAGCGGGCGTTCGCAAAGCGCAGGTCTGCCGCGATCTCTTCCGGGGTCTGTTCAATACCGGCGAAGTCTGTCTGGCGATTCATGCGTTCACTGTGAACCAAGTAGGCAGCGTAGGCCGCATCGTTCACAGCCGACATCGCGTAGCAGATGGCAAGGGTCTTGTCCAAAATGGAGGTTCCCCTGAGCAATCCGATGAGACGTTCTATCTCCTCAGATGTGTTCCATTCATCCATCACGTCGCGCGGGTCGGACCTTTTGTCAAAGCATCGCCTCGCGATTACTCTTATCCGGTCTCTTGCCCTGCGATCCAACCACTGCTCTGTGGTTTCTGCAATCTGGTCCAATTGGTCATCAGTCAGACCTGGGTTCACAGACTGCAGGTGATCAAGCCTATGGTCGGCGTCGGTCATAAGTACATCAACTGCGATTTCGGCAATGATTTGGTTGGTGGCAGGGCTGTCGTAGCCCTCGAAGCTGTTGACCGTAGGAGCGGACGTCTCGTCCTCGTCAGTTCCACCTTCGGCTGAAGGACGAGCAAATATCTCTTGCCATTCATCGGCGCTCAACGATTCCGGACGGATGCTCTGTGTGACCATGTGAGTTTCCTTAGCTTCCAGCGAATCCTGTTGCCGTATTCTAACCCGACGGCTGCTTTCATTCTACTGCTGCCTGGGTAGTCTCCCCGATCACTTCCTTCAGCAGCCTGTGCCGACGACTGTCCTCAGTTTCGAGGTCTTGGGTGTTGATCCCGGTCGCGTCCAATGGCTGTAAGGCTAGGGACCTCAGATACCATCGCACCAGCGCTGACATAGACGTATCCCACTCCGCTGCCCTGATCCGAGCCGGATGAGCGACCCATTACGAGCGTGCACGCTTGATTCACTTATTAAATACGGCATCGGCAAGAATCTTGTCCGAAATCTCGTCCGACATAAACTGTCTGCACTCCACTGGTGCAAGAGTACGAACGAGCCACAAGTACGCCAACTCTAACCCCATCCCTGAGTAAGAAGGGGTATATGAATCCAGTACTTCGTCAAGCTGGTTCACTGCTCTGTCAATCTCTCGGAGACTCAACTCGGAGCTATAGAGAAATGGCAAGGCACGGGGAAAATTGAAGCCTCGGTCCCCTGCGTTGATTGATGTAAAGGCTGACTCTATGTATCGGAGACGATTCGAGGTAGGGAGAGGAAAGACGTTGTCGAAGAACCTCTCAAGGTAACCATCAGCGTTGAAGCCCTGCCCATAGAAGGTTTTGACCGAATGAACCAACTCACCTCGATTCATGGAAACTACGAAGACGACATTGTCCGCGTAAAACACATGCTCCAAAAGCTGGAGCATTTCGACGGCGTACTCAGGGCTGCATCGGTCCAGTTCATCTACCATGATCACTACAGGCTTACCGGACCATTCCTTGGCCGCCAGAGACAGCGCAGATGTAAACGCTTCAGGAGAATCAATACGTCGCTCTGACTCCACTGGTGTTGTGGAGCTTGGTACCGTTGTGCTTAAGGTGTCAGTCAGAGTCTCAACAGCCTCCGCAGATTCGGCTATCTCAGGAGAAAACAGTGCTCCCAGTTTGAGCCCCTGCTTAACCAATGGGGCATTACGCCGCACAAACTCTGCTAGTTGTATGTGGGGTGGTTGCCGTTGTTCTCGAGGGATGTCTTCGAATTGACGGAGCATCGAGGGGATCTGACAACGAAAACTTCCAAGCGTTGAACGTAACTACTTTCACGCCCTTTCGCCTGAGGTAAGCCTGCCATAGGGCCATGAAGGTTGTCTTGCCGGAGCCCCAGGGACCATCGATAGCTATAGAGGGACCATCGATAGCTATAGTCTGTGGGCTGCGCGACAGCAACGCTTGAAATTGGACTTCAATCGCGGGTTCCAAGCCCAATCTGTCATTCTTGAATATGTCGTCCGGCGGGATTTCTATCAGGCGAGAAGGCATACACCACCAAGTCAATTGAGGACGCGTCCGTGTGACACTGTTTGTCGGAGAGGTTTCAAACGATTGCAAACTTATGTTCGCTGGCCTGCAACTGTCCCGTCAACCTTTCTTGGGTGGACGTATAGGGGAGTTGACCTGCGACCTGAGTTCTCTGGGGAGTAATTCAGTGTCCTGCTACAATATGATGGTACCCGTGAACATACCACACCATCCCTCAGTTATTATCCAGACAAACACTTCCGTCGGCTTTGCAGCACCATCCCGGTGTGTGAAGGGGCCCCGCTAACTTGATCCCCAACGCCCCCGGCTCGGCCCCTATGCGCCTCTGGACGCGGGACTATGTCCTCAACCTGCTTGTCGCGCACTGCATCTTTGCTTCGTACACGGCGATGTTTACGCTCATCCCGCTGTATGTCATCGAGCGCGGCGGCGCTGACTGGCAGCTTGGGATAATCGTCGGGTCGTTCGGTGTCGTTGGGCTGGTGGTCAGGCCGTTCGCCGGGAGGTGGGTGTACAGCCTCGGGGCAAAGCGGATCGCGTTCGCTGGGACGGCCGTGTTTGGAGTCGCGACGCTGCTTCACATCTTTGCGGTCGACGTGTGGCTGATCGTCCCGGCCAGGGTGCTACAGGGTGTCGGACTGGCGCTGGGACCGGTGGCGACCTCGACGATCGTCGCCAACCTCGCGCCCGGACACAGACGCGCCGAGGCGATGGGCTACATGGGTAACTCGATCTCGGCGGCGAGCCTGTACGCGCCGGCGGTGGGTTTCTGGGTGCTGCAGAGATACGGCTTCGAGAGCGCTTTCATCTTCGCGTCGGCATTTGCGTTCGTGGGATGCTTCGCCGCAGTCGGCATGTCGTCGACTCGCATAAACCTGCCGGTGCAGCAGGGGCCGCAGGGCGGCAAGATGCCGCTGATTAACAGGCATGCGCTATTTCCCACGATGGTGTTCGTGACCTACACGATAACCACCGCGCCGGTCTCGACGTTCCTTCCCCAGCTTGCCGAAGAGCGTAACTTCGGTAATCCTGGCCTGTACCACACTATGTACTCGATCTTTTCGATGGTCTCGCTTGCTGTCTCGGGGACCGTATCCGACAGGCTGGGGAGAGGCGCGGTGATCGTGCCGGGACTACTGGTTGTGGCGGCAGGCATGTTTATTCTCGCAACGGCCGAAATACGCCTTCTGTTCATGGCTTCGGGAGTCCTCAGCGGACTCGGCTTCGGGATGCTCCAGCCCGCGATGCAATCACTGGTAGTGGACAGGGTGCCTCCGCGTGAGCGGAGCTCCGCGCTGGCGACGCTGCAGTCGGGCTGGGACATCGGGGGCTCCGGCGGCGCATTCGCATTCGGGCCTATTGGAGCGGTGACAGGCGTGGCGGCAACGTTCGCTATCGCTGGCGCTGGCACGGTGATGGGCGCTTTCGGGTACGTGGCCGGAAGCGTTCGGTCGAGACAGAAGTCGGTTACGAGGGTCTGAAGTGCTCCACCACCAACACCGTCATGGACTCTGTCTCGGTCCAAAGCCTGCGCGTGGCGTCGGCGGGCCAGCGGACGCTGAACCCGGCCGTCAGCTCGGCCTCCTCGCCTGAGACCTCGGTGAAGCCGCCGCCCTCGACGCACACGACGTCTGTCGGATAAGGCGCGGCACGTTCCGGGATCTCCCCGTCCTGCTCGAAACGCATTAGCGCGACGGTCAGGTTGTCCAGGATGAGAAGCACCTTGCCCTCGACGTTGCGTGAATCTGGGCTGCCCAGAGGCGTCCACTCCGCCCTCGGGACGGGTCTTATCTCAGGTGCCATCGGCTTTAGGAGGAGTTCCGGTCTGCAACCGGAAACAGGCTCGACTGGAGAGGGTCGTCATCGGGGATTCCCTCAGAGTACTCTACAGGGACCAGCATCTCTTGGAACTCTTCCAATCCCTGGAGGTGGCCCCAGATCGACTCGAACACGGTGTCTTCGTCTCGGTTAGCGTCGACGATCACCCAGCGATCGGGCTCACTCTTCGCGAGAGCGAGGTAGCCTTGCCTCACACGTTCGTGGAAGGCACGAGGCTCCTCCTCGAACCGCCTGGAACCCTCCTCGTCCAGCCTCCCACCCTGGTCCGCTTCAGAAAACTTACGCTGGACTGAACCGGCGCGGCTGAGACCCTCGTCAGGGGTTAGGTCCAGGAGGAATGTCTTGTGCGGCATCAGCCCGTTCGTGGCAAGCCGGTTCGTGGCGTTCACCAACTCCAGCGGCAGCCTTCTGCCATAGCCCTGGTATGCCGTGGTCGAGTCGGCGTACCTGTCAGCGATGATGACCAGTCGCTCGAACTCCATCTGCTTCGCGAGCAGCTTGGCGACCAGCTGAGCGCGTGATGCCGCGAACAGGAAGAGCTCAGCTTCAGGCGATATGGTCTCGCCTCTCCAGGGCCGCCCCTTGATGAGGCCGCGAATGTGGAGACCGAGCTTGGTTGATCCGGGCTCGTGCAGCTTCAGCGTAGGGACACCCAACTTGGCAAGCGCATCCGATAGTCGTTCCACTTGGGTGGTCTTGCCGGATCCCTCCCCACCCTCTAACGAAATGAACAGCGCCAAACCTCGCTCCTTCAGATCACCGTAACGATTTGGTCGTCAGTCGCGTGACATTGTACGCCGACATATAGCGCTACGGAACAACCTTAGCATTGGTCAAAGTTTGGGGAAATCAGAGGTGGTAGATGACGACGCTTCGGGCAGGGTCCTTGCCGACGCTATGGGAGGTCAGGCCGTTCTGCTCGGCGATCTCGTGCTGAACGTGGCGCGCGTACGCTCCACGGGGGTCGAGCTGGATCTGGTACTCACCCGATTGAATGCGGCTGACGGCGTCCTCCGCCTCGCGCATCGCCTCATCGAGCGCCTGGTCGTGCCTACCGTGGCGCTTGTCCCGAGTGACCGCCTTGACGAACTGCTCGATTTGCGGCGTAGTGTTGCGCCTGAGCACGTAGACGGGCTTGCCCTTCTGCTCAGCGGCCTGGAGCGCGCTGGTCTTGCGCCGGTAGTAGTTCTTGGTTGTCAGCAGCAGGTCCGCGCTGGCTATGTTGTCGACGACCTCGACCGGCGAGTTGGTATGGCGCACCGCCTGCTGAAGCTTACCCCGGTTCACGCCGTACGGCATGATGTGGGTGACCTTGGCAGGCGGAGTCGGATTCTTTTCTTCGGGGGCAGGCTCGCCCCGGCTGCCGTTGCCCCAGTCGCCACTGCCATTGAAGGGCAGACCCCTCATCTGTGAGGCGGCGCCGTTCTGTCCCTGAGTGATCTGCGGGCGGGTCTTGGTGACGGTGCCGTCGTCGTCGACCGTTCGCTGCTCAGGAGTGATCGGGTACCCTCTCAACATACGGTCCACTGTGTCGGCGACGCTCGGATGGACGACGACTTCGGTCCAGCTCTGGATCTCTACCAGCACGTCGAAGGTTGGCGGAGCGCGTCGTTCCAGCACCGTCTTCTGTGTGCGGCGCCTTCGCGCCTCGGTATCGCCCAGGGTTACTGACTGGATGCCTCCGACCAGGTCCGACAGGGTTGGGTTCATGACAAGGTTGTCGAGTGTATTGCCGTGGGCGGTCGCGACGAGCTGTACGCCGCGCTCTGCGATAGTCCGGGCTGCGTTAGCGTCGAGCTCGATGCCGATCTCGTCGATGATGATGACCTCGGGCATGTGGTTCTCGACGGCCTCGATCATGACGTTGTGCTGGAACGCGGGGGACGGCACCTGCATCCGGCGCGCGCGCCCGATCGCGGGGTGAGGTATGTCCCCGTCTCCGGCTATCTCGTTGGACGTGTCCACGACGATCACGCGGCGGTGGGCATCGTCGGCGAGTACCCGGGCAACCTCTCTGAGCATAGTCGTTTTGCCGACGCCGGGCTTGCCGAGGAGCAGGACGCTCTTGCCAGTCATAATGAGGTCTTCGATAACGCGGATGGTGCCGTAGACGGCACGTCCTACCCTAAGAGTCAGGCCGATGATGGTGCCTGCGCGGTTGCGAATCGCTGAGATTCGGTGCAGCGTGCGTTCAATGCCCGCGCGATTGTCTTCGCCGAACAGGCCGATTCGCTCGACGGTGTACTCGATGTCCTCGGCTGTAACCTCGGCATGGTCGAGGATGACGCTTTCATCCCTGAAGCGCGCCTCCGGCTCTCGTCCGAGGTCGATGACTACTTCAAGGAGATGGTCGAGGTCATTTCTGCCGCGAAGCGGCGACCGAATATGGGACGGAAGCTTGTCGATCAAGACTTCCAGATCGCGGTCTGTAGCTAACTCCAATCGAGTCAAACTCACCTGTCAAAGGGCCCTAGAGTTGATTATCATCTTACAGCTTAACACATAGGGAAGGCGCACCTACGCCGGGCTTCCCGCCATTTGCTGGACGGTGACTCCAATTTCGCCGGGGGCCGGGATGATGTTGACCCCGGCGGCGGCCAGCGCCTTGACCTTCTCGCTGGCGCGTCCTGCGCTGCCGGTGATGATGGCTCCCGCGTGTCCCATGCGCTTGCCAGGAGGGGCGCTCTGGCCGACGATCAGGGCCGCGATGGGCTTGGTGAAGTCGTCGCTGCCGATGAACTCGGCGGCCTCCTGCTCTCTTGTGCCGCCGATCTCGCCGATCAACACAACGGCATCGGTGTCCGGGTCTTCTTCGAACATCCTGAGTATGTCCACGAACGAAGAGCCGTTGACCGGATCGCCGCCGATGCCGACGCATGTGGACTGTCCGATTCCGAGCTCGGTGAGTTGTCCGACGGCCTCGTAGGTCAGCGTGCCGCTGCGGGACACGACGCCCACGCGTCCGGCCTTGTGGATGTGTCCGGGCATGATGCCCATCTTGAAATTCTCACCTGGAGATATGACGCCCGGGCAGTTGGGGCCAATGAGTGTTGTGGACTTACCCTTCAGGTATCGGACGACGCGCACGGTGTCCATCACCGGTATGCCCTCGGTGATGCACGCGATAACCGATATTCCGGCGTCGATGGACTCGACAATGGCGTCGGTCGCAAACGGAGGCGGGACGAAGATCAGCGCCGCATCGGCGCCGGTCTCGTCGACCGCCTGCTCGACCGTGTTGTAGATGGGAACGTCGTCGTCGAACATCTGGCCGCCGCGTCCGGGGGTGACGCCGGCGACGAGGTCCGCGCCGTACTCGCGGCAGCGGAGGGCGTGGAAGCTGCCCTCGCGTCCGGTTATCCCCTGCACCATCAGCTTGGTGTCCCTACCTACCAGTATGCTCATTGATTAACTCCTGATATCAGTACCGCAAACCCGAACTCGCTCTGCGCCTGGGCGAAGTCTCTGTCGAAAGACAGAGCAAGTGGTGCCCCACGCTCGCGTATACAAACGAAGTTGGCGCAGTCAACAACGCTCCAACGCTTGTCCGAATGCGAACGGAATATGTCTAGCGCCATTCGTTCGTAGTGTGAGGCGTCCATGATTTCGGTTGTTCGCTTTGCAAAACTCAGCAGGTGAGTTGCCAGATCGTGTCGATTCCTCGTTCTGGCGTTTAGGTGCGTCAAAGCTTCGTACAGTGTCCAGTTGGTCGTGACCGGGACCAAATTACTGGCGATCGACATTTGCCATCCGTGACGGGCTTCCCGATGGTGCTCTTCCCGGTTGTGCAAGAGCGCAATCCAGAAGCTGGCATCTACGAACACTTCGTCGTCCATGATTCGAGACGTTACTCTTCTAAGCAGTGGGGTTCATCATAGATGTAATAGTCCAAGTTCTCCGAAAGATCGGTGGGAGTTGCGTAGTCTCTGTAGGCTTTGTTGGCTGCGTCGATACTGTCAAGTATTTCCTGTATTTTCTTCAGTTCCTCGGGAGTGCGTCGGGTGGGTCCGATGTTGAACTTCTTCTTCGCCTCCTCAAAGGTAATCCCCTTCGGCGTTGGGTCGAGTCTTTCTCGGTCGCGCCGTAAGGCTTCATAGTAGGCGGCCTTCTCGAATGCCTGCTCGATCACTTCATCGGCGTCCAACGGCTCAGAGCGCAGCGCGTAGCGCAACATGTCCACAGGAATAGGTTTCCATGTCGAAGGCAGTGTGAAGCCGTAGGCGTCGGGGTTCTTCGACCTGAAGACCCAGCTGTGCATCGTGTGGTCGATCACTTTATATTCGCGCTCTTCCATCACGGCGACAATGCCGTTCATGGGAACAGTGCTGCTGCCGTTTTCTGCTGTCATAGCGTGCCCCTATCCGACTACCCGGCGTTGCGGATGGCTTCGGCGGCCTGGTTGAGGTCGTCTACTAGGACGACGTCGAGGCCGGAGTTGGTGAGTATGTCGCGGCCTTCGTCGGAGTTGGTGCCGAGCATTCTTACTACCATCGGGCGCATCTTGTCCGGCGCGCGCTCGGAGGCCATTACGAATCCGCGCGCTGCGACGTCGCACCTGAGAATGCCGCCGAATATGTTCACGAGGACGCGCTTGACGTTGGTGTCAGACAGGACGATCTCCAGCGACCTGGCGCACTTCTCCTCGTCGGCGCCGCCGCCTATGTCAAGGAAGTTGGCGGGCGAGGCCCCAGCGGCGTGGGTGACGTCCATTGTAGCCATAGCGAGTCCAGCGCCGTTGACGATGCAACCGACATCGCCGTCGAGCTTGACGTAGTTGATGTCGAACGCTCCAGCCTCGACTTCGAGCGGGTCTTCCTGGTCGGTATCGCGCAATTCGACGATGTCCCGATGCCTGAACATGGCATCGTCGTCTATGTTGATCTTGGCGTCCATTGCCAGCACGCGGCCGTCGGTAGTGACGCCGAGGGGGTTGATCTCGACGAGAGAGCAGTCGTTCTCTTCAAACAGTTTGTACAGGGCGGCCATCAGTCCGGCAACGGGACGGTTTAGGGAATCTGCAACGCCGAGTCCGTACGCGAGCTTGCGTCCCTGGAACGGCTGCAAGCCGAGCACCGGGTCTATGGCGACGGTGAGAATCTTCTCAGGTGTGGACTCGGCCACATCCTCGATCTCCATGCCGCCCGCCGCGCTGGCGATCGCCACTATACCCTCGGTCGCGCCATCGACAGCCATCCCGACGTACATTTCGGACTCGACGTCGACCGCCTCCTCCACGAGTACGCTGCTGACGGGGACGCCTTCAGGTCCGGTCTGAAACGTTACGAGTGTCGTTCCGAGCATCGCCTCGGCCGCTTCGGCGGCAGCCTGAGGCGAGTCGACGACCTTGATACCGCCGGCCTTGCCGCGTCCGCCGGCGTGTACCTGGGCCTTCACGACGACGGTCCCGCCGATGTCAGCCGCGATCTTGGCGGCTTCGTCCGGGGTGGTCGCAACCCGCCCCTGGGGTACGGGGATGCCGTATCGCGCGAAGACTTCTTTCGCCTGATATTCGTGGATCTTCATGGGTTAGCTCCGTGTGGCAATTTAATGACAGGAGTATTGTACAGGAGGGGATGCGTGGAGTTCCGACTAGGTGGAACGGGACTCATCGGTCGGGAAAAGCTATGGGTGGTTCTAATGACGATTGGCTGTTTGGTGCGGAGGCATTACCAGCTTCTGGGCAGTCCAATCGCCACCGAAGTGAGTAACGGTCATAAATCAGTGAACCAGCGCAGGCATTTGCCGCCAATGCCGTCCGTCGACGATTGCGTCGTCGCCACCGCGTTTCCCCCGAGCGCCGCCTAACTGTTTGAGGAAGAAAGCAACGCCAGCATGGACTGACTGATCTCGGAGGTCTCGCACCCAACTCAGATCCATTGGCCTTGCCCTAAACCCACTCTCGCCGCCCGCGATGACCCAATGCAGGGTCCCGTCTTCAAGCCACTCGGTCAGGTCGACTCGATCCAACAGCGGTTCGGCTGAAACGAATCGGATGGGAGCGGGGATTCTCCCAAGCACGGTCAGCCGCGGCGCGTACTTTTGGCTTTCGACCGATGTTCCGATCCAGACGTTTTCAGGCCAATCGCCAAACTTCTCACTTCCGCACTCATTCCATCAACCTACGGCTATCCCAGGCCGTTTGGTCAGCACTTGGAAGACGTGCTGGTCCGCATGACGCATGACGCTAAAGACGTCCGAAATGAAGTCGTAGTCGATGTGGGGGTGAAACATATCGGACATGCTGTTGACGAATACCAGTCTAGGACGCTTCCAAGTCAACGGCGTGTTGAGACGTTCACGCAGAATGCGAACGTTGTCCGGTGCAGTTTCGTAGCCTGGGACGCCCATCGCCCTGAGCCGAGGGTAGAGCGCAAACATGTAACAATTATCGCAGCCGGGCGACACGCGAGAGCAGCCCGTAACCGGGTTCCAAGTTTCGTCTGTCCACTCTATCGTTGAGGGCATTTCCTTGGTTCCTAGCTCGCAATTCGCACCCAGAGATCTGAGCGAAGTGCAATATAACACAATTGTTCTATTATGGCGAGCGGGTCGGATCGGTGGCAATTGGTTTGGGGACTTGGCGGAGGGGGCGGGATTCGAACCCGCGATACGCGCTTAACGTATGCCTGTTTTCAAGACAGGTGCCTTCGTCCACTCGGCCACCCCTCCGTGGATCGCGCCGTCGATGTCGGCGTAGCCGACCGGCTGATGTTCAAATTGTAGCCGTCACGTTGGGCGGGCGGCAACATGGGCTGGTGTCAAGTGTCGGGCTCTGGGGCGGTCACGTCAACCAGCAGCACTTTGGCGGCTTCGCGGGCGAATTGTATCGAGGCGGCTTTCCCGGCGTCGAAGCCCGGGCCACCAGAACCGGCCCCGGTAACGGTATCGCCTGGCCGGTTTCGCTCAGGGGACGGCTAGTCTGCGGAGACGGGGACCTAGACCGGTTGCTCCTTGAAGGTGGGCATTACCTCGGTGGCGAAGAGTTCTAGCTGCTCCAGCGTCATGCTCAGCGGTGTACCCATTGGCGTGACATTTACGTGTATCCGCTCCAGGCCCGGCCACCTGTCCTGCAGACTCATCAGCTTCTCGGTGACCAGCTCAGGTGGCCCAACTATCCACGAACCACCTCTTATGGCGTCCTCCACGGTGGGGAGTCCGGCGTTGGGAGCACGGTGGGGATCCGCCAGGACTTCGATCTGATCATCATCGAGGTCGTGGCCAATGAGAGGGGCAAACATCTTCATGTTCTCATGGAAGATGTCTCTGACGTTTTCTATGGCCTTCTGCTCCGTCTCGGCTATGTGGAAGTTGATGCCGATGGCGAGGTCTCCGCCTAGCTCCGTCTCCTTTCCATGGCTCGCGAGCGTCTCCTGCCACCTCTTGACTACCTCCTCGCCTGCTCCACCGGGAGCCGCCCCGCCTCCGATGATGCCCTTGATGCCGTGTCTGGCCATGAAGTCCAGACCACGCTGGCTCGCGCTGACCATGGGCTGCCAGCACTCTACCGGGAGGTTGCGAGGCCTGGGCACCAGGGTTATCTCCTCCAGTTCGTATCCTCTGTATGGGACCTGGGGCGGGATGTCGTAGTGCTTGCCGTGGTGAGAGAAGGAGCGCTGGTGAAAGGCCTTCATCATCACCTCCACCTGCTCCTCGAACAGCTCCCTGTTGGCATCCTGGTCGATGATGGGGTTGCCAAAGCTCTCGACCTCACGGGAGTGGTAACCGCGTCCGACGCCGAAGATGACCCTCCCTCCTGTCAGGATGTCGGCGGTCGCGTAGTCCTCCGCCAGCCGCAGCGGGTGCCACATGGGGTTGATATTGAAGCCGCAGCCAAACCTGAGGTTCTCCGTGAGGTGGGCGAGGTGGACGAACAGCATCAGCAGGTTGGGTATGCACTCGTAGCCCTCGGGCTGGAAGTGGTGCTCAGCGGCCCAGAAGTCGTCGTATCCGAGCCTGTCCAATGTCGTGGCTATGGCCTCGGCCTTTGGGAAGACGCCGACCAGCTCATCGTCTGAAAAGCTGCGATCGTTGACGGGCGTACCCGCCAGGCCGATGTCGTCCATGTCCAGGTTGCCAGCGTATAGGCTTCCAAACTTGGTTATCATGTCTGCTCTCCTCTCCCGTTACTGGGGTGTGCGGTCACAGGTGGTCCGGTCGCCCTATTCGGAGACCAGACCCCGGTCTGGGCTGGGGAGTGAGGCATCCGCCGGTGCATTGACCCGAGCTTCCCATGAATTCCGATCCCACAATTGGATGCCGGTAGGGTATGGTTGCCATTTGACCCTGTCAACAATTCCTCGCAGGGTATGATGGCCTCCATGGGACTATTGCGCCCCAACTGCCTGCTGGTACAACATAGGCCGCACCAGTCCAGCCAGCTTAAAGCTGGACATATAAAATTCTTCGAGACTCTAATCCCCGAGTACCCGAAGCAGGAAGCCACTCTCACCTGTCTCGAAGACCTCGTCGAGCAAGGCTATCAGGACATTGACGTCAAGCAACGCCCTCATGCATCAGAATCCAAGCTCTTCCCGGAACTCAATGACCAGCTCGTTCGTGACCACCCTACCCCCAGCTGAAATGGGCCTGAATCCGTACAGGTCTTTGGTCGTTTCTCGGGGTCTGCCCAATATCAAGGACGTGTCACAGGCGTCTTCCACGTTGATGTTGACCGGCTCGCCAGTACGAAGATAGAACACGACGGCATCGAAGGTCGCGCCGTCCATGTGCACTCTCTTGACCTCGTATTCGTGAGACGAGGCATCGTCGGCTGAGTATCTCAAGAGTTTCTCACCGTCGCCTCTGGCTTCCGTTTGCAACTGCAAGGCCTACACGTCAATCATAGCACGGCGATGTTGGGACATTTCGTTCCGAAGCTCGACGGGTCCAGATCGAGGAGGCCAGCAATGTTGGTTCTGAAGCGAGCTTGGCATGTGCCCTGCCCAGAGAGGAACAGAGTGTGGTAGTCAGCGTCAAGGTCGCTCATCGTCAATTCGAACCATGCCCGTAGCGGCTGTGCGACAATCGTACTTACGAGCGGCCCACGTGGCCCTCCCGCTCCAGCTCGATTGTCCCGAGGCACGGACGCACCTTACGACCCATTCCGGGTACGAGAAGGTCGTATCTAAGGACCGGCAAAGGTGATTCTCGCCGTTCACCACACTGCTATCTCCTGATAGCCTCAGTCACGCTGGTCCCAACACTGTGGTTGTTGAAGTAGCTTGAGTATGAGTCCCCTTACACGTATACTGCTGTATTATGTACGTATCCTGACTCCGGGAGGGTAAGGGCACGATGAAGCAGAAGCTTACCATCACCGTGGACGCGGAACTGCTCCCACTGGCCAAGCGGTACGCTCGTTCCCGTGGAGTGTCGCTTTCGTCACTGATCGAGCAATCCCTCAGGGAAATGGCAGGGGAGAACACGCCCACCTTCGCTTCTCGGTGGCGGGGTAAGTTCCGGGCAGCGGAGCGTGAGGGCGACCCTCGATATGATGCG
>DAOUHG010000067.1:0-6241 GCA_034428835.1 Dehalococcoidia bacterium
AGTTGGAAGAGAGCCTGCGCAGACGAGGTCGTGGCGCTGAGAGTGCTCACATTGAACAACGACTGGGACAGCATGTGGCATACCAACAATGACGCAGCATGATTACCCACCAGAGTTTTGATGCTTCCCTTTTCGACATGATGTAGCCCTGCAAGAGATATGCAATCGGACGCACGAATGCCTCAGCGTGATAAAATGTGGCCATCCCGCTACGACCACCTAGCCAGTCCGAAAGTGTTCAGACGGACCTTGGAAGGTTTAGTTTCAACGATAGTGTGCCGGCCGTAAATCTCAAGCCTGGAACACCCAACTGAGTCAGTGTTTTGAATCTCCGCAACGGGGCAAGGGAGGAATCGTGAGCCTTAAAATAGACCCGTCTGGACGCCGGTCGGTTCAGGTTGAAGTAGAAGTGCAGGGTTCGTCCGACGAGGTATGGACCGCCATCGGGACGGGACCCGGGATTTCGTGCTGGTTCGTCCCGACTGAGTTTGACACACTAGTACCGCGCCAATCTGAATATGCTAGGCAGTGTTGACATTTGATTATAAGGCAGTTCAACAACTCAATTTCGTCATTCCGGCGTAGGCCGGAATCCAGAACGGGCGCGATGTCCGCTTCCAAATGCACCTGGATTCCCGCGAAAGCGGGAACCCAGGGGCGGGGGCAGCCTCACGAATGGCAAAACTAGCTGGAACCGGTACTAGCTGACGACAGGCCTGCAAGAGTGGACTGCCACTTCGGGTCGGGCATTGACTCAGCGGCTACGGTTACCGCGTGGGAACCACCGGGCAGCTTCGTCGCCGATAGCGAGGATTTCGCGCCAGGCGGTCCGTCAGTGACCACGGAATGGACTGTTGAGTCGAGCGGGGAGGGCATCTGCGTCGTCCGTGTGGAGCACAGCCTGTTCGCCACTAGCGATGAATGGGACGGTCATCTCATGGCAACAGAAGCAGGGTGGCCAGCGTTCTTCCGTATCCTGCAGATCTATATGACTCAATTCCGCGGCCAGTCGTACGCATTGTTAGAGCTAATGGGGGCTGCCCCCGAACTTGGGCCAGGATGGGCCGCGCTGGCCGATGGACTCGGCCGCGCTGGGGCCACGGAAGGCGAGAGAAGAATCGCACCCGCCAACGCCCCACCGTTCGCCGGGTCAGTAGACTTTATACCTGATGATTCGGAGATCATACTGCAGCTCGAACAGCCAACCTCCGGAGTAGCCCACCTGTTCGCGCTCCACGCTGGAGACCGAACGCTCCTATCGGTGCGGCTGTACCTGTATGGCGACGATGGTGCCGATGTAGTGGCCCGCGATCAGCATACTTGGCAATCCTGGATGGAGGAGCGCTTCTCTCTACAGCCAGGGTAGCCTGCAACTGTTGACTAGGAAAAACTAGCTACGGCGTTCCACTGCAGCTTCTACCGTGAATGTGACTTGCGCCGTCGCGCGTATCCGCTAGTTCTCATAGAAGAACGTGTCGAGATCTTCGATGTGTTCGTCCTCTGTAAAGCGCCAGGTCCCGATGCAGCCAAGACGGAGGTCGCCAGGATTGGCTCGGCCTGGGGCGCGGCCCAGGTCAAGATGCCGGTCAACCGGTTGGGGCAGTCCCTGCTGCAGGGCCAGGGTGGCCGGAAGGAGCAGCCCGGCATTGGCCACCAGACGGTGGTCGTCAAAGGCGACGTGGATGCGGTCGGGGTGGTTGCGTGGTAGCATCTATTGAGTGCTCCTCGTCTGGGGTCCGGTTTGTGTTTCCAGAACCATTATCCCAGATGCACAGGAGCACTTCCCTACCCCTTCAGCACACCGCGACACTCATCTTTTCGGTGGACTGGGGCTTAGGGTGCCACTGTCCCTATTGAAAGGAGCCACGCCCATGAGGGCGGCGATCTGCCGACGGTCCAGCGTACCCGGCTCAGGCACGTATGCCAGAAGGGCGGTGGGATAGAGCCGACTAACAACCGGGCGGAGCGGGCGCTGCGCGGTGATAGCGCGTGAGGTGTCACACTGCTCCAGGAATAAGGCTGGTGCGGATGCGTTCAGCGCGTTCACCAGTGTGATCAGGACCCTGGCTCGGCACGGTGGAGGCCAGTCGGCGGTGGACGGTCTGTGCGGTGTGTTCAGCGGTGCGCCTGTCCACGCCCGCTCCATCTGAACCTCTCCCCGCGCCCCGACTCCGCTAATCGATTACCACGAACAACAGGAGGTTTTGCCGAATGAAGCTCCATCTCATCGCTGCATCACTCGCGCTGCTAACGGCAGTAGCCTGTGCCCAAACAAGTGACCCTGCCGGAGAGTCGAGGCTGGAATTGGTCCAGGATAGGGGTAAGGTGGTCTGCGCGACCCTGGACGATACCCCTGGATTCGGGTTCCTGGACGAGAATGGCAATCACCTCGGCTTCGACATTGACCTGTGCCGCGCAGTCGCGGCAGCGACTCTGGCCGACGCCGACGCCGTGGAGCTACGCACGATCGCCGCCGCAGAGCGTGGCCCCATAATGCAGGCCGGCGAGGTGGACCTGCTCGTGTTCGTGACCACATGGACCAGCTCGCGCGACGCTTCATGGGGCGACTTCGTGCCAACGATGTTCTACGATGGTCAGGGGTTCATGGTACCCGACCGCCTGGGCATTTCGAGCGCATCCGACCTGGGTGGAGCCTCCGTATGCACGGTGTCCGGTACCACCAGCGAGTTGAATATGGAGGACTTCTTCCGCCAGAACCGGTTGGGGTACTCCCCGGTCATATTCGAGAACTTCGACCTCGCTCTCGATGCCTACGCGAACTCGAGCTGTGACGTCCTTACAACTGACCGCTCTACACTTGCGGCCCTCAGGTCCAGCCTCCCAGATCCCGGTGAGCACGTGATTCTCCCGGAGGTCATTTCCGAGGAACCGCTCACTCCACTCGTACCACATGGCGACAGCCGGTGGTTTGATGTCGTGAAGACGGTGATGGCCATCCTGATCCAGGGCGAAGCGCTGGGCGTCAACTCTGGGAATGTCTCCGAGCTTACGGCCAGCAACAACGTGAAGGTAAGGCGTCTGCTCGGAGTCGAGGGGTCGTGGGGACAGGCGGAGCTGGGCCTGGATCCCACCGTTGCCCAGAAGGTCATAGGTATGGTGGGCAACTACGGGGAGATATACGATCGTCATCTGGGCTCGGACGGAATCGGGTTGCCCAGGGAAGGCGGCAGGAACGCCCTGTGGTCCGATGCTCCCTGCGCAGACTGCCCAAAGGGCGGACAGATCTACGCCGCGCCCCTGCGTTAGTAGTGCACTCGGTGTACCCTGCATAGAGCAGGTTGGACACGTCCTCGTTAACGTCCCTAACATGCTGGGAAACCAATTTCCAAGCATGGGGGCACGTCAAGTGGCAGACCAGACCTGGTACAGAGGTAACATTCATACTCACACGACCGAGTCGGACGGCGACGCTGAGCCGGAAGTCGTAGCCGCGTGGTACAGAGACCACGGCTACGACTTTCTCGTACTGTCTGACCACAATCACCTCACTCTTCTCGACTACGGCAACGGACGAAACGGTTCCCCTGGGATTGGTGCGGGCCGGGGCCAAGGTGGCGCTGACCGACATTAACCAGGAGTGGCTGGACCAGAGCATCAACGAGGTACGAGAGATTGGTGGGGACGACTGCGACATCGACATCGTTTCGGATGTAACCGACCCGCAGGCGTGCCCGGATGCGGTGGACACCGCCATAACGCAGCTGCTGTTCACCTGCAAGTGCCAGTTTGAGAAAATCCTCAAAGCTACTGACCGTTCATTCAGGGGCTATTGTCCCTGCTCTTGAATACAGCTTCTGGTCCAGCAGCCCTCCATGCAACGAAATACCCACATCTATCGCATCGAACCAGTACGGCCGAACGAAGGTAGTCCGGAATGGTAGAGGCGTCGCCGGGTTGGGATGTGGGAACAGCAGCACCTCAGCAGGTGATATGATGTGTCCAGTCGAAGGTTGCTCAACCCACCTGGCCATGAGGGGTCCGCGATGACCGGCAAGACGACAACACTCACACAGCAGATGGGAGAGCTCCAACGCTTCCCGGACTATCCGCCGCGGGACGATATGCAGAACTGGCTCCACCTCTACGAACCCTCGATAGTGACCTCCCTTGCGATTCACTTCGCGGACGACCCAGGCGTCACGGTGGCGAGCGAGGTCCCGGTGGGACCCGGCCTGCCCGTGCGCGATGACGCGCGGATACCGGACCTGATGGTCGTGCGCGGCGGCGACCGGGAGTTGATGGAGGAGCAGCGGGGGTATGCGATAGACCGGCAGGGTAAGGCTCCGGACTTCGTGCTCGAGGTTGCGTCGCCTTCGACCGGGAGAGCGGACTACACGGACAAGCGTCGGGACTATGAGCGCTATGGCGTGGGCGAATACTGGCGCTTCGATCCGAGTGGTGGCGAGTACCACGATGCGGCGCTTGCCGCGGATCGGCTGGTGGACGGCACGTATGAGCCGATAGCCATCGACGTTCTGGACGAAGGACGTCTTCGCGGGTACAGCGAGGCGCTGGGGCTGTACGTGTGCTGGGAGGAGGGGATGCTGCGGTTCTTCGACCCAATGACGGAGAGCTACCTTCGGTCCCATGAGGAAGACGCAGGTCGCGCTGAGATTGGCGAGGCCCGTGCTCAGGAAGAAGCGGCAGCTCGCGGGAGAGCGGAAGCCCGCGCTGGAACCGCCGAGGTCCGCGCCGAGACTGCCGAGGCCCGCGCTGCCGAGCTGGAGGCGGAGCTTCGCCGGCTGCGAAGTGAGTAGCGGCTTAAACGCAGTGGCGCCGTGATTTCCCGGATCGCCGTTCTTTTCAGTAGCCCGCATGCCGTAACCACCTGATACCCGTGCAAGAAAATACGGTATTTTCTTGCATCTGAGACCATCCCCGGTAGCTGAGCCCCTCCTTAAACTGGACGAGAAGGCACACATTTCAAGAATCGCTCGGAGAACTTCTTGCACGGGAGCGGCAGCACCATGACAATCCAGGCGGTGGCCCGGAGACGACGTCCGCGGGGCACACACCCGAAGAGGTCCGACAACTCGGCGCAGCCGAGAAAACTCCCAGAGTACCCGGAGGCCCACGAGGTCGAGGCGATCGTCAGGGTCTCGGACAACCCCAGGGCCAAACTGCTGATGCTCGAGCAGTGGAGGGCCGGACTGCGCATCGCTGAGGCGCTGGCGCTCGAGGTCGCCGACCTCTCACTCGATGCCGAGCCACCGACACTGAGGGTTCGAGCCGGCAAAGGCAATAGGTCCAGGGTCGTACCGATGCACCGCGAGCTGCAGACGGCGCTGAAATCGGCCCTTTCCTATGGAAGCATCAGCCAGGGGAAACTCGTCGATGTCTACCCGTCGACGGCGTGGCGCTGGGTTCGGGCGGCGGACAGAAGGGCCGAGGAGCTGGGCGCGATCGTGCCAGGGCGCAAGATCGGCACACACACCCTCCGGCACAGCTACGCGCGCCACCTGCTGCTGAACGGCATCCAGATCAACTACCTGAGCCGCTGGCTGGGGCACTCGTCGATCCAGACCACGCTCATCTACCTGGAGCTGGTGCCGGACCCGTCGGGGAGTCTTGACCGGGTGCCGTGAACACGTGGGGATGATCCGTGGTCTGGATCTATTCAGTCCTCTATTACACCGCTCGACGGGGCGCTACTCCTACCAGCAACGGCTCTATTCACTTCACATGAAGTAGCCGCGGCGTCTTCGTTGCGGTCTGAGTTCATTGCATCCTGATACAAATTGCGCGACGCCAAGCAGTAACAGCACAAAGCCAAGCGGGGGCGCATACCCACTTCCTGAAATCATCCCTGCTAGACCCCAGATCACAAAAACATTCCGTACAGTATCGCTGTCATCTAACCCCGAATCCACCGAACGGGGTGGTGGGGGTGGCGGACCGGGAGATAAGGGACATGGAGGCGCGATTGTCCGGTAGATTTTGGACAGTTGGTGCCGGAGAGCGGTTGGCTACGGTCATGTGGAGCTCCCCAGCGCGGGACAGGACGCAGCAGAAGACGCTCACTGGCCGGTCTGGCGCGAGTTTGGGTGACGTTGGGGTAGCTGGTGGGTGAGGTTGGCGGGCCGGTTGCAGACGGCCGCTGTCAGGCTGGGAGTGGCAAGGCTCGCAGTCGGGCCAGGGCGCGATTGAACTGGGTTTCCCAGGGCCAGCGCTGGGGTAGATGCAGGGTGAGGCGGCGTGCCGAGCGGGTGAGCCGTCCGGC
>DAOUHG010000068.1:0-3785 GCA_034428835.1 Dehalococcoidia bacterium
TCGGGTCGGCAATCTCTTCCACTGAGGTGTAGTAGAAGTCGCGCCATCCCTTCTCAGGGAGGCCAGTGAAGAGCATCAGGTTCAAGGGGTACTCCTCGCTGTCAGTGGCGCGCCGGAAGTCGTCCCGGAACAGGAAGCTCGGCTTTCCGAGAGCTATGGCCATCCCGAGCTCGATCATGACACCCTCGTCAGGCGGTACCCCGTTGACTACGGCAAAGATCGCGTCAGAGTCGCGCACGTCCCTGAAGTCGGCCTGCCCTATCCGATACGCCCAGCCTGATACGGACAGGTCCTCCTGGTTGTTGCGCGCGAAAGGCTCCCAAACTTCGAGGCCCAGTGATTCGAGAGCTTCGATGATGGCGGGAAGCAGCATCTCTTTTTGTTGAGCAGAGAAGCCGTATGGATTGGCAAGGTATATGGTCTTGGGTCGATGCATTTGGACTGCGTGCCAGGAAAGCTACTCCGCACCGCAGAGGGTGCATGCGAGGGCGAACATGATCTTGGCGCCGCTTACCAGACTGGCGATGCCGACAGACTCGTCGGTCCCGTGGGCGCGGGAGAGCATGGGATCGTCGTCGGGGTGGGAGCCGGAGAAGCCGTAGGTGATCACGTTCAGCGGACGTGTGAAGCGCGAGTCGGTGAAGCCGGTGCTGATCGCGGGAACCCACTGGATGTCGTCTCGTTCCAGCGCCATCGCGGTCGCGGCCTGGATGTGCTCTGCCAGCTCGGTCTCGAACTCCGACGAGTTGGGCACGGCCATGTAGTCGATCTCGTAGGTGACTCCTGGGATATCCTGCTTGATGCGGTCGAGCTCTGCGCGGAGGTAGTTGTCGTCCTGGTGCGGGAGAGTGCGGACGTCGCACGTGAGATTTATCTGCTCGGGGACGCTGTTCGACTTGATGCCGCCGTTAATCATCGTGGGCGTGATGGTCATACGGGACAACGCGGTGAGCATCGAGGCAAAGCGCGGGTTGTCCTCGGAGACCTCAGCTATGATCTCATCTACGTTTTCAGCTGACGGGGCATGCTCGATGGCGAAGTTGGACAGATGCGCGAACAGGCTGGTCGAGGTATCGCGCTCAGGCTCGTAGTTCTCGATGCGGTTGAGTAGCTGCGACAGCCTGTACAGGGCGTTGGTGCCCTGCCAGGGAACGGACGCATGGGCGCTGACGCCCTTGATCTCGAACTCGACCTGTAGCCGACCCTTCTCCCCCACTCCTAGGATGTAGGTCAGGCCCCCGGCGGCCTCAATGGGAGTTCCCCCGCCCTCGTTGACTGCATAGGGAGCGGTGATCTTCTCCGGGTAGTTCTCAGCCAGCCAGCCAAAGCCGTATCGTCCGCCGTGCTCCTCGTCGGCGCCGGAGCACAGGATGAGGCTGTCTCGAAGCTGTACGCCGTTGCGCTTCAGCAGGCGCATAGCCATGAGCTGCGCGGCGAGCAGACCCTTGCAGTCGGACGCCCCCCTGCCGTAGATGCGGCCCTCGTGAATGGTCGCGCTGAAGGGAGGAAACCTCCACTTCTCCTCCTCTTCTACCGGAACGACATCCGTGTGGGACATGAACATAAGTCGCGCCTGCGGGTTGCCGCCCTCGATCCTGGCTATGATGTTGCCGCGATCGGGCACACGTCCCAGGATCTCAGAATCGATCCCGTCTTCGGCGAGCCAGTCGCGGATGTACTCGCAGACCGGCGTCTCATCACCCGTGGGCATGAAACCGGTGTTTACCGACGGGACCTTGACGAGGTCTCTGTGAAGCGCGACTATCTCGTCTTCCATGCCGTCTATCTGGGCGAAAATGGCTCTTAGGTCCGGCATCGATCTCTCCTGAATTACTTGAACAGATATCTGGCCATCAGCAGGCCGGCAACGGTCTTGGCATCCTGTATTTCGCCGAGCCTGATCAGTCGGTCCACCCTGGACATCGGGATAGTTTCGACGCTTATGTCTTCGTCCTCGTCGCCCGGCAGTCGGCTTGGAACAAGATCGCGTGCGATGTACAGGTACAGGAACTCCGTGCAGAACCCCGGTGACGAGTAGACACCTCCAAGAGCTCGGAGATTGTTCGAGGCGTAGCCTATCTCCTCCTGCAGCTCGCGCTGCGCCGTGTCGTCGGGCGACTCGCCGCTCTCGACAACTCCAGCAGGGAGCTCCAGGAGAGACTGTCCCGCGGCGTACCTGTACTGCCGGACCAGCAGCACGTTTTCTTCAGTGTCTATCGGAACGATCGCCACCGCGCCCGGGTGCTGGACCACTTCCCTGGTGATCTGTTTACCGTCGGGCATAAGCAGCGTGTCTACCCTGGTCTCTATAACCCGACCGCTGAATACCGTCTCCTGGCTGATTAGCTGTGGCTGGTTCAATGGTGTTTTCTCCGTGGCTGTTCAGGATTAACAGTTTACGGGTGCAGGGCGTGCCCTGCTCAGGCCGGGGAGTTGAGATTGTAGACCAGTCCCAGTCGGCGCGTGAGCTGGTCGTAGAACGCGGTCCTGGGGTTGGAGCGAAGGAAGCGAGCCACGTAAGGGCTTCTCCGGATATTCACCTTGAAGTCCGGCTCCAGCTCCACGTCCTCCATACCGTCCACGCTTAGCGAGGCGTGCTTGCCGTCGGTCGCTGAGAGCGTCACCTCAGTGTCGTGAGGCAGCACGAGGCCGTCGCGCAGACCGGTATGGGGCGCGACAGGCTGGAGCATCATCATTTCTGCTTCCGGGAAGAAGATGGGGCCGCCGGCAGACAGCGCGTAGCCTGTGCTGCCTGTGGGAGTGGAGACGATCACGGCATCTGCCCTGTACGAGGTCAGGAACTGCCTGTCCACGACGGTGTCTATGTCGAGCAGCCTTGCGACCCCGCCCCGTCCGATCACCACGTCATTGAGCGCGTCGGCGCTGAGGTGAAGGTTGCCGTCGCTGTCAGTCACTGTCGCGCGCAGCATCATCCGGCGTTCGACGCGCATGTCGCCACTGAGGTACGCGGGGAGACGCTCGGCGGCGTCTTCGACCCGCAGCTCGCTCATGAAGCCGACCCTGCCCATGTTGACTCCCACGATCGGGACCGAGTGAGCCGCGACAGCGTGGATCGTGCGGAGAATCGTGCCGTCTCCCCCGGCGACGACGACCAGCGTGGTCTCCGGGAGCAGATCGGAGCGTTCTGCCACCTCGAACGCAGACGACACCCAAGAGCGGGCGCGAAGGTCGAGGCTGGAGATTAGCGAGTCTATAAGGCACGGCGCTTCTACGACCAGTGCGTTATAGACAAATCCGATCAGAGGCATGTGAGCAGCCGGTTGAGAATTGTCGTCAGACGTTGACAGTTTACCAGCTTTTGGAGTTCAAAAAGAGGTGGCGTTCTGCAAAGCTAAAGTCGCCCGCCACGACTTGACCTGTACGCAGAACTACCTGGGGCGGCGTGGAAACAACCTTTCATCTCCGACCATCTATTCCACCGTTGAGCATTGAACTCACACTGAAAACTTAGTCCACGCTGCCAACCGGCCCCACTTCATCCGAGTCGGGCTCTATAGACTGCTTGGCCTCCGACAACCTGAACGTGGTTCCCTCAGCGAACATATCCTCACGTATGCCTCTGGGCCGAACAACGGTGTCATCCTTGACCTTTCCAACTGCTCCGGTCGAAACATCGAAGACTGCGTTGTCCCAGCTAATACCATTTCAGTCTGAGGAGGCCGCATAGTGGGATGGTAGACTCTGGACCGCTTCCTCTATCCAGTCCCACCCAGCAAGCGACCGCACCCGTCCGGGATCAGACTCCAACTCACGCAGATAGGCGT
>DAOUHG010000069.1:0-8948 GCA_034428835.1 Dehalococcoidia bacterium
CGAGATGGCCAGGCTGATCCACCGGAGTCACGAGGGAGCGGAGCCGAGGTACAAGATATACACGACCATGGCGGATGGCCAGGACATCTTCGACATCGTGACCCATATCGGGAGGATCGAGCCCTACGACATGGAGCGCACGGGCTGGCCAGGTCAGGTGCCACTGGAGCTGCTCAAGCTGATACTCGAGGTGTCGACGCAGGAGGGGGATCTGGTGCTGGACCCATTCTGCGGCTCGGGGACCGCCTGCGTGGCGGCCGAATTGCTGAATCGTCGCTGGATCGGCATCGAGCAGACCGACCAGGCCGTCCCCATCCTGAAGAGAAGACTGTTCAACGAGATTGACATCCCCGAGACATATGTCATCGATGGTCGTGTCCATCATGTGAAGGGCGGCGACATGCACCTGCTCGAACACGATCGAAGAAGCCCGCCTACGAGGACAGACCTGGGGAAGCGTCCAGTTCGACAGGAGAGAAGGCGTTCGTTCCAGAGGTCACGCCAAGCCTAGTGGCATTTAACGCGAGGTACTGGACACCAATCGGACACCGCAGCCCCCACCTACCTCGCGGATATCAACATCTCTCAACTTTGTATATCCTATTTTCCGGAAGTCTTTACGTGGTTATAGGTTGACAAAATAGAAGTCTTTTAATAGAGTTGCTCACAAGAAAAGAGGTCACGGACTGGAACTCCGCAACCTCCGGACGACTCAGACCCTAGCAACTAAACAGTGGACTGAATCTGATCTCAGATTATCACACAACTGGTCGAACCACTAGGTCGGCCAAGCACTTTCCTCGATCCCTGCGCGCCCTCCTATCGGGAGGGGCCAGGACCTGTGGCCGCCAGGCGATGACTCCTGTCACCGATCGGCCCTTGGAGACCCCTCCTGCCCTATCTCTCTGCCTCGTCATTCCTGCGGCGGTCGCCATGGGGCTGGGAAGGGGCAGCATTTTGATGAAAGTGCACATTCGGATGGAGCCTAACCGCCCCACTCAGCATCGTGGCCACTCTGGGGGGGGCCCAGATGGGGGCCAGGATCGGCCACCTCTCCCCGAGGGGGCCCATTCAAAGCTGAGAGACCAGTCTTTTGTGTCAAACCGACGATTTGAACGGAACTGTCGAGAATTGCTTTTTCACATGGTTCCACACGGATTCACAGGGACGATTCCGCCCTTTCCAAAGCTAAATCTAGCTAGTAAAGTAGTCAACAGGAATACGAACGGTTGTTCCATACGGGACGCAGGGTAGCACACGGTTCCGCGTAGACGCACCCCAAATAGGGGGCCCAGCAGGGGGCCCAGATCAGGAGGGACTCAGTGGCAGAATACAGTTATAAGCGGCCAATGCAGGCGACGTTTGTGAAGAGCGTGACCAGGCCTGGGAAATACTACGATGGCCCGGGTAACTCCGGACTCCATCTCAGAGTCAGGAAATCCAAGAATGGCAAACGCACCCTCAAAACCTGGTTACACACGATCACCATCGACGGTAAAAGCGTCGATCTGGGTTTGGGATCATACCGGCTTGTGACCCTAGCACGGGCGCGCGATAAGAAGGATCCGGCGCCAACTCTGGCAGAGGCCGCCGAAATTGTCATCGAGCTGCGATTCGTAGGCAAAGACAAGGGGTTTGCAGAAGAGAAACGTGGCCTGCTCAGGAATCATTGCGCCCCTCTCCTGACGAAACGAGTGGACGCGATCAAGAGGGTGGATGTACAGCAGACACTGGCACCCATCTGGGGCAGCAAACCTATTGCAGCTAGTAATGCCCTGGCTCTGCTCTCATGGATTTTCGACTGGGTTATAGCAAAGGAGTATCGACCCGATAACCCCGCCGATCGTCCGACTACCCGTATGCTCCCTGACATCAGGCATGAGACCAAAAATTTCCCCTCCGTTCCCTTCCAGGATGTCGAGGAGTTCATAGAGCAGCTGCACACGTATGAGGTCAGAGATAAGGCAGTGCCACTCGCATCAGAATTCAAAACCCTGACCGGGACCCGCTCCGCTGAGGCTAACGGCGCACGGACGGTGGGATGAGATCCATCTAAACCACGTTGTCTTCAAACCGAAAACGAAGGGCATGGCACCGCTCCGCTGGCCCTGCTGGGTGATCCCAAAGGAGCGTTACAAGACACACACGGAGCTTGTTATCCCGCTCGCTCGCCAGGCCGTGAAAATCCTGGTGGACGCAACTCATTTAAGTGTCCGTCACCCGCACCTCATATTCCCGACGACGCATGGAAACCTGCTCCTGCGGGAGCACCTTGTGCATCTGCAACATAAATTTAACGCAGGGGTGCCCCACGGTTTTCGGAACTCGCTCAAGACCTGGACCCAGGAATATCGGATGAACCCGGACCTGGCCGAAACCGCGCTCGGACACAGCATCAGCACGCACGGCGGCGCGTATGGGCGCGCAATCCTGGCATCGACTCGCGTGTACCTGAATCAGGACTGGGCCGACTACAACTACGGCAATTTGCCGGGTGATTACAAATGGTCCGAGCGATTTGAGCCGGAGCAGCCCCACACCTATCCAGACGCAGATGACCTGCTCAGTCGCGATGACATCGACGCACTGAAGGCACATCTGGACTCCGACATCCCAGGACAGTATTTCAAAAACATCCCAAAGTGGTTCGCGACCATCCGGTCTGGAGACGTAAACCTCACCCACAAACTCAGTTGCCTCTTCTCCGCTCTCACCGTCACCACCTTCCGGCAGGTATCCAAGGCGAAAGTGGCGGATGTCGATGTCGATACGGGCGTCTGGACCATCCCCGCAGAAAACAATCGGCATCAGTCAGGCGAGCAGATTCGCATTCCACTCTCGAAGGCCGCGCTTGCCGTCTACAAACAGGCGCGAGACGAGATCTCTCGCGGCGACTCGGGTCTCCTCTTTGCGTCCCGGGCAGGCACGCCCCTGAGTCAGAACATTCCCTCCAATGTAGCCCATGAGTTAGATATGGATGTAACTCCGCCGATCTTCCGCGCGGCCTTCTGCGAGTGGGCGCTTGCCTCCGGCACCCTTGGGGAACTGGTAGAGGAGGCACTGGGTCTCACGCAGTCGAAGCCGCTGATCTCCCCGGACGAGTCGGAGGAGCGTAAGCGTCTGGAGAAGAACTGGAGGGCGCGTGTGCGCCTGATGCAACGGTGGGCTGATTTTCTCGACGGGAAGCAGCCGATGAGCAACGGCCCGGACCTGCGCGGCCGAACTGGTGGCTGAGAAGGGAGGGGCCTGGACCGAACCGGCCGCGAGGTCGAATTCGGCCCAGGCCGTCTATCAGTAGAGGTTTACTCGTCTATGACTGGGCGGGTTACGATCCAGTGCTCGATCTCCCCCTCTCGCCAGCCGACCGACCGGGCAGCAAGGCCCCCCAGCCTGATCGGTGCCGGGAAGTCCCCACTCCGCACCCGCCGCCAGATTGTCGTCTTCGACAGCCCGGTCACTCTCACGACCTCCGGTGTTCTGAGTATTCTTTCCATGGTGTGTTTCCTCACTCGACATGCGCGCCGCATGTCCGCGCTTGTCGGGAAGGAGAGTCCTTGCTAACATGGGACAGGACGCAACAAGGACTTCCTTCCCAATGTGTCTTTCATCCGCCCAGCGCGAGCTCCAACTACGCCGGGCGGTTTTACTTTTGCGGTCCGATGAGTGCTAGGGCGGTCGTATCTTGACTCCGGCTCTGTACATGTTCCTCAATTCTCCCTTCGGACGGTTCCAGGCTGACCACTGACCCATCAGCGACGTGCCTGGGCAGGAGTGCAGGTATCGATTCCTGCCTTGCCGCCCATCTTCTATTATAGTACATTCGTTCGGGTGCGTGCTGTTCCAATCAGGCCTCTGTTGCTTCAAAAGCAGTCACTGGGGAAACTGCCACGCCGGGCGAGGCCTCTGAGAGTGATGGACCAGCGAGCCCGGGTTGAGCTGCTGACGGACCGCAACGGCTGATTTGCCGCCGGCCGTGCTGAAAACGAGGTCGCAGGAGCGCCGTGGAGACGATCTTTCCGGGCCGGGTGACCCCCAGGATACCCGCAGCTGCTGGAATGAGCGGCCTCTTCGCCGCACGGGTCTCTCAGGACGGATTTTACAGCCCTTCGGCTGAAATGGCCCGACGGACGCTCCTGCGGCCGCAGCCGAGACCAGGAGACATCCCACACCTACTCTCGGAGTACAGCGTCACAGCTTCCAGTCTTGTGCCCAGTTGGTCGGCAGTAGAAGCAACAGAGGCAACAGTTGGGCCCACCACGCTTGCCTAACATATTGGCGTGTGTACAATGTAATCACCTCAATTGGAAAGGGCTCTTCCAATGAAGACTCGAATTGTGAAAATTGGGAACTCCCGCGGAATTCGACTACCGAAGCCGCTTATAGAAGAGGCTGGCCTGGGAGAAGACGTTGAGCTGCGTGTCGTGGCAACTGGACTGCTGATAGAGCGAGCTGCACAGACACGCGAGGGATGGGCCGAAGCCGCTGCCAAGATGCGCGCTCGTGGCGAAGACGGCCTGCTCGATGAACCGTCCCTGACCGACTTCGATGTTTCCGAGTGGGTGTGGGAGTGAGTGAAGTGAGACGGGGCGACGTCTACCTCGTCATGCTCAATCCCGCCCGAGGCGATGAGATCAGGAACATGAGGCCTTGCCTTGTCGTGTCTCCCGATGAGTTGAACAGCTCCCTCAACACATTCATTGTTGCTCCCATGACCAACAGGAGGGCACGAATATCCTTTTCGTGTTTCATGCGAATTCAGGGGGACGGCGGGATTTATCGTGCTGGACCAATTGCGTACAGTGGACCGCAGGAGGATGGCACGAAGACTGGGAACGATCGAACCCGACACGCTGAGATCTGCACTTCAGACATTGAGGACTATGTTCGAGCACTAGGTCGAGTATGCCCCCACCGGCTCGAATCCACTCCAGAGCGCCGATTTCACGCCGTTCGTGCTGAAACCTAGGCCCACAGAGAGCCATAGAGCGTCTGTTTTCGAGCCACGTGGCCCAGGGGGGGGATACCCACGGGTTCTGGAATCAACGCAAACGTCGCGGAGAGAGCCGCCAGAGCGGGTCTCCGGCCCGGCCCGATGGTCGCCAGCGCCCTCGATCTCACACCAGTTTCAAAGCTAAACAGCGACATCCGCAGATCAGGACTGGGACATCCTCCCACAGGACCACTATTATAATCCAGACACCAGGCCCGGAGGACCAACATGGTCACGACAAGGCTGACCTACCAGGACTACGCCAACCTTGAGGGCGACGAGCGATACGAGCTCCTGGACGGTGAGCTGATTCCGGTTACCTCACCTGATGAGGACCACCAGACCGCAAGTCTGCGGATGATCGTCCGGATGAATGCCTTCGTAGACGAGAACGACCTGGGCCGGGTCTTCCACGCTCCATACGATGTCCTATTCACAGACACCGACATCCGTCCAGCCCGACCTGCTGTTTGTCTCAAAGGAGAGATACCACATCAGGACTCCGGCCAATATACAGGGAGCGCCGGACCTGGCAGTGGAGATTCTGTCGCCCTCCTCATCCAGACGGGACTGGCACGATAAGCGCGAGTTGTACGCCCGCCACGGTGTCAGGGAGTACTGGATCATCGATCCCACTAACCGCATCGTATCGGTTCTCCAACTCCGGGACGGGGTCCTGGAGATCGAGCAGACCTGCGTTGAGGGTGACACCGCAACGTCCGAGGTACTGGAGGGATTTGGCGTCAACCTGACAGAACTGTTCGCCGACTAGCTGGCAGCTCCCCGAAAGCCGGGGGCCTGCTGTCGATCACGTCCAGAACGTGCCTGCACGAGCGCAAACGCTGTCATGAGCAAAACCACACAGACGTGTTCGGTTTGTGGCGAGGAGTTCTCGTCAAGACAGTTCTGTCCCTCCTGTGGCCATGACCAGCGGTTCTACTCGCATCCTCCACGTCACACGCCCGCGGGAATATCGGGAACCGTCGGCAAGACAGCCCTGGCCGTTATCGGGTCATGGTTTCTGATTGCGGCTGCCCTGGTCACTTATGGCGCAACGCTGGCCACCAGGGATTCCGGTTATGACCCGGAGTATGCCGTCTTCTGGTTTCTGATATACCTCGCTGTTCTGTATCCGCTCATCGGCGTGCCCGCTGGTCTTGTAGCACTGATATTCAGTAGGCAAACAGGTGCCGGAATCCTGGCCGGAGTTGGCGTCGCAACAGTAATTGGAGTTCTGGCCCTGTTGCTGTTCATGTCGGCAGCATAGGGGCCTGGCGTTGACAGCCGACGCTCTGGGAATGCCGTAGAGCCTCGGGTTTTGGCCCAGATGGGTCAGGACACCTGAAGGAGCCGAAATGAGCAGGAGAGGCGCCCAGGCGTCCCACTGTGGGCGATCGCAGACTCGGATGGATTCGCCGTCAACCTGGCGGACCTGTTCACCGACTAGGGCCGGCCACCCCAGAATCTCCACCAGGGCCGTGACTTTGGTGCGGGCAGGGCCAGTGCCCCGCTCTTCACATCGGCGTAGATCTCCGAATATCGTTCGCGCTCGATCAGGACCTGATCCCGCAGATTCTCGATGAGGTTCTCGAGTCCGCGGTTGCGCTCCCGGGTCAACTCCAGCTCATGCTGGCTGGCCAGCAGCTGCTCCTCGAGGTCGCGCTCACGCTGCCCGGTTGACTGCAGCAGGGTGGAGGACTCCATGTCGGTGCTGGGCTTCTCCGGAAGGTCGTCTAGGAGCACGTAGGTTCTCTCGCGACCACCCTCCGTCACCCGTTCGGCCTGGAGCTGCCCACGTCGTATCCGGTTCATGACGGTGTTGCGGTGGACGTCCAGGATGCCGGCCGCCTCTTCGATCGAATACCTCTCCACAGCGCGCTCCTTCCAGGCGATGTGCACAACTGATGCCCATTGTCCCCAATGTGCACATCGAAGATTGCGGCTAGGGAAAACGTCCCGCCGGGCCTTTGGTCTCCGCCACCTGCGCACAGTTGGGCCCACGTGTACCCAAGTGTGCTCAATACTATGCCCAACTGTGCGCAACCGCCTCTAGCGCCAGGTGGGTCAGAGAGAACGGAATTGCGAGGAGGCTCTAGGACAAACTCACGTCCGGAAGGCGATTGTCACCGGGCATCGTGTCGAACAGTATGATGAGCTTCACGATTGGCTGCCGGCCCCTACTGCTGAAGACAGCCTCCGGCCCGTGGATTCAACTGGAGGTTCTGGCGCTGAAGGTCGAGCATGGCTGTCCGCCCACTAGTGTGCCGTTGATGTATCGGTCCTCACTTGAGCAAAAGTTAGCAGCCCCACAGGTATGAGCGTATCGGACGGTTGACGCTCACATTTAGGTGTGTAAAGATTATTGGGCTTATTCATCGTCAGGAGGTCAGACATGGTGCTGCAGGGCAAGACTCTGCGCCGTCGCGAACGCGGGCTCGATCTTCATCGCAAGAACATAGTGCTGGACTCATTCGTCATAAAGGTGGTGGGCGAGGTTGCAGAACGTGACAGCCAGACGTTCTCGGCCGCGCTCTGCCGCATGGTGGTGGAGGCTGCGGTAAACGAACCAGAGCTCGAGGGATTCATCCGGGGCACGGTCAAGGACGCGCTGGAGGAAGAGCTGCAGGAGAAAGGCTACTATCCGGAGATCACCTCAGTGGTGACCTCAAGGCTCTTGGGTCCACACGCCGCCACCTTCGAGAGCAAGGCGGTTTCGGCCTGATGACCTGATGGCAAAATAGTTCATAAAAGAGAGAACCCGCCCTGACCGGCGGGTTCAAAAAGTCGGCAGCACTCGAGATCGTTGTGAGGCAACCTTTGACTTATAGCAATCGTACTCAATTCCCGTTCAACACGCAAGGCATCAGCCACCCTTCCGCCGACCGCATCACCCCTTTCCCCATAGCTACGGGTTCTCACAGCCCACCATGGGCGATACACGTCGATTCCGGACCTCCCGCCTCCTATCGCGGACAGGAGGCGGCTGCCCATGCCTAAACCCACGATCTACAGGCAGAAGCTCAAGGCGATCGACCGGGTCAATCACTCGAACCTCGCACCTCTCTGGAAGGTGCTGCTGATCGAACTCATCTGCCGGCAGAACACCCAACCCGACAACGAGAACGGGGGACTGTCATGGCCCGGCCTTGACCGGCTGGCGGAAGTGGCAGGGCAGGGCGCTTCTCCTGAGCAGTTGAAGGCAACGCTGCAGCAGCTAGAGGCCACCGGACTGATCCAGGCGCGCGGAACGACGACCGGCGGCGTCACCCGCTGGTCGCTGCATCTTGGACAGCTCGATTCCGATTTTCCTCTCCTGGGTGTCTGGTTCACGTCCAGGATGCGCGGGGTCGATGGGCTGGCGCCCGCTACCAGGAGTGTGCTGGAGCAGTTGTTGCGCCTCGCCAGGATCGACCTGCGGGAGACCTCGGACGTGACGGTCCGTTGCAGGTACGGCGACCCGAAAGACCCAAACCCCGACCCTTCATGGATGGTCGCGATACTCCCGTGGCTGAAGGAGACGCAGTGGCGGTATGCGATCAAACAATTGACTCAACGGGGACTGCTGGTGGAGCGCCAGCGCGGCAATCGCCACCGCGCGACTGAATGGCAGATCATGGCTCCGCCGCCGGCAGGGGAACCTCATAATTCCGAGAAGGTCGAGCCGCCCGCCAAGGCCGCGCTTCCTGCCGGTCCCGATACCCCTTCAGATGATTCTAGTTGGGCACCTCCTTCGGAACTAGGTGGCTCTAGTTGGGCACTTAGTGCTCAACTAGACGCCTCTCCTCCTTATAGGAAATCGTTAAGTGAAGTAACTCAGGATGAACTACAACAACTAACTAATACCAATTATGGATGATTACACCGTATTCTCCCTCACCCGGATCTATGGATTCCCGCTTTCGCGGGAATGACGGACGAGGGTCTACGCATGAGAATGTGTCATGGTAGGTTTGTGGCG
>DAOUHG010000070.1:0-5918 GCA_034428835.1 Dehalococcoidia bacterium
TATCGAGGAGCGCTCCCGAATCGTCAGCCCGGCTGCCTCTATGTACTGACACTCCAGGAGAGCGGCTTGAGCTGACTGGGCGTCCGTGTTGGCATGGTGGGTGGGAGCGCGGTTCAACACGGCCCTGACGGTTAGCCTTTCATTGACGGCGGTGGCGTCGCCCGCGAGTTCATCGAGAAGTCCGACCGTCCAGATGTCGAGTTCGTTGGGCTGAAGGGGGACGACTGCAAGGTCGGCGATCCGCAGTATGCTCTCCATGCCGACACCGTCACCGGCCCCGACGTCGACAACTATATCGTCGTAGTGGCGGGTCAGGTCCATCACCGACCTGAGCAGACTCCGCTGGAAGGCCTGAACCGTTGAGGGGGTCGGGAGGCCCAGCCCGCCGCGCACCTCGACCCAGTAGGTCGCCGTGCCCTGTCGGTCGCCGTCCACAAGCATGACATCCGAGCCCGCAGCTTTACGCCAACCTGCCAGGTGGATTGCGATGGTGGTCTTGCCGGTCCCACCTTTTTCCGAAATCACTGCCACTATCACGTGGGACGCACCTTTCTGGATGGTTATGACCTGCGAGTCCTGAAGTCGTCTGCATTTCAGTATGGATATTTAACTTTCGAATGTAAAGTCTTTTTGATAACAGAAAACTAGAATAGTTCGTCTCAAGAACAACACGTCATCAGTGTATTCCAATGTCATTCACGGCAGCCTCAGAAGTGGCACGGTGTGAGCGAAGGCAGTGGAGTTCCCTCCGCTGGATACATTACAGGTGGGCACCTCACGCAAGCACTGAGATAGACGTCATCTGGGTCACGCCCCGTCAGGTATCCGTTGCGGCGAAGAGTTCGCTGAGCAAATGCGTGCGATGGGAGAACGCCCTCGCTCGCTCGAACTCCACGACATCGTCAGCCTCCACCGCAGGCCTGATTTTCGGCAGCGCACCGACCTGGGCGAGAGGTCCTCGAGCAGAAAAGCGACGCCACAGGCATACCGGTTCGTTCAGGTGAGAGCATTTAGGCCTCTCCGACATTCAGCGAGCTTGAAGTCGGGTGAGGGAATATGCTTGCGCGTCAGCTTCCGGCTCCTCCCGACTCCGCACGGTTCTGGTCCGAGGCGTCGAACATCTTCTCCTCGTTATATGGGGCTGCGCCACCTGCGGACCTCGAACCGGCACCACCTCGAGAGGGCGAGGAGACGTGGACGCTGCCGCCGCAGCCCTGGTGGTCGTCAGGAGATGCAGGTGGTCTGGAACCCATACGACTCGCCACGGTCACCCATCCGCCGATTATCCTTCCCAGTAGTGGGACCGGTCGGTTGGTTGCGGCCCATTCACTCGGTGTGACGGCGGACTGCAACTTCCTGCTCCACGCGATTCGTGCGGACGATGGGGAGCCCTGTTATGCCGGGCCGACCGCATCTGATCAGTCATGGCCAGTTACGCGACGAACCGGCCGTTTACAGCACGGCAGGCAATCGAGTTTCCAGCGGAGGGACCTGTAGCTGCTCCCCCGAGTCACAGCAGACGTGCATCGGGCGGCCGGTGAGCTGGGCGAACAGACCACCCACCTCTCATGTGATCTCTCCTAATTGCGGAAGGCGGTTCCGACGTGTCCGGCGCAGAGCGAGACCGCGTCCCTGCAGCAGGCATGTGAAGGTCTCTCAATCGAGGTCCGCTCATGACGGATTGCGCCGGGGAGACGGACACGGAACTATAAGTCATGGCTCCGAGAGAGCCCCGTCGCTGTCTGGTTTGAACATCGGTGTTGAGACACGCTGCCGTCGCTGGCGAAGCACGTCGTGGTTGTTGTCTGGCGAACAGCAGGCCATAATACAGGAGTGGGGAATACGATGACTATCAACATAACGTCGACTGAGGACTTCATCAAAGCATTGCGGGAAAACCCGGAGTTCCTGGCGGCCGCCAGGCGCGAGATCCTCACGCAGGAGCTGCTCGACCTTCCCGATAGGTTCGCCTCGTACAGCAAGCGGACTGACGAGCGATTCGACAGCATGGACAAGGAGTTCGGCCAAATCAAGGGCATGACCTTTGGCGGTGACATCGACCGTACAGGGCTTCCACGGATGGTGGCCGAGTTTGGGCTGCGCCGGACCCGGATCGTCAGGCTCGCGGAGAACAACAGGGCCTCCGAGAATTTCAACGAGGCCGTATGGGACGCGCTGGATAACGACACTATCAAGAGGCATCAGTACGAGCGCCTGATGGTCACCGATATGATCGTGCGCGGTAGACCGGGTCGGTCGTCCGACACCTACGCCTACATCGTGGCCGAAGCATCCTATACGTTGGAGCCAAAGGACCTCAGGCAGGTACAGACCAGCAGGGATCTGATCGGCAAGGTGTTTCATGGCGCCCCTGTATTCGCGTGCCTGTACGGGGTTGTTATTTCTGATGACCTGCGTGCCTCTGCGGAGAGCGACAACGTGAGGGTCTTCATCGAGGATGACTTCGGCACCCCCGAGTCGTCCTAACGCGGCCTTTAGCCTCCTCCAGGGTCGCGTAGCCCCCCTCCATTCCACCATCACGTGCACCGCTGTGTCCCGCAACCCCGGGGAAACACACAGGGGCGGTGAAACTTTCACACGGGTACCACGGGGACCCGGGGGCATCTGGAACTGCCCGTTAACAGTGGGGTGGATTGAACCGGTAGAGTGGCGCTCCCCCATACGGTGACTGAGAGCCTCGTCGAATCGAAGGAGGCCAGGATGGTCGCGGTCTGCGGGTGTCGCCCTCTGGGTCGCTCCGACAGACGCGAAGTGCGCAACTCTGAGAATCCGTGACCTGCGGGGATGGATGACGGGGCGCGCAGGGGTATGTAGGGGATGCGGCAACACGGAAAGGGATCTCGATCAGGGGACTCTCACCGCACGCAGTCACCTCTGATGGAATTGGCGATATAGGGGTCGGCGAACCCCGACACCCGGTTCTGAGCATCTCTGAAGGTGGACCTGTAACCAATTGAACACATTTTGAAACATGTCCTATAATTAGTGTTATAGGACGTCTTATACTCTCCAGGATCCGACCCATGACCACAGAGACACAGCCGACCACGGACAGCCTGCTCCCGTTCGCGGCACCACACCGCGAGGACCGGACCGGCTCGCAAAAACCCTCGACCATCACCGAAGAGGAACACAGGGCGAACGAGGAGTTTCTTGCGGGAGCCTACGCGCCCAATACCCGGACAGCATACCGGTCCCAGCTCAGGGCCTGGGTCAGCTGGTGCGCCCAGCGCGGTCTCTCACCCGCAGGCGCCGATGCCGACTCCCTCGTCACCTACATCAGGGAGAGGGCCGAGGGGGTCGTCATCGGAGACCGCCACCACAGACCGGCAAAGCCCAACAGCCTGAACGTGGCGTGTGCGGCGATCTCCAAGGCCTACGAGGTCGCAGAACTTCCCGACATCACCAAACACCCCAGGGTCCGCGAGGCCCTCCGGTCTCACAGGTACAGAATGGCACGCGCGGGCATCAGGGTGAAGCAGGCCGAGGCGCTTACGGCGGAGAACATGGCTGCCATACGCGCCACCGCGCTCCTCCCTCGAAGGGGACGCGGCGGGATGGAGACCGGGGAGCAGGCGCGCCGCCGGGGGCTGGTCGATATTGCGCTGGTCGGACTCATGAGAGACTGCATGCTGCGGCGCAGCGAGGCCGCGGATGTCAGGTGGAACCACATTACATCATACGTCGACGGCACAGGACGACTCCTGGTGGGGGTATCGAAGACCGACCAGGAGGGCGAGGGCGCGTTGCTGTTCGTCAGCAGGCAGACGATGCGCGACCTCGCTGCCCTCAGGCCCGGTGGCGCAGGGGAGCAGCCGGTGTTCCGCCTTCACCCGAGGTCGATCGGAAGGCGCATCGCGGCCGCGGCCCGTGCCGCCGGCGAGGTCGGAGCCTACAGCGGCCACAGCGCCCGCGTAGGCATGGCGAGGGACCTCGCGCGGGCGGGCGAGGAGCTGCCCGCGCTCATGACGGCGGGGCGCTGGAAGGGACCGGAGATGGTCGCACGCTACATCGCCCACGAGCGAGCCGGGCGCGGCGCCGTCGCCAGGTATCACAGGGAGCCGTAGCCCCACGAATGGCTCCGGGTCTTTTTTATATTCTGTTATCAGAAAATAGAAGTAATGTATCAGCGCAATATTAGAACGTAACAAGAGAAAAGCAACAGAATTGAAGAATGATTCATAGATTCTCCTCCCCAGGCCGGCCGACACAATGCCTGGTAGAACACCTCAAGAGCCCCTCGCATTAGACGCGTCAGACCCATATCGGGCTTCGAAACAGTTCCTGCAGCAGCCTCATTTTAGGAATCGCCCTCTTCACTCACGCCGCCTCCTTGCTCGAGGGAGGCCATTCCCGGCGTCTCACCTCCGTGACAGGTGACATGACGGGCCGCTGTCGATTTGGTGCAATGCTTTTCTGTTAGCAGAATGACAGAATGAGGCGACGTCAGAAAACAGAAACGCTTTTCTGATTGTAAGTCAGACGGTTGCGGCGTCATTCGAATCGACTGTTAGGCAAGTGCCTAGCCGGGCCTGAACAGCGACAATGATTTTCGTCGCCTGTTCCCTGGTCGGACAAGGACCAATGCGGCACAGAATCGTTGGACAGAGGAGGAATCAGACCGACCAGAATAGTTGACGTGGATCAGGCAGGATGGGCAGCTCGGGTGAATGGGTTGAATCGGAGATTGTCCACGCCATTCACCAGGTCATGGAGGGGCACCACACCAACCCGACCAGTTTCTTCTACAGGCCTCGGCGCCGGTGGGTTCGTTCTAGTAGTTCCCGCGATGCCCTGAGCGCTATCCAAAGTGTGACACACCACAGGATGATGGACAAGAAGTTGTCCAGGTGGGAGTGACCTGTCACGGTTATGCCGTAGACCGCAGCGAAGCTCAGCATGAGCGGGATTGCTATGATCAGCCCGATTACGTTGACTGCAAATGCTGCCAACGCCAGTGGTGTACCGTTTCTATCGGCCCGCTTTCGCGCGCGGTATAGTCCCACGCCGGAGAGAGGCATCCCCACCAGGAGGCAGATCAAACCACCGAATGCTCCAATCCTGGGAAGCAACCAAATCACGTAGGCAATCCCCATGGTCATCCCAGCTATTGCGAAGTGCCTGTGCATTCTTGTCTGTCCCCAACTGAAGTTAATAGTTCCCTCGTCGCCCTCTCCGTCCGCTTCGCCCGCCCCCACTCCAGCTGCAACAAAGTCGAAGTCATCCATACCCGCACAGATGCCTTTCCCAAGTCCCGTTCCCCAGAGGACTCTCACTCCCGAGGAGCAACCGTCACTGGCGCTCGATGATTTTGAGTATGCCTCTCTACTGAGAGCGGTCTCGCCGGAGATATACAACGCCATATCGGAGCTTATGTGGGTCGCGGATGGCACCCACGGCAGAGACGGGGGTCCCGTACAGGGGCTCATCGACCTCGGAATAGAGAGCCCATCGTCCGCCCAGACCCTCCTCAATATGCGATGGTTGACGGACGAACTTGCAGATGAAGAAGCCCGGGTGACCAGCTCGCTGGGGTACCTGGCATTGGACGTGCCGGACGCCATCGAAGATATGGTGCCGCTGCCCTCGATTGCAGATGGCATCACCGAGGATGAGTCATGGGCCATCAGCTCACTTGCCGATCTCGCCCTGGAATCCATGGACGCCGTCCGTACGATCGCGTCCAGGAAGTGGTTCGTGGACGGCATCACCGAGGACGAGTCACTGGTTATCCAATCGCTCGGTTCCATCTCCTATGAGACCGGGATGGGTTCGACGTTCGTGACGATGCCATTCCTCGAATCTATCGAACCACCAGACTCCCACGCCCTCATGTCTCTCGACATGCTCTCATACGAAGCCCCCGAGGCTTTCGACGACATTCTTTCCAACCCTGT
>DAOUHG010000071.1:0-4378 GCA_034428835.1 Dehalococcoidia bacterium
TAGGCAAGATCAAGCACTACCGAAGGATATTCTCACGATTCGACAAACTCGACAGCAGATACCTCGGATTCCTACAATTCGCTGCTGTTCTCATATGGCTGCACTGAAATGTCAACACTACCTAGACACACGGAGATCTAAGGGAGACCTCTAAGCTGCGCGCGTATAGCGAGCTTACTCTACCCAGTCCCGGGATGGACGACACGGACAGTGATGATGTCGGTATCGGGATACTGGTGATGTTCTACGGACGAGGCGTAGTTGCGCAGTAGTCTGAGCGAGAGCTCATGCTCAATCGGAGTTTCCTCATCGTGCTGCTGGAGCTGCCGGACCTGGTCTTCGATGTTCTCTTCGTTCCCGCCGCCAATGAACTCCAGGTCGGCAATCTCACCCTCACTCGAAGCCAGCACGATCAGCTGCCGCTCATCTCCTCCCATTTCATCCCCGTCTTCTTCCAGGTCCAGCGGCGCCAGCGTCAGCAGGGTCTCTTCCGCGACTGCGCTCAATCGATCCTTCATAGCGGCGTCCCATCCCCTGCTGTCGGCGAATCTGGCAATAAACTCATTGAGCTCCGGCAACGCTTCGATGTCTAGCTGCGACTTAAAGCGCATATGCCGCGGGTTGGTGAACTCCAGATACAGAACCATCGCCACCAACGCGAGTCCGCCGGTCGTTATGCCGCTTTTGAGTAGCGCACCCCATACCGGCCCGACATCCGGCAGTGAGAACAGTCCAAACTGGAAAGACGCGCCAATCCAGAAGCAAACTCCCGCCACCAAGACCTTCCGTCGGTTCTGCTCGGACTGGATAACAAGCCGCGCCCCCTCAACAAACAGAGTCCCCGCCATGACAATAAGGTATCCCGCCATTACCGGCCCCGGTATGGTGCTCAGCAGCCCGGACAGCTTGGGCAGAAACGCTATTAGGATGAAGATGCAGCCGATGCAGTATCCGACTCTGCGGGAAGCAACGCCGGTTGTCTGAGTGAATGAAACTGCGCCAGGATTGATAATGTTGGGCACCGCGCCTGCGATGCCTGCCAGCAGATTGGTCACACCAGCGCCTGCCAATGCCCCCTGCACTTGCCGGAAATCAACTGCCCGCTCCTGCCGCCATGCAACCCTCTGCTGGGTAATGGCCTCTCCGTTAGCCTGAATGGAGATGATCACGCCGAGGAACAGGAATGCTGGAAGCAGCGTCCAGAACGGGATGCCAAATTCAAGGCCCAGACCAGGCCACTGGCTGGGTAGTCCGACCCAGGGAGCGTCGATCACCCTCTCGGCATTGTAGAAGCCGAACGCCGCGGCAACCACACAGCCGGCGGCTATGCCAATAACCGGCCCCCAAAGACGCAGCACCGCCGAGCCGCGAAGGATGAACACAGCTACTACCCCTATGGTGGCCAGTGCAGTCAGATGCGCCCCGACCGGCTCAACCGAAGAAACGTCGTCCAACAGTCGAGGCACTACGGAAGCAAGCGTGATCGAAAGTATCATCATCACGGTGCCGCCCAAGATCGGCGTAACGAGTCGCCTCAGAATAAACAGCCACTTGGAGATAATTATCTGGGTGGCCGCAGTGACGAGCACAAGGGTTATCAACGTTGCCGGCCCCCCGTCCACCACAGCCGAAATGCAGAATGGTATAGAGAAAGCGGCCGTGAACATGGGCAGAAACGCTCCGGCCCCAATCGGCCCGAGCCGTCGTACTTGCAGCAACGTGGACACGCCAACGACGACCAGAGAGGCGAAGACCATCCACACCAGGTAGGAGTCATCCCTTCCCGACGCCTTGGCCACCACGACCGGAGTCACCAGGAGGGTGGCGGAAGCGATCAGGCTGAACTGAAAGCCATAGCCGAGAGCGGCGAAAAAGGGCGGACTCTCGTGCGCCTCGTAGCGGGGGTTCTGTGGAGGCTGTGTCGCTATCGGTGTTGCCTTCCAGCCTTGGCCACATGGTGGATTGAGGGTGGCATAATTGCGCTAGTGACTTCTGCGCTGGCGATTTTCATTATAGTCTCTATAACCAGAATCACAAGAACCAGAATCACAAGTCGCCAACTGTAGCAAACCTGACACCCGAACAATCCTCGTGATAACCTAGGCGGCAGCAACTTTAAGGAGGCATCCATCATGCGCGCCGCTGTTTACAAAGGTGGTCAGCAGTTCACCGTTGAAGACTTGCCGGACCCTACACCGGGACACGGTCAGGTGGTTATCGACGTCAACTACTGTGCCATTTGCGGTACCGACGTTCACCATTTCCTGTATGACATCGCTCCTCCCGGCACCGTGATGGGTCACGAGTACTCGGGCGTTGTCAGCAGCGTGGGAGAGGGAGTCTCCCGTTGGAGTATCGGCGACCGTGTGGTAGGCGGTGGTGGCGAACCGCCGCCCGAAGTCCGCGCCGCAAGCCCCAACCGTGGAGAGAGATTCAACTACCGGCTCGAAGGCTTCTCCGGGCCATCTTCGCGCGTTCGGGCTTACGCTGAGAAGGTCCTGCTGGAAGAGTGGGAACCTGTCCCGATTCCAGAAGGTGTGAGCGACGAAGAAGCTGCCATGTGCGAGCCATGCGCCGTCGCCGTCCATGCGGTCAGACTGTCACAGCTCAGGCTGGGAGACTCGGTGGTGGTTCTCGGCGCGGGACCAATCGGCCTACTATGTATGCAGGTGGCCCGCGCTGCCGGGGCGAGCAAGGTTATCGTGTCAGAACCAGCGCCCGCCAGGGCGGAAGCCGCGCGGCGGCTGGGAGCGGACGCCGTTATCAATCCGCTCGAAGAAGACGCCGTCGAGCGCGTCGTCGAGCTCACGGGAGGTACAGGCCCCGACCTGGTCTTCGAGTGCGCGGCCGCGCCGGGCACGCTGGATCAGGCCCTGAACATGGTTCGGCGCAATGGTCAGGTCGTCCTGGTAGCCATCGTTTGGAATGAGACGCCCGTACTCCCTCCCGACTGGATGGCGCGTGAAATCAGCCTCAAGACGTCATTCGGCTCACGGCCGGAGGACTGGCAAATCTCCCTGGACCTGATCCGCTCAGGAAGGGTTACGATGGAGCCCCTGGTCTCGGAGGCCAGCTTCCTTCCGCTTGACGAGATCCAGGGAGCATTCGAAGCCCTTTGCAACCCATCGAACGAGGTCCAAATGGTGGTGAGGCACGGCTGACAATGGAGACCCTGAAGTTCTCTCCCAACCAGTTCGGTGGCGTTGTAACCGACTCCGATGCCCTCCCTGAAGACCCGCGAGAGTTCGAGAGACTGCTCCGCCTGTCTCTGGACACATGGACGACGGACGGTTACCGAGTCGTCTGGCTGGAGCTGCCCATCCGCAGCGCAGCGCTGGTTCCTGTAGCCGCCGACGCCGGATTCGATTACCACCACGCAAAATTGGAATACGTGCTGATGACGTTGCAGCTCGTTCAGGGGTCGTTCGTCCCGCCCTACGCCACCCACTACATCGGCGCCGGCGCCGTAGTCATCAACGAGAGGCGGGAGATTCTGGTCGTCTCAGAGCGTTACCGGATGGGTCCCAGCCGCGGCCCCGGATACAAGCTACCGGGCGGCGCACTGCACCCTGGCGAACACCTCGTCGATGGTGCGGTCAGGGAGGTGCGCGAGGAGACCGGCGTACACGCCAAGTTCGAGTCGCTCGCCTGCTTCCGTCACTGGCACGGCTATCGCTACGAGAAGTCGGACATCTACTTTGTCTGTCGGCTGTCAGCGCTCTCCACCGAGATCACCATGCAGGAAGAAGAGATCGCAGAGTGTTTCTGGATGCCGGTGGACGAGTTCCTGTCCGAAGAGTCCGGCATTCACCAGTTCAACAAGAGCATCGTCACAGCAGCCCTTGAGAACCCGGGCATAGTCCCCGCATCCATCGAAGGCTACGAAGACCGCAACCGGTTCGAGTTCTTCATGCCATCTCCGAAGAGTGGTCAATAACCTCTCGGCTGTGGGTCCAGATGTATATGGCAAGTGGAAGTCACATTTCGCACTAATCGGCTCAGACGATGTTATGAGAGCTTTCAAGTTGCGTCGCGTCAGTGGGGCCCAGTAGTCGCCGATCGGTATATTCGACGGATCGAGACCCTCAAGGCGGCTACTGACTTCAACAATGTGATGGAAATTAGGTCTCTGAGACTACATCCACTCAGAGGAGACAGAGAGGGCGAATACGCACTAACAATCCACGACAGATGGCGACTAATCCTCATACATGATCCATCTAATAACAGATTCATAATTCAGGAGGTCACTAGTACTACTTCCAGATAGATTTGCAAGAATATGAGAAGGCAGTCATACTTGGGTATGATCTTTCTGTGGGGGAGTATCCAGACATGGCTGCCATCAAGTATAAAGTCAAGCTGACTGAATCCGAAC
>DAOUHG010000072.1:0-29634 GCA_034428835.1 Dehalococcoidia bacterium
GCCATCTGACCCGCCCGCCCGCCCTTCTCGGGGAGTGACTTGCCTTAAGGGTCAGTCATCTCCAGGCTGTGACAGCAGTATGTGGCGCGGTCCCAATGCCAGTTTACATGTAGCCTTGAACCCGGCTATCATCACTTCAAGTCGTGGACTCTGTGTCTACGATCTTCCCCACACTCACCTACCTGAGGTGTCGCCTTGCTCAAGTCGATAAGCTGCGGAAGTCTCAAGGCTGAGCACGCCGGTCAGACCGCTACTCTGGCCGGATGGGTGCACCGGCGCAGGGACCACGGTTCGCTGATCTTCATCGACATCAGGGATCGTGATGGCATTACACAGGTAGTCTTCAATCCAGAGATCGCCCCGGACGCCCATCGAACGGCCGAACGATTCCGCAACGAGTGGGTCATACAGGTCTCAGGGGAGGTCGTCCTGCGACCGGAAGGCACTGAGAACCCGGGCTTATCGACGGGTTCGATAGAGCTCATGGCGTCGGAGACGACAGTACTAAACGAGTCGCTGACTCCGCCGTTCTACATCAACGAAGAGTCCGACGTCGATGAGCTGCTGCGTATGCAGTACCGGTATCTGGATCTCAGACGCCCAAGCATGAGGGACATGCTGATTCTCCGACACAAGGTTGTCAAGTTCATTCGGGACTTCCTGGACAAGCGCGGCTTTCTCGAAGTTGAAACACCGATACTCATCAAGAGCACGCCGGAGGGCGCGCGCGATTACCTTGTGCCAAGCCGGCTATATCCAGGCAGCTTCTACGCGCTCCCACAGTCTCCTCAGCAGCTCAAACAGCTGTTGATGGCTTCGGGAGTCGAGAAGTACTTCCAGATCGCCCGCTGTTTTAGAGACGAAGACCCACGCGCGGACCGTCAACCCGAACACACCCAGCTAGACCTGGAGATGAGCTTCGTCGAGGAAGATGACATACTCGGTCTGATTGAAGAGCTGTACATCGCTCTAATCGAGACGGTCACACCGGACAGGCGAATGCTCCAACCATTCCCCCGCCTGACATATGCCGAGTCGATGGCTTCGTACGGCACGGACAAGCCCGACCTGCGATTCGGGATGCAGATGGCCGACCTGTCCGACATTGCGGAAAGCACAGACTTCCGGGTGTTCACGTCGGTGGTCCAGGGCGGCGGGATAGTAAAGGGATTCAGCGCTCCGGGTTGCGCCACGTACTCTCGTCGCCAGACGGACGAGTTGATCGAATTCGTAAAAGCATGGGGCGCGAGAGGCCTGGTCACGATAGCGCTGACTGGTGAGGGATCCATCGACGACCTGACTGAAGACCAGGTACGGTCGGCAGCGGCGCGATTCCTCTCACTGGAACAGATCAAACAGATCGCTCAGAGGACAGGAGCAGGCGTCGGCGACATGGTACTGATAGTTGCCGGGCCGGATAAGACCACCAACCAGGCACTTAGCAATCTGCGTCACGAGATGGGACGCCGTCTTGAGGTGGCCGACCCCGACCTCATCGCCTTCGCGTACATAACCGACTTTCCACTGTTCGAGTGGAACGACAACGAGGAGCGATGGGACGCCATGCACCACGCATTCTCCATGCCCAAGTACGGCACCGAGAAGTTCATCGATTCCGACCCCGGACGGGTAATCGGACACCTCTACGACCTCGTGGCGAACGGGACTGAGCTCGCCAGCGGCAGCATCAGAATCCACACACGAGGGCTCCAGGAGAAGGTGTTCGAGGTGCTTGGATACACCACTGACGAGGTTGCCGAGCGGTTTGGCCAACTTCTGACCGCGTTCGAATACGGCGCGCCCCCTCACGGCGGGATCGCACCAGGCATCGACAGACTGCTGATGACGCTCACGCAAAACAACAACATCCGGGACGTAATCGCATTCCCGAAGACCCAGAACGGTATTGACCCGCTCTTCGGCGCTCCCGGCAAGGTTGATCAGGCACAGCTTGATGAGTTGAAGCTGAAGGTGTTGACTCAATAGCCGCACACGCGGTCGGCTGGTCACGAGCCGCGCCTGATGTGTGTTATCATTGTGACAGATTTCGCTAATCGACGAGGGATCGGATTTGCCTCCACTCAGCGCAGAGGACAGTGCCCGGCTGCGACGCGCAATCAATAACCAGAGCCGTCCCACGGTTACCGTTCTTTCGTCGTTGCTCGCAGTCCAGGACGAGCTTGGCTACATCCCGGATGAGGCCATCGAAGAAGTGGCCGTCCTGAACAAAACAACCATTAACGAAGTCTGGGGCGTTGCATCTTTCTACACTAACTTCAGGTTCACGCCTCCTGGCGCGCATACCGTTGAGATCTGCTGGGGCCCAACCTGCCATCTCAAGGGTGCGTCCCACATACTTAGCCGTGTAATGGAACATTTGGGTCTGGAAGATGAGGGCGAGACAGAAGACGGCGCTATCTCGTTCAAGTTCAACACCTGTCTTGGCGCCTGCTCTGTCGCCCCGGTCATGAGCGTCGACCACCGCCTGATCGGACGTGTGACACCGGAATCGGCATCCAGCCAGGTGCAGAAACTACAAGGTACCTAGTAGATCGCGCCTCAGCGCGCCGGCGGTCGGCCATGCCCACTTACGAAACGATAAAAGAGACAGCCGACGAACGGTGGAAGACGCTCACGAGCGGTCCAGACCCTTGGATTCGAGTCGGCACTGCCATGTGCGGCCACTCAGCCGGAGCATTTGACGTCATAGACGCGCTCAGAGCCGAACTCGACAGCCGCGGGATAGCGGCCCTCATAGATGAGGTCGGGTGTCTCGGCATATGCTACGCGGAGCCGCTGATAGACGTTCTGAGGCCGGGTACTGAGTCCAGACTGTTCTTCGGCAACGTCACGCCAGAAGATGTCGCAGCCATCGTCGACAAGTACATTGTCCAGGGGGTCGTTCGCGATGGCAAGGTGCTGGGGTACCTGGGCGAAGCTCCAATCCAGGGTGCGCCAGACCTTCAGGAACTGCCGGGCATAGGCAGGCAGCAGAGAATCGCGCTGCGAAACGCCGGTCACATCGCACCAAGTGACATCCACCAGTACATCGCCAACGGCGGGTACGCGGGCATCCACAAAGCGCTTACGCAGATGGAGCCGGATGACGTCATAAAGGAGATGTCCGATTCGGGCCTGAGGGGCCGCGGGGGAGCGGCGTTTCCGACAGGCGTGAAGTGGAGCTTCATGGTGAGGTCGCCAGGGCCTCCCAAGTATATGCTTTGCAACTGTGAAGAGGGCGACCCTGGCGCCTACAACGACAAGGGCATACTGGAGAGCGACCCTCACACACTGCTGGAGGGCCTGATAATCGGCGGGTACGCCACCCGCGCGACGAACGGAATCGTCTTCATACGCCACGGACACGACGGTCCCATAGACCGCACCGAGGAGGCCATCAAGCAGGCGTACGAAGTGGGCCTGCTTGGCAAGAACATCTTCGGCACCGACTTCAGCTTCGAGATCGAGGTCGCGCTTACTGGCGAGTCCTACGTCGCGGGCGAAGAGACTGCGCTCATGGAAGCCATCGAGGGCAAGCGCGCTCAGCCGCGCTTCCGTCCCCCCTTCCCTGCCGCATTCGGCGTATGGGGCCATCCGTCCACTATCAACAACGTAAAGACATACTCATACGCGCCTGAGATCATCTCACGCGGCGCCGAGTGGTTCAGTTCCATAGGCGTCAACCGAAGCACTGGCACAGCGATAATCTGTCTGAACGGAAACGTCGAGTACCCGGGCCTGTACGAGGTGCCGATGGGAATGACGCTTGGCGAAGTCGTCAACGACATTGGCGGCGGCGTACCGAACGGCAAACAACTCAAGCTGCTGCAGACCGGGGGTCCGCTCGGGGGAGTTCTCAGCTCCGACAGCATGGCAGTCCACCTGGATTTCGACGAGATGCGGGACGCCGGGGCTATACTCGGTTCCGGTGGAATCATCGTGGGAGACGAAGACGTGTGCGCCGTGGACCTCACACGCGTGCTTGTGGCCTTCTGTCAGTTCGAGTCCTGTGGCAAGTGCTTCCCCTGCAGGCTGGGGATGGAGCACTTGCTGGAGATCACAGAACGCATAGCACGCTGCGAGAGTCGTCCCGGCGACCTTGAACTGATGCGTTCAGTGGGAACTACGATGGAGGCAAGCTCGTTGTGCGGTCACGGACAGCTCGGCTTCGGCCCCATCAGGTCGGCGCTGACTCACTTCGAGTCCGACTTCGTCGCACACATTGAAGAGCGCAGGTGTCCAACCGGAAGCTGCCTCGGCCCGCACATCACCCCGAAGAACACGCGACCATACGCCCTCGACTTCGTACCCGGAGCGCAGAATGGCTGACGACATAACAATCACAATCGACGGACAAGAAATTCCGGCGAAGCCCGGCCAAATGATTATCCAGGCCGCTATGGACGCGGGAATGTACATCCCCTATCTCTGCTACTACCCGGGGATGAAGCCCTTCGGCGCATGTCGCATGTGCGTGGTTACCGCCGAGGCTCCCGGTCCGGACGGCAGCTATCGAGCGCTACCCGGCTCTCCGGCATCGTGCACGACTCCCGTTTCCCCTGGCATGAGAGTTACAAGTAGCAGCAGCGAGCTTCAGGGCCTGCGCCGGGGGATCATGGAGCTCCTGCTGTCCGAGCATCCCCACGGGTGTCTGACCTGCCACAGGGTCGAGCTGTGCGGACCGGCAGACATCTGCCTCCGCCACGTCACCGTCAACGACCGGTGCGTTACCTGTCCAAAGAACGAGCGCTGCGAGCTCAAGGACACAGTGCGGTATCTGGAAATGGAGATGGATACCCCACTGACCTACAACAACCGCCATCTACCCCTCGCGACGCAGGACCCGTACTGGGACATGGACATGAACCTGTGCATCGTCTGCGCACGCTGTGTTCGTGTGTGCGACGAAGTACGCGGAGACTCGGCGCTGACGCTCCAGATGCGCTCTGGCAGAAGCCTCATCGGAACATCACAGGGGACCAGCCTGTTGGAGTCCGGGTGCGAGTTCTGCGGCGCCTGCATCGATGTCTGTCCTACCGGCGCGCTCGTCGAGCGCGACTATAAATGGGACAAGGCAGTCGAGACAGTCAACACCATCTGTCCTCACTGTCCAGTTGGCTGTGAGATGACCCTGGAGATCAACAAGCGCGACCGCATGATCCGCGCGATACCCAACCGCCATGCGGCGGCTAACCAGGGCCAGGGGTGCTTCAAGGGCAAGTTCGGCCTGGAGTTCGTGAACCGAAGGGACCGGATCAGGACCCCGCTCATCCGTCGGAACGGCCAGCTTCAGGAGGCCACGTGGCCCGAAGCTCTGGACCTGGTCGCCGAAAGGCTCGGTGAATACAAGGACGGTCAGTACGCGCTGATTGCCTCTCCCAGGGCGACAAACGAAGACGCATACATCGCCCAGAAGTTCGCCCGCGTGGTCATGGGCACCAACAACGTGGACACAGCATCGAACACGCGCCCAGCAATGCTGACACCGCTGATGGATCAGCTCGGATACGGTGCAGCGACCAATTCGATATGGGAGCTGGAAAACTCGAAGCGTTTCCTCGTCGTGTCGTCCAACATGACTGAAGAGCAGAACGTGGCAGCCGTTCCAATCAAGAAGGCTGTACTCCACGATGGCGCGACTCTCATTGTGATCGACCAGCGGGAAACCGAGCTGGCGCGCCACGCCAAGGTGTGGCTGCGACCCAAACCCGGTAGTGAGGCCGCACTGATTGGCGGCATGATCCGTGCCATCTGGGACCAGTCTCTCGACGATCACGACTACCTGTCCAGGTACGTCGAGGACGTTCAGGCGTTTAGAAACTCCATTATCCAGGAATTCGACCTGGCGCGCGTCGAGCGTCTTACGGGCGTTGCTCAAGACGAGATCCGCGCGGCCGCCACGAGCTTCGCTGAAGAAAGCCCGGGAGCGATCCTGTATGGGTTGGAGACGCTGCCTGCGGACCTGCACAAAGCCTGTTCGAAGGCACTCGTCAATCTGGCATTAGTTACCGGCAACGTGGGCAGAGCCTCATCCGGGCTGTACCCGCTGCGCACCGGCGCCAACGATCAGGGCGCGCTGGACGTAGGTTGCGTACCAGACTTTCTTCCGGGACAGCGCCCGGTGGAGCGAGAGCAAAGTCGGGGGAGATTCACCAGGGCGTGGAGTTCCGATGTCCCCGATACCCCCGGAATTGGAGTACAAGAGGTATCACGGGCAGTGGAGTCCGGCTTGGTCAAGGCGCTCCACCTGATCGGAGACAGTCCAACATACTCCAACGGGGAACTGGCCGGATTCATGGAAGCTGTGGAACAGGCCGAGTTTGTTGTGACCCACGCCACTTTTGGCAACCAGATCACGGAGCGCGCCGATGTCGTGTTGCCGTCCCTCACGTTCGCCGAACGGTTGGGCACCTACACCAACTTGGAAAGACGTGTCCAGCTGCTCAGGCCAGCGCTCAGTCCCAAGGGAGATGGAGACGCGGACTGGCGCATTCTGTCTCAGATAGCGCGACGAATGGACAGCTCGGGATTCGACTATACCGAAGAAGAGCAGATCTTCGATGAGTTGAACAACCTCGCCAGCCCCTATGGCGGCATCACATACGGCAGACTTGAGGCAGGAGGCCTCCAGTGGCCGTGTCTGGCCGCCGACATGGCTGACACGCCGATTCTGTACGAAGACACGCTGGAGTCCAACAAACCAAGACTGGCGACGATGTCTCTGGAGGCGGCTCCAGCCCATCAGGACGACGAGTATCCGATGCTGCTTGCTCAGGGTCGTGTCCTCCACCAGCCTGAAGAAGAGATGGAGATCATCCAGATAGACGGCAGGAACGCGATACGGCGGGACGAGACCATTCAGATACATCCAGAAGACGCCACCGAACTCGGAATCCAGTCCGGCGACTGGATCGAGGCAATGTCCGACCGAGGTCGCGCGGCAGGGATCGCGGACTTGACCGGGCCGCAACGCGGTCTTGCCTCCATTACCACCCTGTTCGGCGATCTGGCGACCGCATTGGCACAGAGTGACGAACCAGACCCGATGTTGAACGTACCAACACTACCACTAATCCCGGTCCGGCTGGCCCACCTGGCAGTCGAGGCCGCCGCAGACTGAATCCATCTAGGGAGTAACCATACCTTGACCACAATCCGCAGGAGAGTTCAGCGTCCAAAGCTAGCCACCACATCTATCACGGCCCGGGTGGACATCACCCACGATCTATGGAAGATATGGATCGAGAAACCGGATGGATACCAGTTCAAGCCTGGGCAATACTGCACGATAGGGGTCGATGGAATTGAACGCGCCTACTCGATCGTATCCGCGCCATACGAAGACGAACTCGAACTGTTCGTCGAAATTGTTCCTCCGCCTGATGGGAACCTCACACCACTTCTGCACGAAATGAAAGAGGGGCAGGAAGTCACAATCAGGCCACGGGCCAAGGGAATCTTCGTCCTGGACCCCAGCCTTCCGAACCAGCTTTTCGTGGCAACCGTGACCGGCGTGGTGCCCTACGTCAGCATAATACGGCAGTACCTGCGCGACCGTCGATCCGGCCACCACTTCTACGTACTTATGGGCGCGAGCTACGCGGACGAGTTCGCCTACGATGCTGAGCTGCAGCAGCTCTCCGAGGAGCATCCGGACCTCGTCACATTCGTGCCGACGGTCAGCCGCCCCGACGAGGAACCCAATGCCCAGTGGACAGGGGAAACAGGCAGAGTCAACACCATTGTCGAAGCCTACGCCGAACGCGCGGGACTGACGCCGGAAGACACCATCGTGTACGCCTGCGGACACCCTGGAATGATCGAGGACGTCAAAGACCGGATGATTCCCAAGGGCTACGATACCAGGGAAGAGCGTTTCTGGAAGGACGACTAGGCCCCTCGCCCCCCATTGGCTTATCCCAAGACTACCTGAGGCCAGCGTACGTACGCCCATCTCTTGGCGGTTCATGCAGCTAATTCTGCTTTCGGCCCCGATGCCGTGAAGCGTAGAATGGCGCTGGGATACTCTGATCATGACCACCCCGGCACGCAGACAGTACCTGCGCATCAAGAACGAGCACCAGGACGCCATCCTGCTGTTCCGGATGGGCGACTTTTACGAGACCTTCGACGATGACGCACGAATAATTTCGCGCGAGCTTGAGATCGCGCTGACGTCCAGAGAGTTCGGCGCCGGCTCCAGGATTCCGCTGGCAGGGATACCCTACCACTCGCTGGACTCTTACCTCGCCAGGCTGATCAGACAGGGCTACAAGGTCGCCATCTGCGAGCAGACGTCCGATCCGGCGAAGTCGCGCGGTCTGGTCGACAGGGCTGTGGTACGCGTCGTCACGCCGGGCACGATCATCGAAGAGTCGCTGCTCAATGGTAAGTCCAACAACTACCTGGCCGCCGTTGTTCTGGATGGCGACTCTGCCGGTATAGCCTACGCGGACATCTCCACAGGCGAGTTCGCGACGACACAAGCTCATGCGGAGCAACTGGACGTAGAGCTGGTTAGGCTTGAACCCGCTGAGCTTCTGGTCATGGAGTGCGAGGGCGGAATCGAAGTCGGCGAGGCCACGACAGTGACTCCAGTTAGGGCGGAATCTTTCGACCTGGACTGGGCGACCGAATCGCTGCAGCGTCACTTCAACGTGAACAGCCTGGAGGCGTTCGGATGCGACAGGCTGCCGCTGGCGGTCAGGGCCGCGGGCGCCATAATCGACTACCTGAGCACTACCCAGGGACCAAGCTCGGCGCAGTTGACAAGCCTGCGCACGTACTCCACCGACCGGCACATGGTCCTGGACCCGCAGACGCGGCGCAACCTGGAGCTGTTCGAGGGTGGACGTTGGGGCGATACGTCCGCCGCGCTTCTGTCGGTGCTCGACCGCACCAGGACATCCATGGGCGGACGCACTCTGAGGTCGTGGGTGGGTCACCCGCTGCTGGACCTCAACGAGCTGCAACAGCGGCAGGGAGCCGTGGACTGGTTTTACCGTAGCAGCATCCGCAGGGAGCGCATCATTGCTCTCCTCGACTCGGTCTCCGACATCCAGCGGCTTCTGAACCGTGTGCGCGGATTCGGAGCGACTCCGCGAGACCTGGTTTCGCTCGCCGCAAGCCTGGAGGCCGCTCCATACATAAAAGAGATTCTGACTGAGGACGAGGACGCCGAGGCCGTGGGGTTCGTCGCGAACGGGATCAGAGACACGTCCGAAGTTGTAACGCTGGTCCGTTCTGCGATCGCCGACGACCCTCCGGTATCGGCCGGCGACGGCAGGGTGATTCGTTCCGGCTTCTCATCGGACATGGACACCGTACGTGACGCCGCGCTAAACGCGCAGCAGTACATAGCGAACCTCGAGTCACGAGAGCGAGAGCGTACGGGCATCAAGTCGCTCAAAGTGGGCTACAACAGGGTATTCGGGTACTACATAGAGGTAAGCAACGCCAATCTCAAGGCTGTCCCGGACGACTTCGTGCGACGCCAGACCCTCGTCGGAGGAGAGCGTTTCATCACCCCCGAAATGAAAGAGTACGAGTCGCGAGTTCTGAACGCGCAGGACCGCATGTCGGAGCTGGAGACCGAGCTGTTCAGAGGCGTCTGCGCCCAGGTGGCCGAGCATACAGCCGCAATATCTGAGACCGCCGAGGCTATCGCGCTGGTTGACGTATTCTGCTGCCTTGCGGACGTCGCATCCAGACACAACTACGTAAGGCCCGACCTGAGCGAGTCAGACGCGATCGACATTCGGCAGGGGCGCCACCCGGTCGTCGAGAGGATGCTCGACGCCGGAGATTTCGTGCCAAACGACACCGATTTGGACTGCGCCGAGAGCCAGCTTGCCATTGTCACCGGGCCTAACATGGCGGGCAAGTCAACGTACATACGACAGGTGGCGATCCTGGTTCTGATGGCGCAGATCGGCAGCTTTGTACCCGCCGAATCTGCTTCGATTGGGCTTGTGGACCGGATTTTCAGCCGGGTGGGACTTCAGGACGACCTGGCGCTGGGTCAGTCCACGTTCATGGTGGAGATGGTAGAGACGGCGTCGATCCTGAACCACGCAACGCACAGGTCGCTGATAATCCTGGACGAGATCGGACGCGGCACCAGCACGTTCGACGGACTGGCAATCGCTCGCGCGGTCGCCGAGTACATACACAGTCACCCGAGGCTTGGCTGCAAGACGCTGTTCGCGACCCACTACCACGAGCTAACCCAACTGACCGAGAGCCTGCCGAGAGCGCGTAACTACAACGTAGCCGTGTCCGAAGATCAGGGGCGAATCGTGTTTCTGAGGAGAATCGTGCCCGGCGGAGCGGACCGCAGCTACGGAATTCATGTTGCCCAGCTCGCGGGGATGCCGAACGCGGTGGTCAACCGGGCATGGGCCGTTCTGAGCGACCTGGAATCGCAGGACACCGACAGTGCGCGCAACGCTCGTAGGAACGCGGGCGCTTCCCAGCCGATGCAGTTGTCCCTCATGCCAACCACATCTCCCGCCCTTGAAGCACTGAGGCAGGTCGACATATCGTCCATCACGCCAATCGAGGCGATCAACAAACTGTACGAGCTCCAGGAGCGCGACAGGGAGTCTGATGCTTGACGCTCAAGTAGCGGCGTACTATTCTAGCGATGCCGAAATGCCCATCGAATAGTGAATTGGGAATGGTGAATTTTTCGCCCCTACAATTCACCATTAGACATTCCAAATTCTCAATTCAACAGTCAGGAGCAAGACGATGCAGTTGACAGCACTACCCACCGAGCCAGCAGAGGTCCGAGAGCTAATCAGGGAAGGTAGACTGGTTCAGCCCACCGCGGGTTTCGCACCCGGTCGGGTACAGGCGAATCTCGCGATCCTGCCCAGAGACCTCGCATTCGACTTCCTGCTATTCTGCCAACGCAACCCCAAGCCCTGTCCCTTGCTCGAGGTTGTCGAGCAGGGAGAGGTCGAGCCCTCCGAGTTCGCCCCAGGCGCCGACCTTCGCACCGACATCGCACTCTACCGCGTATATGAGCACGGAGAAATGACCGCTGAGGTCGAAGACATATCGGAGTACTGGCGCGACGATCTGGTGTCTTTCCTGCTCGGTTGCAGCTTCTCATTCGAAACAGCGATGGTCAGGGCAGGAATACCGCTCAAGCACATCGACCAGGACAAGAACGTGTCGATGTTCATCACGAACATCCCAACGTCCCCCTCCGGGGCTTTCTCTGGCCCTATGGTCGTCTCGATGCGCGCCATCAAGCGGGAGCAGGTCGTGAAGGCCGTCCAGGTAACCTCGCGCTTCCCGGCGACACACGGCGCCCCTATTCACATAGGGGACCCGGAGGCAATCGGCATCAAGGACATTTACAAGCCCGACTTCGGCGAGCCGACCGACTTCGACGACGGTGATGTGCCGGTCTTCTGGGCGTGCGGAGTCACGCCACAGGCGGCAGCCATGCAGTCCCGTCCCCCGCTCATGATTACCCATGCCCCTGGCTACATGTTCGTCACAGACAAGATAGATGAAGATATGTCGGTGCTCTAGGCCCATGCCTAACGCACAGGCGCCGAGCGACAGGACAACAGATCTCACAAGACCGCCCGAAGGGGGTATTCAGTGACCATAGAAGACATCATCCTGGACCGGGACCGGCGCGGCATCTCGAAACTCAGGCCTCACCTGCCATCGAACTTCGCCACTGAAGCGGCGCAGGTCATCCTGGACAACCCTGGCACGGCCATAGTGGTGACCGGGTTCTATATTTTGGACGCGGGCTACGCCGAGACGGACGGACCTCCGGGCGCCGTTGTTATCGGCAGTGCGCTCAATCAGCTCGGGTACGAGGTCGTCCACGTGACGGATCGCTATGCCTCGGACATCATGGACAAGACCGGCGGCGACTACTCCAGGGTCATCGAGTTCCCGATTGCCGACGATGAAGAGAGTAAGAAGTTCGCGACGGGTCTGCTTGAAGATGTAAAGCCTTCTGTTGTGATCGCCATAGAGCGTTGCGGCTTCACGGACGAGGGCAAATACCGCAACATGCGCGGCAGGGACATCTCCGACTACAACGCTCAGATCGACCACATCTTCCACGCGGACATACCCTCAGTGGGCATCGGTGACGGCGGCAACGAGATCGGCATGGGAAACCTCGCTGAAGAGGTCACGCAGGTCGAGTCGCTGGTCAAGATTCCGTGCGTCACGCAGACGTCTAAGCTGGTCTTGGCGAGTGTGTCGAACTGGGGCGGCTACGGGCTCGCCGCGGCGCTGTCGGAGCTGTCCGGACGAAACCTGCTCCCGTCGGTCGAGGAGGAGCAGGCTCTCCTGAAGCAGACCGTGGATCTGGGCGCAGTCGATGGCATGAGCGCACAGCAAGAGTACAAGGTGGACGGCTTCACGCTCGAAGAGAACAGCGAGACCGTCCAGGCTCTGCACGACTACCTCGCGTCCAAGGGCATCTCATAGCCCCCATTGGTACCGCAAACTCATCCATCGCGCGCGCCAGGTCAGGCTCAACCCTACATCGGGCTGACCGCGGTTTGCTAGAATTCTTCGCGTGAGAAACGCGGGACATCAGTCCTATTTCAACCTGATTTCCAGGGCCAGGGGAACCTTCTACGGCTGGAAGCTGGTTGGTGTCGCCGTCTTCATGCTGGCTTTGATGTCGCTCACGGTGTTCCAGGGACTCGGCACCTATCTGGTCGCCCTTGAACGTGGGTTCGGGTGGAGCCGGACACAACTGTCTATCGCATTCTCCCTGGCACGTGGGGAGAGCGCGGTCATCGGCCCATTTGAGGGCTGGCTGATAGACAAGCTCGGCAACAGGACGATGATTCTCATCGGCTATGTTGTCATGGGCATCGGGTTCATCTGGTTCTCCCAGATCGAGTTGCTGGGCAATCTCAGCCTGCTGGGATGGCTCGAATTCATACTCGTTGACCTGTTTGGGATGGTCGAGTCCGTAGACCAGAAACTCGTACACTTCTACATCGCATTCATGATCGTCACGCTCGGCTCCGGGCTTGGCGGCTGGCTGGCCATGGTAAGCTTGGTCAACAACTGGTTCGTACGCAAGCGATCGCTGGCAATTGCAACGGCCATGTCCGGCGTCCACATCGGCGCGTTTATGGTCTTCCCCTTGGCCTGGGGTATCGACAATCACGGCTTCCAGGTGACAACGCTGATCATCGGGATCGTCCTGCTGGCGACAGTCGGCCCGGTCGTGAAGGCAGTGCGTAACCGGCCCGAGGACATGGGCCTGACGCCGGACGGCGACCGCGATTCGAGGGCCGCAGGCTCGTCTAAGGAGAACACGGACGCGGACGACGAACCTGAATTCACCGTCGCCCAGGCGCTCAGAACAAGCGCGTTCTGGACCCTCACGATAGTCCATCTCTCGTCCACCATCTCCATCGTCACCCTTTCGATTCACCTCGCGCCCAAGCTGACCGACATGGGCTTCTCGCTCACCTCGGCGGCGCTGGTACCGGTGGTGTACACGTCGGTCGCGCTTCCGGCGCAGTTCATCGCCGGAACCGTCGCCGACAGGTTCCCCACGCCGCTGGTGACGTTCGTGTTTCTCCTGTTCCAGTCCGCTGGTATCCTGGTGATTGCCTTTGCGGAGTCGGCGCCCATGGCATACCTGTTCGCCGTGTTGTATGGAATCGGATTCGGAGGCCGCATACCTCTGCTCACGACCATTAGGGGCGAGTACTTCGGTCGCAAGGCATTCGCCACCATCATGGGCCTTTCCCAGTTCCCCAACAACATCGCCATGATCTTCGCGCCTCTGTTCGCGGGTTTCATGTACGACCGTTACGAGTCTTACTTCATCCCGTTCCTCACATTCTCGATCCTCGCTTTCATGGGCGCGCTGCTGATGCTGACGGTCAGGAAGCCCCGACTGGATGAGAGCCAGATCACTCACCAACAGGGAGTTACGGCAGACTAGTCATGCGCGTTCTGGGCCGTGACCTGGTCGAACCATTCACCGAGTTCTGGGAGGCAGTCTCGCATGAGCTTCCTGTGGAGTCCGATGCCATCGAACGCGGTCTCAGCTCGGTCTTCGGCGACCAGGGTGTCGATATCTCCAGTAGCGTCACCTCGTACTCCGATACGGGGCCGACGATGCCGCGCTGGATTACGCTCCCGGACGACGACCTTGCCTACCATGTGGCGCACGAGCTGACGCATACACTAATGCGCGAGCGAGGCTACCCGAAGACCGTCAGAGGCATCGACTACCCGCCCGACTCCGCAGAGGCGAGGGTCGGAGAAGACCTCGAGGAGATGGTTCTCCATCCTTCACTTGAATCGATACTGGCGCCGTTCGGGTTCGGGCACGACTTCATTGTCGGCAACATGGCATCCGGAGCCATGCGCGGCCTTCAGTCGGCGCCTGTTCCGGAGTACGGGACCCCGTGGCACTTCACATGGGCAATCCGGTTCTGCATGTTACAGATGGAGCTTTCGCTGGAACTGTGGAGTCCGCTGGAAATCATCTACGCAGAACGCGCCCCCGCAGTTACCAAACTCGGTCGCGAGTTGACACAAATATTGACGGACACAGGCTGGGGCAGCCCCCGAAAGGCTCTGGATGCGATGGTGCGTACCAGGGACGCGCTTGGCCTGGACATACAGGACAAAGTCCTCGTATTGGACCCCACAACGGGACGTATCATCTGATACCGGTGGACAATTACAGCTATGCGCAAAGTACAATACTTTTCTCAGAAATAGGGTGTTTAATTGCCTTTCTCATACGCACGGCCCGTGATAGCATCGTTGACCATGCGAGATGTAGAATCCGTACTATGGACACTGTGGACGATGGCACATTCGAGTTGTGCCGCCCGTTACCGGTAAGGCTCACGGGCCGGGCCGGGAACACATTTGGGTAATCGAGCGTGACGACGCGGATAACAGGAGGTTCACACAGGGGACGCCGACTGAAGGCCCCAGCGGGAGCAGGACTGAGACCTACGTCAGAGCGTGTTAGAGCAGCCCTGTTTTCCATCATCGGCAGACAGGCCGTCGATGGCAAGCGAGTGGCCGATCTCTACGCGGGGACAGGCTCGATCGGACTCGACGCACTGAGCCGAGGAGCCGAGTGGGTCGATTTCGTCGAGAGCAACCGCAGGCTCTGCGGAGATCTCATGGAGCGCCTCCGTTCGTGGTCCATGGAGTCGAGGGCAAGAGTTTACAGGGGAAATGTCCTGAACCTGCTTCGCAGCTTGCCTGGTGGCTACGACCTCGTGGTGGCCGATCCTCCGTATAGCTCGGCTGAGCTTGTAGGTGTAATGGAAAGGCTGCAATCGGCGGGGCTGGTCAACCCTGGTGGGCTGATCGTTCTGGAACATCGGTCGGGGTCGACCGGAGAGTTCGCAACTGGAAGGTTTGAATTGGAGACCACGAAGAGATACGGAGACACGGCGCTAACCGTGCTTTCGGCTGGAGATGCCGATGGCTAGAGCGATCTATCCTGGCAGCTTCGATCCTGCGCACCACGGGCACATCGATATAGCCAAGCGTGCCGCGTCGGTATTCGATGAGCTCATCATCGCGGTGTACAAGTCGCCGCCGACAAAGCGGTTGATGTTTTCAACCGAAGAGCGCGTCGAGATGTTCGAGGAGTCGGTTAAGGACACTCCTAACATCAGCGTCATCCCATTCACCGGTCTCGCGCCGACGGTAGCCCGAGACAACGGCGCCAAGTTCATTGTTAGAGGTCTCAGAGCAGGTTTCGACTTCGAGCTGGAATTCGAAATGGCGTTGATGTGGCGCCACATCGCACCTGATATCGACGTCGTCTGCATAATGAGCTCGCTGGAGTACCAGTTCATGTACTCCAGCCGCATTAAAGAGGTAGCGACGCTGGGAGCCAACGTTTCCGAAATGGTCCCGCCCCACATCGAAGAGGCCCTGCTGAAGAAGCTGGGAAGCTAGGCCGGGTCCAGCCCGGCCAGACACATCGATTTACGATCGTAAGTCCAGATATTACCAAGGAGGGAACAGGTGGACTTTGAACAGGCATACGGCGAACTGCAGCAACTGTACTCCAGCGCCAACCGCGTACCAGGTCTCCGCCGAAAGGTAATGGTGGATGCCGATCAGTTCTCAAGGGTGATCGACGAGCTTCGGACTGCCATGCCGGCAGACATCCAGGAAGCGCAGGAGATCATTCGCCAGAAGGACAGTATCTTAAACCAGGCATACCTGGAATCACAGCGTGTGAAGTCCAAGATCGAGGACGAGGTCTCAGCTCAGAAGGTGGCGTCTCAGCGTGAGCACGAGTCCATGGTGGGCGAATCCGCCATCCTCAAGGTCGCCGAGGTCCGAGGCGAAGAGATCAGGGAAGAGGCGCAGGGCGAAGCCGAAGAGGTCATTCAGAACGCCCAACGACGCGCCTACCGGATAATAACCGAGGCAGAGGACATCGCATCGTCTCGTCGTGAGGGTGCAAACCAGTACGCAAGTGAAGTGATGTTCAGCCTGGAAGAGCAGTTGTCGGAGATTCTCGGACAGATCCGCAGGGGCATCGATACGCTCCGACCTGAGTCTGATGCGCGACGGCCCGCGGGCGCGAGCAACGACAACATGCATGTGGGCGTATAACCCGCCGCATCACCGAGGCCGTATCAGGATGGCCGGCTAACTCCGACATCCTGATACTTCGGCCTACTCACTCGCAATAGGCCCTCTGGCGCTCAGACAGGCTTGATTGCACTTATGTTCATGCTGTGGATGTTGGACTGCCAGCCATCGTCCTTCCAGGGCGCCGACGAGACCACCTGGACATCAGTGAACCCAGCGGCTTCCATGCGCCCGAGGTACACGTCCTTCATCTCGGTCCCGGCAAGGCATGAGACCCAGTTCGCGGTGTCTTCCGCCTCCTCCTGAGGTATCTCATCGATCTTCACGAGATCGGAGACCATCAGTCTGCCCCCTGGCCTGAGAATCCGGTAGGCTTCGCGGAACACGAGGTCCTTGTCCGGGGCCAGGTTTACCACACAATTGGAGATGATCGCGTCCACAGTGTCGCCATCCAGAGGCGTGTTCTCCATCTCGGAGAGATGGAACTCGACGTTGCTGAGGCCCAGTCTCCTGGCGTTGCTCCTTGCCAGGTCGACCATGTCCTCTGTCATGTCGATGCCCACAACTCGGCCCTGCTCTCCCACCGCCCTGGCAGCGATGAAGCAGTCGATTCCGCCGCCGCTGCCGAAGTCCACAACGGTCTCACCTGCTTGCAGTGTTCCGATGGCGTGGGGGTTGCCGCACCCCGCGGACGCGGCCAAAGCCTCCACGGGCAGGCCGTCGGTCTGATTCGAGGCGTAAAGCGGCATGATAGAGTCCAGACTCGTCCCGTCATCGGAACAGCAGTCCGTAGCGCAACAGTCGGATGCGGACGCACTGGCGGAGTTCCTGGCAAGCTCTCCGTACCTCTCACGTACTACTTCCTTGATCAGAGTGTCTTCTAGCTGTGTCATTGCGCTCGCTCCCTCGGTGATGTTCGTATCCTATATGAGCGTAGCACAGATTTCGGCGGAAGCGACTTACTGAGTGATAATCCGTCTCCCCTGCCCCACTTTACCCGTCACGTCCGCTCGTTCTTGACCGCCTGAAAGTCAACGTGTACCGTCAGCGCAGATTCTTGGCAGGAGGGACGTCCAATGAAGATCACGGATTTGAAAGTCTGGGTCACCAGACCGGAGCCGCGGGGCAGATCGTTCGTGTTCTTCAGGATCGACACCGACGAGGGTGTGTCCGGAGTTGGCGAGGCAACCAGCTCCGGCGGCGGGGGCAGCGTGGTCGTCGCAAACATGGCGAGATTCCTGCGCGACTCGACGGTCACCGACGACTTCAGAGAGTCGATCGTCGGCCAGGACCCACAGTACATCGACCGCATCTGGCACAGGCTCTATCGTCGGTTCACGGGCGGCGGTGGATTCGGCGGCTTCGTCACGACGCTGCTGAGTGGAATTGACATCGCGCTGTGGGACATCAAGGGCAAGGTGGAGGACAAGCCAATTTTCCGAATGTTCGGAGGCCCAATATGGGACGACGTACCCATGTACACTCACGTTGCTCCGGGAGACCCGTCCGCCGCCGCCCGCCAGGCGCGAGAGCTTGCCGATGAGGGATTCACCGCGTTGAAGACAGATCCGTTCATGCCCGAGATGCGTGAGCACCACCGTCGCTACCTGAAGGGAGAGATCTCAGCAGCCGGCGCCGCGCTGGGCGTCGAGACTATTGCCGCGATGAGGGAGGCGGTCGGGCCGGAGGTCGAAATACTGATCGACGCGCACGGCAACTTCAACGTGCCGACCGCCATCAGGCTTGCACGCGCTCTTGAGCCATATGACATCGGATGGTTCGAGGAGCCGGTGCAGCCGAACAGCAACGAGGCTCTCAAGGCCGTCCGAGACGCCGTCGACGTGCCGCTCTGCGTGGGTGAGCGACTTTACAGCCGTTGGGACTTCGTTCCAATCCTCAGGGACCGCTTGGCAGAGTACCTGATGCCGGACATACTGTGGTGCGGAGGTATAAGTGAGATGCGAAAGATCGCGAACCTCGCGGAGGCGTTCTACATCCCGGTCAGTCCCCACGACGCCAGCGGCCCAATTAACATCCTGGCTGGCGCGCACACTATGATGACCGTCCCGAATTTCTACAAGCTGGAGTTCAACCACGCGGCGCTGGATGTCCACAACAGGCTGATCGACCACCCTCTGGACATACGCGACGGTGTGCTTCACCTGTCCGAGCGCCCCGGATTGGGAGTGGAGCTGGACGAAGAATTCCTGGACGCGCACTCGGACCCCGACTGGAGTGGCAACTAGCCAAGTACCCGCCCCTAACGCTCGCCCTGCCTCCCCTGGGCGGAAGGACGACTCTCCGCACCTGGCGCCGCTACACCGTTTTCGGCCCCGGCGGGGACCTCGCTGGACTGCTGTCTCTGCTGCCGCACGACGCCCCGGTCGACGTTGTTCTTCATCCTTTCGTACTCGGAGCAAATCTCCGCGCCCAGCAGAACGATCAGGCTGCCCACGTACGTCCAGAACAGCAGAACGATCACTGGCGCAATGGACCCATACACGTTCTGATATGAGGCGAATCTGTCCAGGTACAGGATGAAGAAGTTCTTCGAAATCTCAAAAAGTACTGCGGAGGTGACCGCCCCAGGCCACACGTATCTCCAGTAAGTCCTGGTGTTGGGCAGAAGCTTGTACATCAGGAGGAATATGATGATCATCAAGCTGAGTGACAAGACTTGGAGAATCAGCTCACCGATGGTTTGGATCAGGAATGGCGGTATGGGCAGTTCGGACTGCGCGATTTGCTCAGACGTCCTCGCAATAGTCGCGCTGGCTACCGACAGGCTGAAAAGCATACCAACACTGAGCGCCATCAGAAGCTGCCTGGGCTTGCCTATGTAGATCGGGTGGTCGTTGGGAATGTCCCATGCGCGGTTGATGGCACGGTTCAACGCCCCAAACATCGCGCTGGCCGACCACAGCATCCCCAATAGTGACATCAGTCCCAGCGCGCCCCTTAGACGTATGACGGCATCAACGTTGTCCCTCACGAACTGCTCAGAGCCAGGCAGGAAGTTCGACATCAGGTCGCCCATCAGCCTCTGTATCTCTACCGGCTCAAGCAGGAAGCTCATGATGGAAATCAGGCCCAGCAATAGCGGGAAGATCGAGAACAGCGCGTAGTAGGCCACGCCCGCAGCCATGTGCGTGACGTCGTCCTCGGACAGCTCGCGGACCGTCCTGATCGACAGCTCTACGACGAAGTTCTGTCGGATGCGGTCGACAATGCCGCCGTAACGTCGATTGATCCGGTCCGATACGCGCTCTACGGCGCGCCGAATAGCTCGTACAGACTCCTGGTCAACCATTGTCGACCGCCACCCTGAATGCGCTCACAATTCGTTCGTTGCTCTGCCTGAGTATCGTAGTATTCACCGTCAAGTGCAGTGGCGCCCGATCGTCTTCACCCGCGCTTACGAATACGCCAGACTCAGCCAGTCGGTTTGCGAACCCTTCAAAGTCCACACCGGTCGGCAGCGTAAGCGGGAAAATGTTGGAGCCGTGCTCGTAGGCGCGGACAGACAGCCCATCTATCAGGTTGATCTCGTTGAACAGCTCTTGGGCCTTCGCCATCGCTTTCGCGAACCTGTCTTCGAACCCATCGAACCCGTCGAGCGCCAGGGCCGCCGGCAGGGCCGCGCTGGACAACCCGCCTCCGAACATCCTGCGATGGTGGAACAAGTCGCGGCAGAAGTCCTCTGTACCAGCGAGTATCGCCCCGAACGGAGCGCCGAAGTACTTGTACACCGAGACATACACGGTATCGAACATCGCAGAGTAGTCGGCAGGAGACACACCTGTTGCAGCGCTCATCATGAACAGCCGAGCGCCGTCCAGGTGCGTCGCGATACCCTTATCTGAGCAATATCCCAGGACACGGCGCATCTCGTCGAGAGGCATGATCTGGCCGTGCTGCCTGCGGACGGGACTTTCGATCATCAGCGCCCCTACGGGAGTGTCGACCCTCCCACTCGTGGATTCCTCGACCGCACTACGGACCTCGTCGAGAGTGAAGTATGTTCGCCCTGCGGCAAGGGGCACCATGTTGATCCCGCTCAGCTGCTGCACGCAGTCTCCGGTATCATGATAGAGGTGGCTCTGCTCCTGGGCGATTGCGCGCGGACTGCTACCGCAAAGCAGCCTGATCGCCAGGTGATTGGCGAGTGTTCCGCTCGGCATGAAGACCGCGTCTTCCTTACCCAGCAGACTGGCAACCCGCTCTTCCAGCTCGCCCACCACGCCGCCATTCGAGTAATTGTCAGCCTCGATCCCGCGGCGACTGACGATGTCGGTCAGCGTGGCCACTAGACTCTCTGGAGTCCTGGGTTCGCCGTCTCCACGGAAAACGACAGCATCCGCTGAGTTGATGCCATCATCTTTGACAGTCCGAGTGATTGAGTTCTTCGTCTGAGCTACCATAGCTACCTCCATGTAGTCAGTAATTCTACATGGGAAGGGCGGTCGCTCTCACCTTTGGAGAAATCGGCGGTGAAGTGCAAACTACAAAAGCCCATCCGTCATTCCCGCGTACGCGGGAATCCACAAGTATACAGCCACCGTTCGCCATAGTGGACTCCCGCTTTCGCGGGAGTGACGAGAGGGCTGCTGACTGGGCTCTGTACCTCTCTCGTGTCGGTTGACTGCGTCCTGCCCAGTCTGTAGCATCCCGCATCGGAGCTAAGGGAGGGAACATGTCCCACATCGAACTGGTCTGCGTGGAGTGCGGAGCATCTCACGAGGCCGATATGATCGCATTGAGCTGCGAAGCTTGCGGCTCGCCGCTGGACGTCGCCTACCGCGATTCCGACCTTCACACCATGACGTTCGCCGACCTCAGGATGCCCGTGCCCTTCCACTCGACCTCCCCCACCGTGACATTGGGAGAGGGAGGGACGCCGCTGGTCGCCCTTCCAAGCGTCGAAGATGCGATAGGCGGGGTCCGGGTGATCGCCAAGCTCGAGTTCATGAACCCGACCGGTTCGTTCAAGGACCGTGGCGCCTCAACAATGCTGACCGTAGCGATGGAGCACGGAGTGCGAGCCGTAGTCGAGGACTCTTCCGGCAACGCGGGAGCATCCGTGTCTGCCTATGCGGCGAGGGCCGGCATAGCCGCGCACGTCTTCGCCCCCGAGTCGGCGCCGGAAGCGAAGCTGGGCCAGATCAGAGTGTATGAGGCCGAGACGCACCCCACTCCCGGACCTCGTGAAGCGAGCACAGAGGCGGCGGTCGAGTTTCAGCGCCAGCACGGTATGGTGTACGCCTCACACAATCTCAGCCCGTACTTCGTAGAGGGTACCAAGACCTTCGCGTACGAGATCGCGACCCAGATGGCGACCGCCCCGGACCACATCATCATTCCGGTGGGAAACGGGAGCCTGCTGCTGGGAGCGTGGAAAGCCTACAGGGAGTTGATCGAACGGGGCGCCATCGCTCACATGCCGAAGCTGCACGCCATCCAGGCCGAGGCGGTCATGCCGCTCGCAGCCGAGTTTATGGGAACGGAGTGGAGACCTGGCGCCTCGACAATCGCGGGCGGAATAGCCGTGGGCAGTCCCCCACGCTTACGCCAGTCACTCAGGGCGATCAGAGAGTCCGGCGGAACGTCGCTCGCGGTCACTGACGCTAGCATAATCAGGTGGCAGAAGCTGCTGGCGGCGCGGGAGGGCATATTCGCGGAGCCGACCTCGGCCGCGGCCTTTGCTGGTCTGGAGCTCATGGCAGAGCGAAGCATCGTAAAACGCGGGGAAGTCGCGCTGCTGCCAGTCACCGGTTTCGGACTGAAGGACGCGCTTCCGGAATAGTGAATGGTGAATGAGAGAATTGCATTAGCCCTGACCCGGGGCGGTGATGGGAGGCTCTCACTACTCACTCCTCTCCACTCACTCCTAGAAAATTGCATAAGTGCAATTTTCTCAGTGAATATGGTGAAGGGAGATGGCAGGGCCACAGAGAAATTCACTATTCTGAATTCACTATTCCAAATTCCTCCATAGCCTTCCTGAAGCCCGGTATCGAGCCCTCAAGGGTCTGGTCGGTGACGCAGAACGAGATCCTGAAGTACCCAGGCATCCCGAATCCCATTCCCGGGACGACCAGGACATTGTGCTTCTGAAGCTCAGCAACGAACTCCACGTCGTCTTCTATGGGAGCCTTCGGGAACATGTAGAACGCTCCCTGCGGCTTTAGAACATCATATCCCAGCCCCGTGAGTGCGTCGTACATGAAGTCGCGCTTGGCCTCGTACTGCGAGATGTCCACCGTAACCGCCTGCAGCTTGGCCACAATGTGCTGCATCAGCGCCGGCGCGTTGACGAATCCGAGCGACCTGTTGCAGAAAACCAGCCCATCCATCAGCTCGATAGCGTCGGTGTAGTCGGGGTGGACCGCAACATAGCCGATGCGCTCCCCCGGCAGTGCCAGGTCCTTGGAGTGCGACGTGGCAACTATGGAGCGAGCGTGGTGATGAAAGACGTGGGGATACTCAAGGCCGTCGTACAGCAGCCGGCGGTAGGGTTCGTCGCTGACCAGGAAGATCTCGCGCTCGAACTCCTCTTCCTTCTGTCGGATCACCTCTGCGAGACGTGCCAACACATCCTCAGTGTACAGCGCGCCTGACGGATTGTTTGGGGAGTTTACCAGCACGATCCGCGTGCGCGGGCCAATAGCTGACTCGAAAGCGTCCATGTCGGGTAGGAAGTCCGCCTCAGGAGGGACAACCTTGCATGAGCCGCCGTGATTGTCTGCATAGAAGAAGTACTCAACGAAGTACGGCGCGAATATGACCACCTCGTCGCCCGGGTCAAGCAGCGTCTTGAGGACCACGTTCAGCGCGCCACCCGCGCCGCATGACATGATCACGTTATCTGCGCCGAAGCTCAGCCCCGTCTCCTCACTGAGCTGCGCGGCAACCGCCCCACGAGTCTCCGGGTACCCGGCGTTGGGCATGTACCTGTGCATTCCTGGGGACGGATCGTCAGCGATGCGCTTCAGCTCCGCGAAGAACTCCTCCGGCGGTTCCATGACCGGGTTTCCCAGAGACAGGTCGAACACGGCGTCCGCGCCGTACTTCTGGCTGAGAGCGATACCCTCTTCAAATATTTTGCGTATCCACGAGCCCTGCACCATGTAGTCGTGGATCTTCTTGGCAACGGCCATTGTTTATCCCCTGCTGAGTGTTACTGTCGGGGACTGTACCGCCACACAACATGCCTGTCAAACGCGCCCGAAGACACGACTCCCCAGAGTTTCCTTATCTCGTATCTGAATGCGGCGTCCCGCAAGACAATGGCCCTCTCCCCCTCAGAGCCGACAGGGGGTAGGTAAAAGTGTCCAGTCAAGCATGAATTCCAACCAACAGGCCCCCTCTCCCTCAGGGAGAGGGTTGGGGTGAGGGTGAAATCCCTACCTACCAAATTGACGCAGGCCCTGACCTTGGGGAGTAGCGGCGGTTCGCGAACCTCCCCATAGGGGCGGCTTCCGGGGACTTCGGAGACTTTCGAGACCTTTTTCGGTCGCCTCAAAAAAACGTCTCGAAAGTCCTCGAAGTCCCTGCGAAACGACTCTGTATAGACTGTTCTCGAACCGCGAACCTGTCCAAGGTTGGTAGGTGAGCTCTGCAATGGCTGTCCCATCACCCTGGATTCCGGCCTTCGCCGGAATGATGGAGCGGGCATCGCCTACCATTCTGGGACAGCATCTACCGCACACAGCGTCTTGACACTCTCTCAGACCGTTGGTTAGGCTAGGATTCACCCTCAAAGTCGCAGTCATCTGCGACTCCCCCACTCGTGGGCCTGTAGCTCAGTGGTAGAGCGGTCGGCTCATAACCGATTGGTCGCAGGTTCGATCCCTGCCGGGCCCACCATTTCCGGCATGGCGTACTGAGTCCGTAACTCCTAGTTCACAGTGGCTCCCAACGGTTTGGGCAGTTTTCACACCAGAGCGGCCAGTCAAGCTGAAAGGACCCACCACTAATTGTAGCTCGCCCCGGGGTCACAGTTCGAGTGGGTGTTCAGCTTTGAATGGGAAAGTTAGGCGGTGGAGGTCGGCGCGGGATGGTGACCTCAATGTCACTTGGGTTGTCACAACCAATGCGACGGTCACCTCTGCTAGCGCAACTAGAGAAGCACCGCTCCTACGTATACCGGGGCTTCATCATTGGGTGAACTTCCTTCACAACCAAGTTCAGATCAACGCACAAAACTCACATTGCCTCTGGATCAGTTTTCGGTCGGCAGGGCAACCTTGTGAAACCGAAGCACGTCCCCACATCTCTGTTCGAGGCGCCGTTCGACTCGCCGTCTGGCGGGCTGTTGTCGAAAGGGCACCTCGAACATGCCTCTGCGCTAACCGCACAGGTGTCTCTCATGCACCGACTTCCTACGGAATCTAGTCATCCAGTTTCATAGCGGGGTATACTGCCTGTATGGTTTCGACGCCCGTTACCAAACAAAATGTACTCAAGCGGTTCCAGCTATTCCAAGGCGGTACTGGCGGCCTCGACAGTTGGCTGCGGCCTGAGACACCGGATGACGTCTTTGATGCACTCGCATATCTCGAAACCCACCCGCTAAGTCGTGCGCGGTTAAACCAACTGCTGACTCTGGCCCACGAAGCGCCAATTTCGCAGCCGCTGTTCGCTTACTACTGGCTGAGTGCTCCCGAGCACCCGTACGACGTACGACAAGTACCCTGCTACGACGAACTTTGGCTTGGCTCGCAGAACATTCAGTCTATCGACCAGCTCTACTGGGGCTTATACAGGTTCTACGTGGATGCCTTGCTGTACTTTGGGAGCATCAGAACCGCCTATCAAAGGCTCCGTCAGCTAACTGAGAGCGACCTCCAATCCTTTTTTGCAAGTCACCGGATTGACGGGCTGGAAGAACGTGGCGAAGCTCTCCACCTCTCACAAATCGCCAAGGACAATCGTTACCTGATATCTGAGATGGCGTGTAAGTCCTTTGAGATTGCTGAGGGGAAAGGAGATGCTAATCAGCTAGAGCAGGTCATGATCGACCTTCTCCGAAAACACCGTGCTGACGGCGGCGGTCCAGTAACCGCTAGACAACTGCTGACAGGCGACTACGCAAAAGGCCGGTACGAGCATCTCCAGCCTCAATTGCAACTCTCAGCGGACGACTTTATGGAAGAGGTTCTAGAAGACGAAGACAGTCTTCTTGAAAAGATTCACCGCGTTGCTCAAGACTTCACCCGCGCGCGGGGAGCGGCCCTCTCCAATACCGCTATGTATTTGTCTATGGTAGGAGATTTGGACGTATACATTGCAACCTCCATGCGCAACCGAGATGACTTCCGAGACATGGCCGACTTCTGCGAAACATTGTTTGCCAACGACCAATTGCAAGCGTTGAAGCTTCGCCATTTCGATCCCACCCTTAGTGCCGCAGAACACCACGAAGACAAGGGGATAGTCGAGTGCCTAATGGTTAAGTGTGCGAAGGCGCTCATCGTCAACGCGGGTAGCCGTGACAGCTACGGCAAGGATGCCGAAGCGGCAATGGCACTAAGTCTGGGGAAGCCCGTCATCATCTTCGCGGACGAGGACTTCCGAAGTAGCTTCTTCCGCGATGTGCATCCCCTTTCCCGCCTGATCAATTTCGACACTGGTGTAGCCGTAGGCGCGATGGTGGCCACCTCGACAGGGCAGGTGGCCGACCTGCTGCACCGCATCTTTACCAACACACTCGAGTATGAACTCGTTCAGCCCAGGCCAAAATACCTTGTACTTAAGGAAAAATGCACGCAATCGGTAGTGCGTCTACAAACTAGCGACCTCTTGCTCCGGGAAACGTTCTGGAACCACTATCACAACCGAATTAAGTGATCGGCATGCTCTGGACGAAGCTTTCGTGGTGGTGACCGGCAGCTCACCCAGCACGTAAGGCTCACACGGATCAGGCCAAATTGCAGCCAATGTCTGCCCGGCGCCCTGTCACGGACTAAAGCCTGTTTTGTCCAGCTTTTTGGGCCAAAAGCTCTTGAGTAATGATTCTGGATTCCCCGACCTGCTCCCTATATTAGGACCTCTCATCGAAAAGTTCGCAGTTCAGGACACTTTAGCCCACCAAGAACTGACTTCGGATTTTGCCCCACCATTTCGCCCGCGCGAAGCGAGGACAGGAGCTAACGCAGTGGCCCGTAAGACTCCCGGGAAGACAACTGAAGTTGCAAAGAACGCCGCCACGAAGCTGAGGCTCCCCTCAGGCGGCAACCCCCAGATTGCGAAGTCCGACGGCGACGCCCCGGTACAGGCATACATAGCGGCCATGCCAGAATGGAAAATCGACGTCGGACGCCGCCTCGACGACCTCATCGCGCGCACCGTACCCGACGTGCGCAAGGCCGTGAGGTGGAACTCGCCCTGGTATGGGATCGAGGGCGAAGGTTGGTTCGTGAGTTACCACGTCTTCACCCGATACGTGAAGGTGACTTTCTTGAATGGCGCGTCGCTGCGACCCGTCCTACCCGGCTCAGGTAAAGACCCGGACTCGCGCTGGGTCGACATCTACGAAGGCGAGCTCGACGAGGATCAGATGGCGGAGTGGGTCCGTCAGGCGGCTGCCCTGCCCGGCTGGCCTGGATTCTGATAGTGACATCCCAATGAACTTCGGTCTGTAGAGGAAGTGCGCAATGGTCGGTAATTCACAGTGGACTCCTGAACTGAGCCGACGCTGGGATCAGGGAATAGTTCGTTACCCGGACCCGGCAGTGGAGGTTCTCGACCCACGCTTCCGCGCCTACAGAGTCGGCAATACCGCCGTAGAGCGACTGTATACTAGAGCGCGCTGGGCCGAAGGCCCGGTGTGGTTTGGCGACTTTAGGTCTCTGATTTTCAGCGATATCCCCAACAACCGGATGCTGCGATACTGTGAGGTAACCGACGAGGTCACACTGTTTCGTCTGCCCTCCAACTACAGCAACGGCAACACCCGAGACCGCCAGGGGCGTCTGATTACTTGCGAGCACCTGACACGCCGGATTACCCGCACCGAGCACGACGGGACTCTCACCGTATTGTTGGACCGCTTCGACGGCAAACCTCTCAACGGCCCGAACGATGTGGTTGTTCATTCCGACGGAGCCGTCTGGTTTACTGACCCTGGCTATGGAATTCTGGTGTCGTACGAGGGAGAGCGGGCAGAGGCCGAACTACCCACGCGGGTCTACCGGCTGGATACTGTAACCGGTGCAGTTACAGTGGTTGCTGACGATCTGGTCAAGCCCAACGGGCTGTGCTTTTCCCCGGACGAGTCGCGGTTGTACATTTCCGACACCGGGATCTCCCACGACCCCGATGGACCGGGGCACATCCGGGTTTTCCATGTAGTGGATGGCCGGAAGCTGCGTGGTGGCCTGGTTTTCGCCGATATGTCCCCCGGATTTGCCGATGGCATTCGGACCGACCGCGACGGCAACCTGTGGTCCAGCATTGGCTGGGCCGGACCGGGGACGGACGGCGTGCACTGCCTGACGCCTGACGGTGAATTGATCGGCCGGATTATCCTTCCGGAACCCTGCTCAAACCTGTGCTTCGGCGGCGTCAAAAGGAACCGTCTGTTTATGACCTGCAGCCAGTCCCTATATTCGTTGTACGTAGAGGCCATCGGCAACTAGAGTCCCTGGCAACTGCTTCCGCGCTGAAGAGGTACGCCAATTGGTCCAGCCTGTGATAATGGCGGGAACTCGACACCATACCGAAAGGAATTAGATATGAACTCAACCCAAAAACCGGTCGCCGTCGTGGTGGGGGCGACTTCCAAGTGGCAGTCGGACGGCCGCAACACCCGGCTGATCCACGGCGGGGAGCTCGATGACAGTGATCTGCCAGTCGGAGTGCGCTGGGGTGTTGGAGGAGCCATCTCCCAGAAGTTTGCCAGCGAGGGCTTCCTGGTCGTGTTGACCACCCGCAACGCCTCCAACGCTGCTGCGTTGCAGGCTGCGATCGGGGAACGGGGCGACGAGAGCATCATCGTCGAGTTGGACCTGGCGTTCCCCGACTCGATTTCGAACGCGTTCGCCCAGATTCGCGAGCTGGCTGGCGACCCGGACGTCCTGGTCTATAACGCGGGCTACCTGGAAGGGCGCGACCTTCCACCTGAAAAAGAGCTGCTGGAACACATCCCATTCGAAATGTTCGAGACGGCGCAGCACATCGCCAGCAGCGGACCCTTCCTTGTCGCCAAGGAGGTCTTGCCCTCCATGCGGGAGCGAGGCGAAGGCTCCATTCTGATTTCCAATAACTCGTCCTCGTTGAGGGGAAGAAAGCGGTACACCGGACAGTCCCTGTACTATCCACGCGTGCTGATGCGGACGCTGGCGCAGGCGTTGACCGAGGAATACTCCGAGTACGGTGTGCATGTCGCCAATGTCGTCATCGACGGCACCATCGACTCCCCGGGCACGCGGGCCATGCCGCGCAGCCAGCAGCAACCTGAACTGCTGATAAATCCCGTTAGTATCGCCGAGGCCTTCTACTACCTGCACACCCAGGGGAAGGCCTGAGTTCCCGACTAAAAGGGAGTTCTGGTGCCTCCACCAGAGCTAAGTCAGTTCGGTCAGCCATGGCCCTTAGTAGCCCTGAAAAGGCTTGATTTGGCTGTATAGCTGTTATTTCACGTGTTCCAATGTCAATGTACACTGCTTCCAGCACTATGCGCAGTAGGTCATTCCGCTCCCGCGCATTGGCCAATGCCCAGAGGGATCTGAAGTCCTCAAGCAACTCTCCAGCACTCTCTACAGCGTCGTCACTGAGCACTTTTGTTTCTTCGAGTTCCTCTTCTATGCGCCTGACTCGCGCATCCCTTTCAGGACGATCAATTTCACTATCAAAAAACAACTCGTTCACGCGGCCCTTCTTCTGCAATAGTGATTCTCTACGCCGAAACAGATCCTCTATCTTAGTGTTCGCAATGAACTTAGTCTTGACATAGTCTCTCCAATCGTCAAGCAACTCAAAACCGCCAAACAGTTGGTCGATGACTCTGTCTATTGAGGAGCCATTGAATGACCT
>DAOUHG010000073.1:0-2132 GCA_034428835.1 Dehalococcoidia bacterium
CCCCGATGGGGCGAAACCGAAAGGATGGAGCTATCGCCAACAACGCGCAGAAGGCAGTTCTCATCCGCCATTGCCGCTCCAACTAAGACAATCCAAACCGTAATGGCCTTGTTCAGAGTATCCCTAGTAATGAGGCCAAATCCATAGCTAATTCGCCACCCACTACTCACTACCCCCTACGACCTACTCTCTACTAGAGGAGGGGGAGGGGGAGGGTAGGGGAGAGGTGCGCCTGTGGGCGCGCGCTCCCCACCCTCCTGAACCCTACACGATCAGTTCGAGTTCGCGACAGTGGCGGGCGTCACATCTGCAAATCAAGTCTGGGACGTCCACAGTTCCACTGTTATAATCTGGACAGCAGGCTCGAAGGACGAACACGGCCACCTGAAGGAATTTCACATGACAGCACAGGACACAGACGAGAAAGTGAAGAGTATCGTCAGGGCCGCCCTGGCTGAGAGCTTCAACGATGAGATCACCTTCGGTCCCATATTAGTGTTGCACGGAACCGACGAGTTCGGCGATGGCGCCGGCAGCCCTTATCTCCGCATCCTGATCGTCCATGACCACGAGGGATCGTACCTAGACCCCCGTTGGACGTCGAGCTTCAACATGCGCATTCGCCCCAAGTTGGTTGCAGCGGGCATAGAAGAGTTTCCCAGCCCCGGCTTCGTCGGGAAGTCAGAGTGGTTGAGCCAGTATCCAAAGTGGAAACTCCGCCATCCAGAGATAGCAATTGAAGCCCACCGTCTTTATCGCCTCTGCATTGGAGTTGGTGCAGACTGACACCAGGGGGCGTCCGCGGGAGACTGATCTTCGCCGGGCCGTGAGCACGACTTACTATGCACTGTTTCACGCTATCGCAATCTGCTGTGCCAATACACTGGTCGGTGGCTCCAGCTCCAACCGAAGTGAATCTGCGTGGATACAGGTCTACCGCGCTGTGGAGCATAGAACTGCCAGGGTTCGCTGTGAAAACCAACAGGTGATGCAGAGATTTCCCGCTGAAATCCAGGGCTTCGTTCGCCTCTTCGTCGAGTTGCAGATAGCACGTCATGAAGCGGACTACAATCCGAATCCGGAGTTCGAGTTCTACAAGAGCGCTGTACTCCAGAACATCGTCGACCCGGAGTATCAGCTAGACCGATTCTCGGCGGCCCCGATCAGAGATCGACGGGCCTTCGCTGTGCATGTCCTGATGCCAGTTAGGAGGAGCTAGGGACCAGCCTTGATTGATGGCGGGTACCAGCTGGTGGTGATCATCCGTAGGCTGAGGGAGTTGCTCGAGGAGCGTGGCAGTACGGAGTGACCGCGGTCATCGCCCCCGAAATCGTCGCCGTCGCGTCTGTGCCGAGATCGGCGGGCAGGCAGCCCAGGGGCCGATTTCGCGCCGGTCGCTCTGAAAACGTGTCCACAGGAGCGCCGTAGAGTCGAATTTTGAGGGCCTCCCTAGCCACACTCGACCCGTGAGTCCTGGAAATCGCGATCACGGCCACTTCTGGCCCGTCACGGGCCAGTTCTGACAGTCCGGCACCTCCTTGCCGCGGTCCGGACGTCCTCGAAGAACGCGCCCACCCAGGGGCGATTGCTCTCAAGTACTCGCCTGGCGCGACACCAGTCCAGCGACCAAGTCCGGAGATAGCGTACAAGACAGCGATCGAATCCGGTCTTGCGCCTGTGACACTGGCATACAGACCGGCTTTCTGGAGAGGACACGCCGCGGCCATTGACCGTGACCTGTCATTCTCTCTTCTCCCCTCAATGACCGAACCGGACGCCGACTGCCACAGGGGGATACTAAGGGTCACTGATGGGGGCAAAACAACCGACGTCGCATATGGAGCGCCGGTCCCTGACCAATATCCCACACGAAACCCCCTAGCCAGATGTATAGATGTCGTGGTAGCCATTTGTACGACAGGACACTAGACCAGTCGTACTCCTGTCGGAATGTACCGACGAACAGCACGAGAACAGGACAGAAGAAAATGCCGGTCGTGGCGATAGTCAATCAGAAGGGTGGCACGGGCAAGACCACGCTCTCGATCAACCTGGCATCGGCGTTCGCGGAGCTTTATCCCACGCTGCTGATGGACGCAGACCCACAGGGGAGCGCACTGGACTGGGCTGAC
>DAOUHG010000074.1:0-7074 GCA_034428835.1 Dehalococcoidia bacterium
ACGGGGCGGGAATCCAGGCGCCTTTGGAAGCAGACATCGCCTCCATTCTGGGTTCCAGCCTGCGCCAGAGTGACGAAACTGGGTTGTTGAGCTGCCTGATAATCAAATGTCAACACTACCTAGACACCAGGAGTTGATAGATGATCGTAAAGATACCCTTGACCGCAACACTGCCCTTGACTCTCGAACCCCAGCCGGAGGGCGGGTGGACAGTTACCTCTCCGACCTTGCCTGAGTTCCTGACCGAAGGTGACACGATCGAAGAGGTGCTGGCGCACGTGCAGGACTGCTTTGCAACGGTCGTTGAAATGTATGAAGACATGGATAGTTCACTGCCGGAAGGCATGTTGTTCGTCGACCTCGAAGACCGCCCTGTAATCGTGGACACAGAAGTTGCAGAAGTCTCTTGAGATACAGGGAGGTTGCTCGGAAGCTGGCCCGTCTAGGCTGCCGCGAAGATCCCAAACGAACAAGAGGGTCACATAGAAAGTGGATCAACCCATACACGCGTCGGAGCACATCGGTTCCAGATTGGGGAAGTGACGATTTGAGAATCGGTACCCTGCGTTCAGCCATCCGAAAGCTCGGCCTCGACTGGCAAGAATTCAACGACGCGTAAACACTGAAACGGAGGCAGCTTGGCAAGCAGCAATCCGCAGACTGCTCGACTGGCTGGAGGAGCATGGACTCAGGGAGAATACCCTCGTCGTGTTCAACGCCGACAACGGCATGAATATGGGCCATCACGGAATCTGGGGCAAGGGCAACGTCACCGGCCGCGGACAGACCGGACTCGCCGGCTCCGAGGACTACGCCAAGCCCTTCGCAGACGACCTCGTGTTCTTCCACGAGCGAGTATAAACCTAATACGCCGACCTGCAAAATCGGCGGTTGAGCGCCCTGCAGGAAATTGTCAGACCAGACCCAGGCGTTCGAGGTCATCCCGGGTCCACCGTGTACCGCTCAGAACACTCCGCAGCGTCCCGATCGGGAGCGTGTCGATGGAGCGATGATAATGTACCACTGTGCGCCTCCCGTCTGGATGGCGATACACTCTGGAAGATCCTCTGGAACGTCTGTAGGTGAACCCATCTCGTTCCAACGCCCTGACAATCTCTCGAACCGGTGTGTTTCGAAGTCGCCGCGTTAAATCGTGGGGGATAGTCATCCTGACGTAACGGGCTTCTCCAAGACCACGACATGCTTGTTGGGTGCCTCTTCGCCAGCAGCGATCATGTCTTCAATATAAGCCTCAGCCGCGTCTCTCAAAGCGTCCAGTGCCTCGGCTTGTGTATATCCCCAGGCGGCACAACCAGGGAGGTCTTCTATCCAGGCACTCCAGCGACCGTCTTCGTCCTTTTCGACTTGGGCCTTGTAAGAAGTCACTCTTCACCCCGTAAGTGTTCGCTAGATGTGCGCGCCAGCCACCGAAGACATGAGCCTTCATAACCCGTGTGATCAAGCATATCAGAGTTATCCCCCCTAGCTCCCCGTCGACAGATAGTGCCGAACCCCGAACTTCCACACCCGTAGCGCGACGACCAGAAACCCCACTCCGATCAGCGGGCAGACGAACTGGAACCACACCGGCGACCCCAGCGGGTCCTGCACCCCCATGATCGCGAGCGACGGGAAGTAGCTCACGCACGCCAGCGGCACTCCGAACGTGAAGAACCGTCTGAACCACGGGCTATAGATCGAGATCGGGTACTGCGTCGTCTCCACGCCTCCGTACGTCACGGTGTTCATGATCTCCAGCGTCTCGGTCGTCCAGAACGCCGGCGTCGCCTGCAGCACAATCAGGCCCACGAACAGGCATGCCCCTCCGGCCACCGTAACCACCAGCGCCCCGAACTTGATCGCCGACCAGTCCACCTCCAGCCCGATGCTGGCCCAGACCAGCACGATCAGACCCTGTGCGAGCCGACCGACACGCCTCAGCGTCAGCTCCTGGCCGGCGAGCTGGAGCGCCGTCGACCTTGGCCGCGTCAGCAGCCGGTCGAAGTCGCCCGACTTGACCATCGTGCCGAACGTGTCGAATCCCCGCGACATCGCATCTGCGAACGCGAACGAGATGTTGACCACGCCGTAGATGAACGCCACCTCGTGCAGCTTCCATCCAGCCAGTGTTCCGAACCGGTCAGGATCGCCACGAACTCCAGGCCCGTAGTCACCATGTGCCCCAGTGTGAGCATTACGAACGACGCGCGGTACTGCATCTGGCTCCGTATCGAGATGGACAGGTACCGTCCATACAGGTAGAGCGTGTCGAGCATCCTCATCCCCCCTGGATCACCAGCCGTCGCAGACCGAGCGACAGCATCCAGCGTCCGATCAGCACGATCGCCAGGGCCCACACTAGCTGGTGCGCCAGGTGGAGCGGCAGGTCGGCAGCCGGGATGTGCCCGAGGTAGAATCGGTACGGCGTGTCGACCAGCCCCCTGAACGGCAGTATGTTCAGCGCCGTCTGCGCCCAATCAGGGAACAGCGGAATCGGCGCCAGCAACCCGGACAGGAATCCGACGATGCCCGGCGCGAGCGCGAACACTCCGTCGCCTGAGATAGTCCACATCATGGTGATGCTGAACAGCGTCGTGATCGCGCTGCTCAGCAGGATAGCGCCGATCATCGATGCCGCGAACGTCCCCGCAGCGGCCCACGACGCCGGTGCGTCCATGCCCATGAACACACCCGCGAACGCGATCAGCGGTGCCGCTCTCAGCGCCGACGGCGCGATGCGAAATGCCAGAGACCGGCAGTACCAGAATCCGTACAGGTCCACAGGCCGCAGAAGCTCGTAGCCCACTCCGCCGGTGCGGATCAGCGCCCGCAGGTCGTTGTCCTGGTTCCAGGGCAGCAGCGCGAGAAACGCCTGACTCAGCCAGACGTAGGTCAGCACGTCACCGACTTCCATCGGCTGCTCGGCGGTTGTCGAGCGAAAGAAAGCCTGGAAAATCATGACGCGGATCAGCCCCCAGAATACCTGCGTGCCGAGACCCGCAATTGCGGCAGCCCGATACTGGAGCAGCGCCCTGAACTGTGCGCTCAGCACTGCCCAGTAGCTAATCACGCGCTCTCCCGCTTGTAGATGTCAGCGATGATCTCCTCGATCGGCGGATTCTCCACGAACAGGTCCCGCACCGGATGCGCCGCCGTTACCCGCGCGATCAGGTCAGGCGCCGACACCGTCTCCGGATCGAAGCTCAGTGCTACACGGCGACCGTTCCGTTCCATCACCCTGGCGTCGGGGTCCGCTATCTCGTCACCCTCGTCCACAAGCTCCACGACCAGCCGGCGTTCGTTCGATATTCGACGACGCAGGTCGTCCAGCCCGCCATCCGTCAGTATCCGGCCTCTGCTGATGACCATGACCCTGTCGCACAGCGCCTCGATGTCGTCCATGTCGTGCGTGGTGAGTATGACCGTGACCCCTCGCTCCCTGTTGAACCTGCGAATGAAGTCCCGAAATGCCAGCTTCGACACAGCGTCCAACCCAATCGTCGGCTCGTCCAGGAACAGTATCGACGGCGAGTGAAGCAGCGCCGCGGCGAGGTCGCAGCGCATCCGTTGGCCCAGGCTTAGCTGGCGTACCGGCACGTTGAGCAGCGAGTCCAGGTCCAGGACCTCGATGAACTCGTCCCGGTTGCGTGCGTACTCATCGCGCGGCACCCGGTAGATGTCCCTCAGCAGGTCGAACGACTCGATCACCGGCAGGTCCCACCAGAGCTGCGTCCGCTGCCCGAACACGACCCCGATGCCCCGCACGTGCTCCTGTCGCTCCCTCCACGGGACCCGCCCGAGGATCTCGCACTTGCCGGCGTCCGGCACCAGAATGCCGGAGATGATCTTCACGGTCGTGGACTTCCCCGCGCCGTTCGGGCCGATATAGCCCACCAGCTCCCCCGGCTCAATCGAGAAAGACACCCCATCCAGCGCGTCGACAGTGTGGTACCGGCGGTGGACGACACCACGCATTGCGCCCAGAATCCCGGGACTGCGCTCCGCGACCCGAAAGCGTTTGACGAGATTCTCAACGACGATCTGTGACATGACAGCGTGTCCAGACAGCTCGGGAAAAGCCCAATCCTACACGACCCGCCAGACGCGATACCAGTTCACTACACGTCGCCCTCCGACATCTCAATGGCCCTTCCTTACGCCATTCCAGCAACTCCTCCATCCGTCATTCCCGCGAAAGCGGGAATCCAGAAGGGTAGGGGGTGGCTCTCACTCCTAACTCCTCTTCGCTCACTCCTCTTTTGACCACCCTCATACCCCATGCTAGAATCTGCCCCAATCCCACCCGCCTCTCCAGGCTTGGGCCGACCCCTCTGTCCGAGCGGAGCCTGTCCCAGATTGGTACGCACTACCATTCCGTCATTCCGGCGAAAGCCGGAATCCAGGGGTGGTGGGGGTCTCACACAGAGTCCGTAGCAGTCCAATTTTGGCCGATCCCGGAGTAGCGCCTATACCGGAGTTTCGACATGGCTGGACATTCCAAATGGAAGCAGATCAAGCACGCCAAGGCGGTAACCGACCATCGTCGCGGCAAGCTGTTCACCAAGCTGGCGCGCGAGATCATCGTCGCCGCGCAGCAGGGCGGCGGGGACCCGGATAGCAACTTCAGGCTCCGCATGGCGATTCAGCACGCCAGGGACGCCAACATGCCCAACGACAACATCGACCGCGCCGTCAAGCGCGGCACCGGTGAGGGCGGCGATGGAGTGCAGATGATCGAGGCCGTCTACGAGGGCTACGGCCCCGGCGGCGTCGCGATCATGCTGGAGACACTGACCGACAACCGCAACCGCACAGTGTCGTCCGTCCGCACCACGCTCACCCGCGCCGGAGGCAACCTCGCCGAGGCCGGCTCAGTCTCCTGGCAGTTCGAGAAGCGTGGCGTGATAACCATCGAGGCAACCGAGGACGAAGCCGACGACCTCGCCCTTATCGCGATCGACGCAGGCGCCGAAGACGTCGATACCGACGACTCGATACTCCAGATCTTCTCCGAACCCAGCACTCTCGAAGACGTTCGAAGCGCCCTGGAGTCCAGCGACGCCTCCATCAGCTCATCAGAGGTCTCTCTCATCCCAAGCCACACCGTATCCCTCGACACCAGGACGGCCGGACAGATACTGAGGCTGCTCGACCAGCTCGAAGAGATCGACGACGTCCAGAAGATCTACTCCAACGCCGACTTCCCCGACGAGGCCCTCGCCAACTACGAGGGCTAGGCCCCGGCAACCAGCGCGACCAGCCCATGAACGAGGCAACCGCACGCTAATCACCCACTTTCGAGCACAAGATCCAATCGGGTGCGTGTGGGGTGAGTGGCTCCTCCCGACAGGCCGGTTAGTCTCAGGGATTCATCACCGCCAACTTCTGCCTGAGCTCGTCAACCTCCTTGATCGCTTGACGAGCCTGAAGAACGCAGATGTGTGGCTTGAGTCGGTGGATCTCAGAGGCAGTCTGTCCGGTGTTTAGTGATGGGTGTTTGTCCTGTAGGAAAAAGGCTGTCGAGATCCGTTCGAGGGAGCGTGTGTCCTTGACCGAGATTTCTCTGGCCACGAACTCGATAGCGTCTTCATATTTTGTGGGAAGTCCCAACGCCTTCTTGCCCCAAACTCCCAGAGTGAATGATGGTCCATACCGACGGTGTGGTTCCAAGTCAAGCTGGAGACGAACGCGCATGATGGCAAGCTCACTTCGAAGTTCGAAGCTGAACGGGCCGTGCTTGTACAAGATAAAGTCATACCCCATCGGTACTCCCAGCAACTTCTGGAGAAACACGACAGATTTCTGTATCTGGGTTTGACCAGCCCAACTGCCTGCTTTCCGCATCTTCTGGACGAGATGGCAAATCAGGGCTCTGCGTTCCCGTTCTTCAATCTGCTCCATCACCATTCCCCTATGTAGATCATGCTAGGATCGAGTCTTTCTCTGAACGAATCCACCTGCTTGCTTCCTCTGCATACTCTGGGTCGATCAGGACATATTCGGCATCTACGGTCGGTATGTTGCTGAGGGCTGTCGACAGCGCATGTGATGACTCTACACTGCCGTCTGGGCTGAGAACCGGGAATTGCTGCTGTTCCTCATCAGGCACACGAGCCTCCCGTCTCCTAACATTTGCCTCACCGAACCGTTCTGCGCACGCTTTGGCCACCGCTTCCACAGGATTGCCATGTTCATTTTTGTCAGCCAGAGTCGGAGAATACACTCTCTTGAAGTGATTGCGCTCAACGATCCGGGCTGCCTGTTTATGTCCTGGGGAACCGCGATCCTGAGCCGACTCTGCGATCCCCTCAAGCACCTTGTTGTCGTTCAACCTCAGAAATGCTTCCTCATCAAGAGGGAATTGTCCACCAGGAAGCCATTCCCTGAGAAACTCTGCAAGGTGAATATCATAGGCTACTCGAACCGGGTGCTCGTACACTTGCATGAACATGAAGTATCTGGCCAACAATAGTGCCTCAGTTGAGTGTATGCCGCCGGATTCAATGCCGAGCGTCGGCTCATCGGAGTTCTCACCTGCCGGCAAAATCCTCATGGTGTCTATCAGTCGATAGTGATCGAATCTGCCATACGCAACACCAGCGTGGTGGGAGTCTCTCAGAAGATAGTCCATCCTGTCCACGCCTAGCGCGTCGCTGCTGATGATCTCGGACAATAGAGTCTCCCATCCGTGAACTCCTTGTCACGCAGTTTGTCCTGTCCGACGGACACTTTCGCGATATCCATGGGATTGAGTCTAGGCCTCATCGAGTCCCACACCTTATTCATGGAATCACTCAAGATCAAATCGTAATTGATTAGCGGAGGCGTAGAGGTGGGGAAGAGGTTCAGGTGGAGCGGGCGTGGACAGGCGCGCCGCTGAACACACCGCAGAGACCATCCACCAGTGACTGATCGCCACCATTGCGGGCCAGCGTCCTGATTACGCTGGTGAACGCACTGAACGCATCCGCACCATCTTCGTTCTTCGAGCAGTGCGACACCTTGCGCGCGATCACCGCCCCGCGCAGCGCTCGCTCAGCACGGTTGTTGGTCGGCTCTATGCCTGGATCATCC
>DAOUHG010000075.1:0-2962 GCA_034428835.1 Dehalococcoidia bacterium
AGTCGGTTCAGTAAACGCTGCTCTCCTCCTGCGGCCCGAGACGCGCCGATCTGCGTGAATCCCCGACCGCAGCGTCTGACCACACGACCCGGGGGTCTGCGGCCGCGTTCTTCAGCCTGGTGCCGGCGCGGTAAGAGAGAGGGAGCATCATACTGACCTCCAACAAGGGATTCGCCGACTGGGACGGGCTGCTGGGGGACACGGTGATAGCGACCGCGATCCTCGACAGGTTGCTCCACCACAGTTACGTGCTCAACACCCGCGGTTAGATCTACAGGCTCAGAGACAAGCGTCAGGCCGGTCCGATGACCTCAAAGCATCTGCTCAGTGGATCATCTGAACATGGGGACCGCTCAGATCAATAGGATAAGGGGGGTCAAATCTAGCTTGGCGAAAATGCACAAAGTTATGTTGGCGTTGACATTCGACGATTGGTATTCTCCACAGCCCCCGGGTTGGTCGGGACCGGTTCAGTCGCCGGTTCGCCCGAAGCTGTACCTTCGACCTATGCGGGACGGTCACGAACAGCAGGCCGCACGCGCCTCTCAAGGCTATCGGACCATTGACCCCATGAACCGGATCGTGTCTGTCATACTGCTGTGGGACAAGGTAGCCGGACCGGATGCGAGCCTATAGGACAAGGGACATGACTGTATCAGAATCGAACTATACTCATTGGCAGATCAGGCTGGCGGAGCTACTTGCACGAGACCTTCAGAAGACCAGCCGCGCGCGCGTGAACCTCTTGGAGTTAATAGGGCGTCCTGAATATCACGCAATCTATGACTTCGGAAAAAGCGATGGCTCAGACGACGCGCTCTACGACGCGATGCGACTGTTCTGGGGAGTCTATGAGCTTTGGAAGGAAGGGCAGACTCCCGGAGGGCCGCACGTTCCGGGTGAGTGCGAGGAACTGTTTCTCGAGTGGATCGAGCATCTGCAACTCAGCCACCAGGTCCCCTAAGTCCCGGACGCAGATTACAGTCTGGCAAGCCATTTGGAACTCATGGTCTACGCCCACGTTGCGGCCGCTCGCGCGTTCAGAATCAGAAGGGACAGTGAGATCTCCGAGGAGGTCTAGGGTGCCTGATGGAAGTTGAGCGAACCATGGCACGTCTTGAAGCAACGCCCAAAGGACCGGGCCACTTCTTTGGCGAAGCGCCCTCATACTACACCTCGGCCGGTGCAATCCTGGCCATGGTGTACGTGGAACTATGGCGAGTCCGGCGTGCAGAGGGTCGATACTCCGAGGCTCTCCATTACCTGTCAGGTGCAGCAAGGTACTACGATGCCGCTTCCACGAACTTCTACGGCGATCTCATCGACGTACTCTGGCCGGAAATCGCCACGGAGGAACACCACTGGGAGTCCCGACTTCAGCGCCTACTTACGGGCCTGGACGTATCAGCGGTGGAGGCGGTCAACACATTCCAGGCCATCCGGTCCCGCCAGGAGTCGGATCAGGACTGGATTCAGGTCAGCCGGGACTGCGGGTCAATTGCAGACCTGCCCATACACATATGAGACTTCTCAGAACTGAGAGACAGGAAGGATGATCGTCTGATTGCCGTCACTACGGCCGAGAGTGAGACCGCCTTCGACCAGCTACGGGATGATCTCATTGTGCTCAACGCCGAGATCACAGACGATCGGCGGGGTACGGTGACATGGGGCGAGTTCTGGTACGGCGCCAAGCAGTGGGCATCCGCCCAGCTCAGTTCCAGCGAGTACAGGAAGATGCGCGAGGCCGATCTGACGGATGCTGCAGAGCGTCGTCTGCAGAGCTACTTTTTCCGAGGCACGTGGACTTCCCTGTCCCAACGCGCACAGGAGAGGCTCATCAGCGCAGACGTGAGTTGGAACTCTCGTCAGCGTGTGAGCATGGAGTCGATTCTCAACAACCTTCTCAGAGCAGTTGAGGAGATGTGCTACTCCTACATGGCCAAACCGCTCAGGGACACAGAGAAAGCGACGTCGCTCGGTGTCAGACGTTACATCGAGGTCTGCGAAGACTCCCGCTTCAAGAACTTCATTGCGCAACGACAGCTTGAGGAGAACGAGGTACGATTTCTCACCCAGGATCTTCCCGCGGCGATGCGGCAACTTGCCGATGAGAGAAACCCAGCCGACCATGTGGCAGGTTCGTCCGCGCCTATAGAGAGGGTGACATCAGCATACCGGCTGTTCTTGGGAATTGGCCAAGTCGGCATTCTTCCCGAGTTCGCCCGTATCGGGAGAAGGCTCCAGAATGCCTGATTTGTGAACTCTTGAGACAGGCCCTGGTCGAAGGAAATCGCCTGGACCTCCACTCATTCCACGGCGGCACGACGTGATAAAATGCGTCGAGGCGGCCGTCGCAAAGCCGCCCCGACCGTAGAAGACCTCTATAAGCTAGCGAGAGGCCCACTACCATGACACCAGTCTATCCCACTCCCCGGCTCCGGCGCACCTGCCTGGCAGGATCCGCGCCATGAACCGGCCGTACCACCTGGACGCCGAGGCCATCGCCCGACGACTCAACCCCAGTGCTAGACGCTCGCCCTCAGGCTGGTGGTCGCTCCCCGGCATCTGCCACGACCGCAGGGACCGCCCACACCTCGGGGTCCGCGACAACCGCGGCCGCGACGGCTCTGACGTCGTCTCGGTGAAGTGCTGGGCCGGCTGCGACCGGGACTCGGTCAGGCGCGCCATCGAGGGCGCCACCGGATGGCGGATCTGGGGACAGCGCCTGGATGACTCCCCTGCCCCACGTACCCCGGCGGCCCCGCAGAACCAGGAGACACCGCGAGACCGCACCGAGTACCCCCGCCAGCTCTGGGCTGCGTCCTTCCGCATCGAGCAGGACCCGGACCACCCCGTGCGACGCTGGGTGGCGCGCCGAGGGCTGTACTGGCCGGCTCCCGTTCCCATTCCCTCCTGTATTCGCTGGCTGCCCGCTGGTCTGCTCAGCCAGCAGCAGCAG
>DAOUHG010000076.1:0-17583 GCA_034428835.1 Dehalococcoidia bacterium
CAGTGTTGACATTTGATTATAAGGCAGTTCAACAACTCAATTTCGTCATTCCGGCGTAGGCCGGAATCCAGAACGGGCGCGATGTCCGCTTCCAAATGCACCTGGATTCCCGCTTTCGCGGGAATGACGTGAAATGTCGACACTACCTAGTCACGCGCCTGAAAGAACTGGTGACATGAGCCTAGAATCCCATATCGCCTATGCGAACTGAACACCTCATCAGCTTTCGCGGGATTGACAGATGCATTGCAGAGTTTGCACTTCCCTCGTGAACTCAAGCCTCTTTTCACTTTCACTGTTGAACGTTGACAGGGGGAGCGGCGTCAATCACCCTCACCCCAACCCTCTCCCTGAGGGAGAGGGGGTCTATCGGTTGATATTCATGCTTGTCTGTACACTTTTACGTACCCCTGTTAGCACTCAGGGAGAGGAGACATATCTACTCCCTACTGGTACGAACTAATTCGACACTGGGTCAAGCGGGTTTGGCATTCTTTATCGTGTTTGGGGCGGTGTGCTATACTGCCCTAGCCGTCGGAAGGGTCGGTTGATAGACGTATCGAATGTGGCCTCGGCGGCGCAGCTCCCAAAGGAAGATCGTATGGCAGCGGGCGTAAAAGTCATAGAAGGCGGTTCGGTTACTTCGCCCAACGGATACAGGGCGGGCGGCGTGTTCGCAGGGCTCAAGACTCCAGGAGAGGGCGTTCTTGATCTCGGGATACTCGTGTCGGACCGACCGGCGACTGTTGCTGGTACATTCAGCAGGAACAAGATTCTGTCGCCTTCAGTGACAGTTACGCGGTCCCGCGTTCCTTCGTCTTCGGCGCGCGGGGTCGTTGCCAACAGCGGCTGCGCTAACTGCTCGGTCGGAGAACAGGGTGTTGAGGACGCGCTCGATATGACCCGGCTTGCGGAGGCGCAAGCAGGTGTAGGCACGGGCGAGATGATGGTCGCATCTACGGGCGTGATCGGTGTCGAGCTGCCAATGGCGCTGATTCGCGGGAAGATAGGCGACATCGAACTCACCGACGACGGCGGACCGGATTTCGCGCGTTCGATCATGACGACGGACTCGCGTCCAAAGCACATCGCCGCTCAGTTCGGTGTTGGAGACAACACTTACACAATCGGCGGTGTGGCGAAGGGTGTAGGCATGATCCATCCCGACATGGCCACCATGCTCTCTTTCATAACCTGCGACGCATCGATACCGGAAGGCTTCCTGCAGGAGTCGCTAAGCGCGGCGGTTGACGCAAGCTTCAACATGATAGATGTAGACGGCGACCAGTCCACCAATGACACCGTGCTGCTGTTTGCCAACGGCGCGGGCGGCGGGGACCCAATAGGTAGCGTCGACTCCGCTGGTGCGGGAGCTTTCCAAGAGGCCCTGACCGAAGTCTGCACTTATCTGGCGAAAGAGCTGGTAAGGGACGGAGAGGGCGCCGGCCACGTCATGGCAGTAACCGTGGAAGGAGCGACGTCCCGCGAGGACGCGCGGTGTGCGGCGCGCGAGATATCGTCTTCCAACCTTGTCAAGGCGATGGTTCACGGCAATGACCCCAACTGGGGCCGCATCATGATGGCACTCGGTAAGAGCGGGATCGAACTTCAAGAGTCGAAGATAGATATCTTCATCAATGGCATCCACATTGTTCACGAGGGCAAGGCAATACCGTACTATGTCGACGCTGTTGTCGCGGGAATGGTCGCCCCCGAAGTCGAATTCCGGGTGAGCCTGAACATCGGCGACCACTCGGCGACCGGGTGGGGCTCCGACCTGACGGAAGAGTACGTAACCTTCAACTCGGCGTACACCACGTAAGTCGAACTTGCCCAAGGAGCATTCTCCCAATGGGACGATCGTAGTCAAGATCGGCGGCAGCACTCTCGGGGAGCACGACACCACCCTTGAGGATCTGGTCTCTCTTCAGAGAGAGGGCGCGAATCCGGTTGTTGTTCACGGCGGGGGAAAGACTATCTCCGAGTGGATGGCGGCGCAGAACGTAAGGCCAGTGTTCAAGAACGGCCTCCGTGTCACGGACAAGGACAGCCTTCAAATAGTTGTGGCTGTGCTTGCGGGTCTCATCAATAAAGAGCTTGTTTCCCAGTTGGTCGCCGCAGGAGCCAAGGCAATCGGCCTTAGCGGGGCTGACGGGGGGATGCTAACCGCAGCAGTCAAAGACCCCGAGCTTGGCTACGTCGGCGAAATCAGGAAAGTCGATACGGCACCTATCCTGGCTGCCTCTCAAGCAGGCTACATTCCGGTTATCGCGCCAGTAGCACGTTGCCCCGCAGACGAACCCACATATCCCAACTCCCTGATGAACATAAACGCCGACACGGCGGCGGGTGAAATTGCCGGAGCGTTGAAGGCAGACCAACTGTACTTTCTCACAGATGTTGAAGGTGTGCTCGATCGCGGGCACAGGCTGATATCCCGAATTACGGAGCGGCAAGCAGAGGCGCTGACGTCTACGGGGACCATTTCAGGCGGAATGATTCCCAAGATCGAAGCGTGTGTGCGTGCCCTGAAATCAGGCAGCGAGTCCCGCATTATCGACGGAAGAAAGCCTGGTGCACTCCGCCAGTCGCTAAACGGTGCGGCCTTAGGCACGCGCATCGGATAAGGAATTAAATAACATGGCAGAAGACTTTCCACGCAACGGCGGCGATTCGCCTTTAGAACCCACCATTGGGCCCCCCACGATGTCCCCTTCTATCCTGAAGTGGGGCGCCGTGATAATAGGGTTGATAGTCGTTTTTGGAATTGTGTCCTTTGGGAGGGGGATCTACACCGACCTTCTGTGGTTCGATTCACTGGGGTTCAGGAGCATTTTCCTGACGGTCACGGTGACGAGGCTAGCGCTGTTTGCAATTGGCGCCTTAACCACTGGTGTGATACTCGGTGTAAGCCTCAGGTTGGCTCACCTTCATTCAGCCGGTGAAGTAAACCTGCCTATTCCTGAGGAGGTGGTCCCGACGCTTAGACGCGCGGTCCTGTGGGGCGCGGTCATAGTCGTTGTGATTCTGAGCTTGATCTTTGGATCAGTGCTCGCCGCCAGGTGGGAACTCTTCCTGAGGTTTGCCAACTCGGTGCCGTTCAATCAGGTGGACCCTGTCTATGGGCAGGACCTGGGATTCTATATATTTAACCTGCCAGTCTACTCGTTCGTCCAGGGCTGGGTACTGGGTCTTGGGATAGTTGCTCTACTCACTACGGTTGGCCTGAACTTCGTCAATTACAGTCTTCGGGGAATGAGCTTCTCGTTAACCGGAGCGCGACTTGCTCACATTTCCGTAATTGCCGCAGTCATCATGCTCACAATGGCAGCCGGTCATTGGATCGATCGGTGGGCGCTCGTGCTGTCAGAAGACGGGGCTGTGTTTGGTGCGACGTTTGCTGATCTCAACGCCAGGAAGCCTGCGTTGCTGATCATGACGATCATCGCGGCGGCGGCGGCGATTCTCATTGCGGTAAACGTGTATCTCAGAGAGCTGCGGATCGTAATAGGCGCAGTTGTACTCTGGGTTGTGCTAGGACTGGTGCTGAATTCAGCGTGGCCGGCAGTAGTTCAGCAGTTCTCAGTGACTCCGAACGAGTTCGTGAAGGAGAGTCCGTTCATTGCACGCAACATCGAGTTTACGCGGCAGGCGTTCGCTCTACACCGGATCGAAGAGGAGTTTTATCCGGCGGAGACAGTTCTGAGTTCCGAAATCATAGAGGACAATCTCAAGACGGTCAATAACATTCGGCTGTGGGACTACAGGCCGCTGTCCAGCGTGTACAGACAGATCCAGCTCATCAGACCGTACTACGACTTCAAAGACGCCGACGTCGATCGGTACTACATAGATGGCGAGTACAGGCAGGTGCTCCTGTCTGCGCGAGAGGTTGCGCCAGAAAAGCTGGGGCCGGAGGACCAGACCTGGGTAAACACCAGGCTCTCGTACACCCACGGAATCGGGATTGCGATGAGCCCGGCGACTGAGTTTACCCCTGAAGGGAGGCCAGAGTTCTTCGCCAAGGATATCCCTGTTGACGGGGCGATACCAATCGGAATTCATGACGGCGAAACTCCCCCGGATTTGATCGTTGACAACCCACGGATCTACTACGGTGAGAACACGGTTGACTATGTGATAGTCAACTCCAACACGGCGGAGATAGACTACCAGACACAGGAAGGCGACCTATTCAGGAACCACTATGATGGCAGTGGAGGAGTGAAGCTTAACTCGTTCCTTCGGCGTTTGGCATACGCATGGCAGTTTGGTGACGTAAACGTCCTGATCAGCGGGGAGATAGAGCCGCACAGCCGTTTGCAGTACCGCAGGCAGATCCAGGAACGGGTGGCATCAGTCGCGCCATTCCTCCAACTGGACCGGGACCCGTACATCGTGGCGGCCAACGGAAGGCTGTCCTGGGTACAGGACGCTTACACGACGACGGACCACTTCCCATACTCGGAGCCGACCGTGATAACTACCGGGGAGGGCGGATTCGCTACTCATTTCAACTACATGCGAAACAGCGTCAAGGCGGTAGTGGACTCCCATGACGGAAGTCTAAAGTTCTATATCTGGGATGAGGATGACCCGATGATCCTCACTTACGAGAGGATATTCCCAGACCTGTTCGCTCGGGCTGACCAGATGTCTCCGGAGCTGAAATCGCACGTCAGGTACCCACAGGACTTCTTCTCTGAACAAGCTGGGAAGTACATCAAGTATCACATGCAGAACCCGCAGGACTTCTACAATAACGAGGACCTGTGGGCGATACCGCAAGAGAAATTCGGTCAAAGCGATACGCTCCAGCCAGTGGAGCCATATTACGTGATAATGAGATTGCCTGGTGAGGAAAATGAGGAGTTCATGCAGCTACTCCCCTACACTCCCAGCGAGCGGCAGAATCTCATTGGCTGGCTCGCCGCGCGTAGTGACGGTGACAACTATGGGAAGCTAGTCGCTTTTAACTTCCCCAAAGACCGTCAGATAGACGGACCGGAGCAGGTCGAGGCCAGGATTGACAACGATCAGGCAATTTCGGCCTGGTTCACGTTGAGATGCTCAGAAGGTTCCGCGTGTCTCAGGGGCAATCTCCTCGTGATACCGATCGGTAATTCGTTGCTGTACGCTGAGCCCGTATATATTCGGGCTGAGGGCGTAGATTTCCCGGAGCTGAAGCGGGTGATCCTTGCGACCGCTGAACGGGTAGTGATGGAGGACTCATTGGGTCTTGCCCTTGCGTCGTTGACTGGCGAACAGTCGCTGGCCTCGGTGGGCGAGCCCGATTCGCCACGAGATTCTCAAGCTCCTGCCTCACCTGAGCCGGGGAGTGGAACCGAGCTGCAGATGCAGGTCACGATAGTATCCGACTCTGTAGAGAGCATGAAGAACGACCTGAGGGCGTTGGAAGACGCGCTGAATAAACTCAAGGAACTTACCGGAGGTGAATGACGTGACAACCAACTGGACTGATGTTGAGAGCAAGTACTACATGTTTGTGGTGCGCCGTCAGCCCATCGTCATAGTAAAGGGCGACGGCACGAAGGTATGGGATGTAGATGGCAAGGAGTACCTGGACTTTACGTCAGGCTGGGCCGTGAACAACGCTGGCCACGCCAATGAGGCAATTGCAGACGCGATCGCCGAGCAGGCGAGGACGCTTCTCCAGACTTCAAATCAGTTCTACACGATCCCGCAGCTTCAGCTTGCAGAGATACTGGTCGAGAACTCTGCCCTGGACAAGGTGTTCTTCTGCAACAGCGGGGCAGAGGCAAACGAAGGGGCCATGAAGCTGGCGCGCCGGTACGGGGCGAAGAATCGCAACGGGGCTTTCGAGATCGTGACGGCGTTGAATTCTTTCCACGGCCGCACAATGGCCAACGTGTCGGCGACCGGTCAGCCACACTATCAGGAGCTTTTCCAGCCCATTCCGCCCGGCTACTCCCATGTGGCATTCGGCGACATCGAAGAGCTGCGGGGGGCCATCACCGACAGAACGGTCGCTGTCATGATTGAGCCCGTACAGGCTGAGGGAGGCGTAAACATCCCGCCAGAAGGCTACCTAAAGAACGTGCGTGAGTTGTGCGACCAAGAAGGTCTACTGCTGATATTCGACGAGGTCCAGACCGGAATGGGAAGGTTGGGCACGTTGTTCGGGTATGAGAGGTTTGGGGTCGAGCCAGACATCATGACGCTCGCCAAGGGTCTTGGCGGCGGCGTGCCAATAGGCGCGTTTATGGCCAAGGATGAGGCGTGTGCATTCGAGCCTGGCGACCACGGCTCGACATTCGGAGGCAATGCGCTTACCTGCGCGGCAGGTTACGCATCAACCAAGTACATCATCGACAACGACCTGTCGGGGCACACAGCCGCAATGGAGTCCCACATGGCCGCCGGTCTCGCGAATCTGGAGTCAAAATACGACCAGATCCAGGAGGTTCGGGGGATGGGGCTGCTGTGGGCCGTGATCTTCGAGTCCGACATCGGGCCCGACGTTGTCGCAAACTGCAACAGCGCGGGGCTGCTAACGAACCCGCTTCGTCCGAACGCTGTTCGGCTCATGCCGCCTCTGACGGTTTCCGCAGAGGAGATAGACCAGGCCATGGAGCGGCTGGATTCGGCGATCGGGGCGGTGGGCAGCTAGTAGATAGACAAGGACAGGGCGATCGCGGGGTGCGGGCGCCCTAGACGACACGACAACCAAGTACATGCCCGAGGTCAGCAGGTTCCTTGGCATCGTGATTACGATGTACTACGGTGATCACTCGCCGCCGCACTTTCATGCGCGATATGGTGAGTTTCGCGCCACAATAGGGATATCGGATGGTGTCGTCGAAGGTCGATTCCCAAGGAGAGCACTGCGTTTGGTGTTGGAGTGGCATGAGCTACATCAATTTGAACTGGAAGAAAACTGGGCTCGAGTCCAACAACGAAGGCCCCTCACTGTAATCAGGCCCCTGGAGTAGTGACGATGACACCGGCGATAGAGGACATGCGTTACGTAGAGGATTTCAGGGTCTGGCTCAGATTCCAAGACGGTACTGAGGGGGAAGTTGACCTGAGTGACGAACTATGGGGGGATGTGTTCGAGCCTCTCAAAGACATCAACTACTTCCGAACAGTGCGGCTGGATCGGGAGCTCGACACTATATGTTGGGGAAACGGCGCCGACTTTGCTCCAGAGTCCTTGTATCGCATGGTTACCTCCGTGCCTGCGTAAGGTAGCATCGTGTGGGGATCCCGAATACATGCTAGTGGCCAAGGAAAAGTACAGGCTCAAAGGATTGGCGGTCTGCTATGAACTGGCGGGAATTGAAAGAGAAGAAAGTGTCAGTCGTTGGGGGAGCAGTCTCCGGCGGCCTTGACAGCTGCACTGTCACACATTGGCTAAGAGAGAAGGGTTTCGAGGTCCAGGGTTTCACGGTCGATCTCGGCCAGCCGGACGAGAAGAATCTTTCTGCGATTGCCGACCGAATGATCGGGTGCGGGGCATCTGACGCAGTAATTGTGCCGGGTAGAGCGGCGCTTGCCGAGGCAGGCCTCAAGGTCATCCAATCGCAGGCACGCTACGAAGGTGGGTACTGGAACACGACCGGCATTGCGCGTCCCATCACGGTGAGCGCGATTCTGGCTGAGTTTCGAGAGCGCGGCATCGACGTGATGTTTCACGGCGCGACTGGACGAGGCAATGACCAGGTCAGGTTCCAGCTCGCGGCGAACATGATCGACCCTGAAACCGAGGTCTATGCGCCTTGGAGGGACCCTGAGTTCGTGGAGCAGTTCCCAGGCAGGCAGCAGATGATCGAGTACTGTGAGGCGAACGGGCTGCCGATCAGACCGGCGCGCGAGTCGAGATACTCGACTGACGCAAACTTCCTGGGTCTGACCCACGAAGCGGGCGATCTTGAAGACGTTACTATCTCACCAACTTTCGTCGAGCCCGGTATGGGTGTGTGGCCGTGGGACGCTCCGGACAGGTCCGAGTTGGTTACGATTCGGTGGGAATCCGGCGTTCCGACTCAGATAAATGGTGAATCGCTCGATCTTGAAGGTGTCATTGAGACGGCGAACAGAGTAGCAGGGATTCATGGGGTCGGAATCGGGACTCATGTAGTCGAGAACAGGTTCGTCGGGGTTAAGTCCAGGGGCATCTACGAGTCTCCGGGGATGGAGCTACTTGGGCAGTCCTACGAGTTTCTACTCCAGTTCGTGCTCGACCGTCGGGCCAGGGAGTTCTTCGAACACGTTTCGCGTGTTGTGAGCGTCCAGATTTACCAGGGATACTGGCTCGACCTGGCGACGGCGTCCGCGTTGGCCGCGCTCGAACCCATTACCGCGCTCGTCACGGGTACCATCACTGTGAGACAGCACCGCGGAAACGTCTACTTCGACACGGCCGAAGATACGCCTGACGCGATGCCTCATTCTCTGTACACAGACGACAGTTCGATGGAGGCAATGGGCACGTACGACCATACCGACGCGGAAGGGTTCCTCAAGGTGCTCGGAATTTCGGCCAAGAACTTTGGAAAGCGACAGAGGGCTGGCGCGGAGCGCTGAGTGACATGCGGTCCCCTTCTCGACCATGCGAGATGTCCGCCGAGTGGGTGAGCAGTGCGCTCGGCTCTGAAATAGCTGATTTATGCGTTGAGACGGTGGGAGTCGGCTCCGGATTCGCAGGGTCGATTTACCGAATTCAACTGACGCCGCACGATTCCGATTCAGGCGGTGACGTCCCCGCGACGCTGATCTGGAAAACAGTTTCGTCACATCCGTCCACACACACGCTGCTAACGCAACTGGGCGTCTATCGCGCGGAAGCGGACTTCTACACCAACCTGGCCCGGCGCGCGCGCATCGCGCCGAGGGCTTACTACTCATACTTCGATGCCGAGTCCGGTTCGGTATGCCTGCTTCTGGAGGACCTTTCGCAGATGGAAGCGGGTGACCAGATCGAGGGATGCACGCCCGAGCAGGCGAGGCAGGTGGTGACCGCACTGGCGGGTCTTCACGCCGAGTTCTGGGACGAACGCGGGGCCGCCGCCCTCTTGGGCGTTCGGAGATTCGACAGCAGGGCGAGCGCGTCGATGCGTATGCACAGTGCATCGTGGAGGCGAGTGAGGGAGTCGGCGATCACGATCCCGGCGGGGCTTTCGGATGCCGCCTACTTGACTGCGCCGCGCGTAGCATCGATCAAAGAACGGCTGGGGGCCACTCCCGCGACGCTGCTGCACGGCGACGTTCGGGCTGACAACGCTTTCTTCGAGGCTAGCGGCGTGAAGTTTATCGACTGGCAGGCCGTCCGCGTGGGGCGGGGCGCGTACGACCTTGCCTACTTCATCTCTACCTCGTTGGACGAGGAAACGAGGCGGACGTACCAGGAAGACCTGCTGGCGTCGTATGTCGAGACGCTCGCGTCACTAGGGGTGGAAGGATACGACAAATCAGAATGTCTCGAAGACGTCCGCTGGGCGCTGCTGGACGTGGTTACCTTCGTCGGAATGATCGGGGCGGCTCTGGACTTCAGCGAGGGTCGGGGCTTACAGTTAGCTAATCTCGCGATGTCTCGACTGTGGGCGTCGCTTGAAGACAATCGTGCGATCGATCTTCTGGATCGCGCCTCGCATGAAGCGAAGAGGGACTCGCATGGCAATCGCAGCTCAATCGGAGATTAGGAGCCAGATAACCACCCTTGTGAGGGACTTCGTCAGGCGTGAGGTCGAACCCATCGCGCAGCGGTACGACAACGAGGATATCTACCCTCAAGAGTTGATAGAGCCGATGCGGGAGATGGGCTTGTTCGGAATTACTATTCCGGAGGAGTACGGCGGACTTGGCTTGGACTACACGACGTTTGCGGTAATATTCGAGGAACTCAGCCGCGGGTGGATGAGCGTGAGCGGCATCATCGGGACACACCACGTTCTGGCCCACATCGTCACCAACTTCGGAACAAGCCACCAGAAGGAACGCATACTGCCACGGCTGGCAAGCGGGGAGCTTCGCGGGGGACTGGCTCTGACAGAGCCCGAGGCCGGGAGCGACGTCCAGAACATCAGCACAACGGCCACGAGAGATGGTGAGGAGTACGTCATTCGGGGCACCAAGATGTTCATAACCAACGCGGAGCATGGGAACGCGTTCGCTGTTTTGACTAAGACGGACCCGAATGCCGAGCCCAGGCATCGCGGAATGAGTTGCTTCTTTGTCGAAAAGCCGAACCCCGGTATTCGTGTCGGCCAGCATCTGGACAAGCTCGGCTACAGGGGGTTGGACTCCTCAGAGCTGATCTTCGAGGACTGTCGCGTGGGAGCCGAGGACCTGATTGGCGAGGTTGAAGGTCAAGGATTCAAGCAAGTGATGTCTGGACTCGAAGGTGGTCGGATCAATGTCGCGGCGCGGGCCGTTGGAGTGGCAACCGCCGCATTCGACGCTGCAATCCGCTACGCGCAGCAGCGCGAGGCATTCGGTGAGCCGATCGCGAATCACCAGGCTATCCAGATCAAGCTGGCAAATATGGCAACTAAAATCCAGGCGGCGCGGCTTCTCACCTACGACGCGGCGGCAAAGAAGGACGCTGGAGAGCGAGTAGACCTTGAAGCAGGGATGGCGAAGCTGTTCGCATCGGAGACTTGTGGTGAAGTCGCGATGGAGGCCATGCGCATTCATGGTGGGTACGGGTACATCAAGGACTTCGACGTCGAGCGTTACTACCGCGACGCCCCCCTAATGATTATCGGAGAGGGCACCAATGAGATCCAGCAGCTTCTGATCGCCAGGCGTCTGCTGGAGAGGCACAGGGTTTAAGGCATCGACACGCTGAGCCAGGACACAACACAGGCTGAGAAGGAAAAATGATCCACGACAGGCGCGACACGTTCGGAGGGTACCTGGAGGACTTCGTCCCCGGCGACATTCACAAGCATTGGCCGGGCAAGACGATCACCGAGATGGACAACCATCTGTTCTCGCTGCTCACGATGAACCACAATCCGCTTCACATCGACGAACAGTACATGTCCGAGCATCAACACGGGCAGATCCTGGTGAACGGCGCGCTGGTCCTGAGCCTAGTGGTGGGCATGAGCGTCCCTGAGATGTCGGGTAAGGCGATCGCAAACCTGGAGTATGAGAAAATCGTACATACGGGCCCCACGTTCCACGGTGACACCGTGTACGCCGAGAGCGAAATCCTCGAAGTGCGGGAGTCCGGCTCCAGGCCAGATCGAGGAATCGTCTATATTGAGACCAGAGCGCACAATCAAAGGGAAGAGCAGATCCTTACGATGAGGCGCAGGTTCCTAGTTCCCAAGCGCCCGGACTGACTTCGGCGATGGGTCTAAGGGAGGTCGTCTCCGACTACACCGTCTCGCTGCACTACGACCGGCGACTGTACCGACAGGACATCGCAGGCTCGATTGCCCACGCCAGGATGTTGTCCAGACAGGAGATCATTACTCGCAACGACTGCGAGTCGATTGTTGCAGGGCTGAAGCTGGTGCAGAGTGAGATTGAGGCTGGCGGCTTTCCCTGGCGGGCCGAGCTGGAAGACATTCATATGAACATCGAGCGCCGATTGTTCGAGCTGATTGGCGAACCGGCGCTCAGGCTCCACACCGCACGGTCCCGCAATGACCAGGTAGCACTTGATGTTCGCATGTTCGTCAAGGAGGCGATTACGGACATCGTCGCGGCGCTCCACAGCCTACGTTCGGCACTGGTGTCGCTGGCGGAGCGTTATCCGCGGCTCCCGATGCCCGGATACACGCACCTGCAGAGGGCGCAGCCTGTGCTGTTCGCCCACCACATGCTGGCGTACCACGAGATGTTCAGCCGAGACACTGAGCGCTTCCATCAGGCCTTTGACCGAGCAGACGTCCTGCCTCTCGGGAGCGGGGCGCTCGCAGGTCTCCCCTACCCCATCGATCGCCAGTTCGTTGCCGATGAGCTTGGTTTTTCACGCGTATCTGCCAACAGTATGGACGCGGTTTCCGACCGGGACTTTTTGCTAGACTTCCACTCGGCCTCGGCGATCTGCGCGCTACACCTATCCCGTCTGGCCGAGGAGCTTGTTCTGTGGTCTTCGGAGGAGTTCGGCTTCATACGAATGTCCGACGAGTACACGACCGGCAGCAGTATCATGCCGCAGAAACGAAACCCTGACTTTGCGGAGATTGCGAGGGGCAAAACGGGAAGGATTTACGGCAGTCTGATCGGTCTATTGACCACGCTAAAGGGCCTCCCGCTTACGTACAACCGGGACATGCAGGAAGACAAGGAGGGGTTCTTCGACTCGTTTGACACCATACTGGCAACTCTGAGGATATTCGGCGATATGTTGACTGGGGTTAGCATCAACGTTGAGACGGTTAGCAGGGCGGCGGGCGGCGGCTATGTGCTCGCGACTGATATCGCCGATTATCTTGTCGCTAAGGGCGTGCCATTCCGAGAGTCATACAGAGTGGTGGCCAGATTGTCGGAGCAAGCGGCGAAGAACGGCGTGGGTTTCGAGGAGTTGACCCTGGAAGAGTACAGGGCACACTCGGAACTGTTCGGTATGGACGTCTACGAGATCACGGTCGAATCGTCCATCGCGGCGCGAGACGTTCACGGCGGCACTGCGCATGGACGAGTGCGCGAGGCCGTAGGCAAGGCACGGGCATTGTTGGAGGGTGAAGTTGAGCACCTGTAAGAATGTTAGGATCGCACCTTCGATCCTGTCGGCCGACTTTGCGCGACTGGGTGAGCAGGTGGCGGAGGCGGAGCAGGGAGGCGCCGACTGCATTCACATCGACGTCATGGACGGCCAGTTCGTCCCACTCATAACCTTTGGTGCGCCTATAGTTGAAGCTATTAGACCTCACACTGAGCTCCCGCTGGAAGTCCACATGATGGTCGAGCAGCCCGAGAATCACTTTGGTCAACTCCGCGACGCTGGTGCAGACCGGTTGATCGTCCACCGCGAGGCGTGTCCACATCTGCACCTTTCAGTAGCTCAGATCAGGGACAATGGTATGGAGGCTGGAGTGGCAGTCAACCCGGGCACGAGTCTCGGAACTGTCGAGGAGGTGATCGCGGACCTGGACCTGCTTCTAGTAATGACCGTCAACCCTGGCTGGGGTGGACAGCAGTTCATAGATTCGATGGTCAATAAGGTTAGCCGCGCTCGTGGCTTGCTTGACAAACTGGACCGAGAGGTCACGCTGGAAGTTGACGGCGGTATCAAAGTCGAGAATGCGGGGCTAGTGGTTCGTGCTGGGGCCGACCAACTGGTAGTCGGTTCTGCTGTTTACAACGACACAACGCCAGTGTCGAACGCGATAAGCGAGTTGAGGTCGGCGATCGCCGGCTTCTGAAGTCGGACTCATCGTGCAAGACTCGCACATCAAGATCGCCATCAGGGCCGGATGGGATGCTATGTCAGAGTCCTACCAGGCCGAGAGTGCTATCTCAACTACGGACGTTCACTACGCACCGTTCGCACCCGGGGAGCGACATTACCAACTTCTGGGAGATGTGCGTGGGAAGCGAGTGCTCGAGCTCGCCTGTGGGGGAGCGCAGAACTCTGTTGCGCTCTCTTCCTGGGGCGCGGACGTCGTCGCGCTCGACATTTCTGCAACGCAACTGGAGTTCGCTCGCTCGCTTAGGAGTCCGGCGGGTGAGTCATTCGAGCTGATTGCGGGAGACATGGGTTCTCCGACGATGTTTCGGCCGAATTCTTTCGACCTCATCCTGTCGGCGTTCGGGTGGGAGTTTATCCCAGACCTGGTGACCTGCGTCGCCTGCTGCACTGAACTTATCCGTCCGGGTGGGCAACTCCTGATGTCCACCGTACATCCGCTGACGGCTTTCGACTGGGAGATGGGCAGACGCACTCTGCTTGTCACAGACTACTTCAACCCGCCGGTTGAGGTCTGGGAGGAACCGGTGCCGGACGGCCACTCGCCGGGGCTGACCTTCTTCAGGACAATTGAAGAGTTGGTCGCGGCGGTCACCGGAGCGGGCCTAGTCGTCGAGAGTTTACTAGAGCCCTACCCCATTGCCCCGGGACACAATGAGCAGTCGCCCTACGCGGGCAAGTACTGGGCCGATCATCGAGAACGACTCACCCATGTGCCGTTTGCCGTCGTGATATCCGGGCGTAAGCCGCCGGTAGGCGGGTGATCTACAGCGGCTAACCGCCGCCGACGGCGCGGACGATCTCGAGTGTGTCGCCATCCTGGAGCGTGACGGAATCTACTTCGGCCCGGGGAATGACCGTGCCATTGTGAGCGACCGCAATGGCAGTCTGGGTGATTCCGATGTCAAGCAGGTAACGCTTGATGTTGACCGGGCCATCGGCCTCTCGGGGCTTGCCGTTGACTGTGAGAGTAATCATCTATCGACTCGCCGGACTTGGGATTTTGCTTCCAATCGCTTTGGAAAGGTGGGAGGCAGCCAACCGTGGATTGTCCGCCATGCTGATGGCCGTAATGACTGCCACTCCGCTCGCACCGGCTTCCAGGACGCTCTGGGCGTTGGAGGAGGCGATTCCACCAATGCCCAATACGGGTACTCCCACTGCTCCAGTGACCTCTCTTACCAAGTCGAGGCCTCCGACAAGACCGTCCGGGTGGGAAGCGGTCTCAAACACAGTGCCCAGAACTAGGAAGTCAGCGCCTTGGCACTCGGCGTCCACAGCGCCAACTTCGGAGTGCACAGACCTCCCTATGAGCATGTCGGGACCGACTAGCTGCCGAACGTCCGCAACGTCCAGCGCCGTCTCGCCAAGCTGCACTCCATCAGCTCCTGCAAGCAGCGCGACATCGACGCGGTCATTGACGATCAGCAATGCTCTGCCCTGGGTCACGCGGCGCAGGCGTCGGGCCAGTCTCAGCAACTCGAATGGCGACATATCCTTTTCGCGTAGCTGCACCATGCCGACGCCTCCATCGAGGCTGGCGGCAACGGTTGCAGCGACGTCATCGGACTTCGTTCGATTCCGATCGGTGACAAGACACAGGCAGGGAGTGTTCAGCCGAGGGCGCATCTTCAGGCGGTTGCCGCTGCGACCCCTTCGACCGGACTCGAGGGGACGCCCGTGTCTCTTCGCACGATTCGGCCGGCGTTGTATGCCATTCGGCCCGCCAGGACGCCGAGCTTGAACGCCTCTCCCATTCCGGCCGGATCTGCAGCCTGGGCGATAGCGGTGTTCACCAGCACGGCGTCGGCCCCCGCCTCCAGCGAGACGGAAGCATCTGAGGGTACCGCCAGGCCGGCATCTACTACTACCGGGACGTTCGACTGCCTAATGATCAATTTTATCTCGTCAAGGGTCTGCACACCCTGGCCGGAACCGATAGCAGAGCCCAAGGGCATAACAGTGGCGCATCCAATCTCTTCGAGATGCTTGGCAAGAACAGGGTCAGCGTGGATGTAAGGAAGCACCACGAACCCCTCTTCGATCAACTGTTTGCAGGCGTCGAAAGTTCCCCTCGGGTCGGGAAGTAGGTACTCAGGATACGGAATCACCTCCACCTTAACCCAGTTCGAGCCTGTTACTTCGCGAGCCAGCCGGGCGGTGAAAACGGCTTCGTCGGCAGTCTTGCAACCAGCAGTGTTAGGTAGGATGGTGTACTCGGACCAGTCGAAGTAGTCGAGAATGTTCTTCTCTTCGAGATTGTCCAAGTCAAGCCTACGGATCGCGACGGTGATGATCTCCGCCCCGGACGCTTCAATGGACTCCACCATCTCCTCGTTGGTCCTATGCCGGCCGGTGCCCACCATGAGGCGGGAATTGAACTCCTTGCCTGCAATGACCAGCTTGTCTTCCATGGCCGTCCTCCCTCACTAACAAAGCGAAACGCCGCCGGTATTGTACCAGCGGCGTGTGAAGTTGCAATTCAATCCCTGCGCTGGCATTACCCAGATCAGGTTATCGCGGTCGGCGGCGACTGCAATCCGCCCTCTCAGCCCGGTCTTCCCCAGCTCCCGCTACCCATCTCTGTAACAGTCAGAATAATCGAGAGGAGTTAGAATTGTCAATCTTGTCGGCGGCCGACTCTAGCGACCGTATTTCTCCTTCAGAATATGGGCCCCGCGACTCATGGCGCTCAACTTGAGGTAAGCCTCGTCGAAGTCCATTGGATTGGCGCTGGAGGGGGAGAAGCCGCAGTCAGGGTTGAGTGTCAGGCGTTCTCTCGGGACGTATTCCATCGCCGCCTCTGCCCTGGCCGCTACTTCCTCCGGTGTCTCCACGTGTGGGTCGGTGTGATCGATTACGCCCAAGCCAAGCATCTTGTCGTTTGGAAAGCGCCTCAGAACGTCGATGCCACCGGCGTCGGGAGTCGCGAACTCCATGGCAAAGCGATCTACGTTCATTTCGGCGAGGGCACCCATGATGAGGTCGTAGGGTCCCTGCGTGTTGTGTTGTCTGTTGAAGTGGGCGTGGCAGATATGCACGCTGACGGGTACGCTGTCGAGACCATCGACGACTCGGTTTACTGAGCCAACAGATAGTTCGATCTCGTGGTCTATGCTGGTTATTCCTTCGTTCTCTCGGTATACAGGGTCTACCAGAAGCCCCAGCCAGGGATCGTCCAGCTGGACCATATCCACGCCAAGAGCGGCGAGGCGGTGCACCTCATCTCTGACAATTGGAATGCACGCCTCGATGAACTCTTCTCGTGTCGGGTATGCCACCGCAGAGTGTTCAGCACTCCACATGCGCCGACCTACGGTGTACGGTGAGGGAACCGCAACGATGATCTTCGAGTTCGTGTTCTTGCGCAGAAACTCTGCTTCGTCCAAGGCAATCGGTCGACGCACGGACATCTCCGAGGTTACCGCTGGGTAACCCAGGTGAGAGAACGGGGAACCGCCGCTGGTTGAAATGAGATCGTCGGTGAAGCCGTCCACAGCTTTGGTGAAGACCTTTACGTAGCTCTCACGACGCCACTCACCGTCTGAGATGTAGTTGACGCCAGCCCGTTCCTGCATGCGGATCGCGGACGGCACGACGTCGTCAAGGAGCCTCTCAGCCTCGGAGTCGCTGATGTGCCCGGCCTTGCGTTCCTCAATGAGGTCTCGCACCCATTGCGGACGAGGAAGACTTCCCACGACGAATGTTGGAAAGAGGGGGTCTGCTGGTATCATGGTCGACTCCTAGTGAGCACCGACAGGCGCCGATTTGTTTGCTATTGCTCAGGAGATCAAGGTGCTTGCCGCTATGTCCTTGAGCGGTTCAGTCGTCATTGTCGCCGAAGGGCGTGTAATTGGGAAGTTGTGGATGTCGTAAGGCGGTGGCACGGTGCTGACGATGTCGACATTGAGAGGCGTTTCCCATCGGAACGTGGTTCGCGCAAGGCAGTGTGCAGTATGCTTAACCGAGCCTGAATCAGAAAAGTGAAATAGACTGAACGCACTATCGGGGCCAATCGGACTTCATCTGCGGAATCCCAGTAAGACATAAGTTTGAATCTACCCACATTCCCAAGCGACCGAAGCCAGAAACGTCGACTTCTGCTGGACTTAGTAGAGGCTGTGAGCGACACGGTTGCCTCTTCCGCCGACGAGTCCGAGCGACTCGGAACGCTT
>DAOUHG010000077.1:0-5845 GCA_034428835.1 Dehalococcoidia bacterium
TCGTGGGTGTGGAGTCGCGTTCGTGCGCATGGTACGACAAGTCTGCCCCCACGTTCGCCGACGCGATCGCTACGACACGCCGGCTTCTGTGGTCGAGCGCGACTATTTCTCCCACCTCCTCACACAAACCTCGACATGGTGAAAATCCCAAGGGACTTCTACCATAGGATGCTCGACTCCCTGTGCTACGCTGCATGATTGTACAAAGTCGAGCCTGAGGGAGAGGGGGTTATGCAAAGGTCTCCTCTAGCGGGAATGACAGGTAGGGTCCGTAATCTCGCTCTTCTCTCCATGAGAGTCACAGAGCCATTGGTTTGAACATACACCCTTCCACGAAAATGTCGAAGAAGTCTGGGGTGGTCTCCAGCTCGATGTGTTCGACAGTCGAGGAGAGTTCCTCCATGTGTCGGCGAAGCCGTGCGGACACGAGCATGATCGTCGCCCCCTCGAGGGCGGCGTTGCCCACCTTGTGAATACGGTCGGCGTCTACGTTAGCGATGAACCCGACCGCCAGAGCGTTGTCCACGTTGACATAGTTGGCGAATCCCCCGGCGAGGTACAGCTTCGAGATCGAGCCGATGGGCAGCCCGTAACTCCGCAGGACGATGAATTGGCCCGAGTAGTTGGCGGACTTTGCCTGGGCGAGCGCCGATATGTCGGCCCGGGAGAGAGTCATGCGCTGCTCAGGGGCGAACACGAACTCGTACCCACCGTCTTTGAAGGCGCCGAGCTCGTTCATCAGATCGCATCGACGGAGCTCGGCGAGGAGATCGACAAGCCCCGAGCCGCAGATTCCCTGCACTGTCGCGTCGCCGATGGTCGCGACCTCCACTGATTCGCCCTGAATACGGACCGACTCCACGGCGCCGTCGTAGCCGGGCATTCCGTGGGTGATCTGACCGCCCTCGAATGCGGGCCCAGCAGGACACGAGGCGGCCATCAAACGGTGACGGTTTCCGATCACGACCTCGGTATTGGTGCCGACGTCGACGAGCATAACGTCGTCTTCCTCCTCGTCTATTCCAACGGCGAGCAGGTCGGCTGCTACATCGGGCCCGACATGGCTGCCAATGATCGGACCACCATAGACGTGCGCTCCTGGGAAGACGCGCAGTCCAATTTCGCGAGCTGTCGTGTTAAGGGCGGTGGTACCTCGAATGCCACTGCGATACTCTACTTCGACGATCGACCTGTACGGCTTCTCGCCAATCGGCTGGACATCTATATCGAAGAACATGTCCCGCATAGTGGAGTTGCCGACGATCACGACCTCGTAGATCTGTCGACGGTGGAAGCCAAGCGCACGGGCCATGTCGCCGATCTCGAAGTTAATCGTCGTGAGCATCACCTGCCGCAGCTCTCCGTGGAACTCGCCCCCGTCGTAGGAGATGCGGTGCATGATGTCGCTTCCGCCGAAGCGCTGCGGGTTCTCGAACGACGCAGTGTGGACGATATCGCCTGATTCGAGGTCAACGAGGTTCATGGCGACCGTCGTCGTACCGATGTCTACTGCGAGGCCATAGATTCGTCCCCGGTAGGCGTCGATTCGCACGCCGTCGAATACGACCGCGTCGCCGTCGCGTGAAGTAAGCGGGTCGAGGTCAACCTGTCTGCGAACGGAGTGTGTGAGAATGCGCGGCTGTCGCCTCAGAACGGCGAACTCGACGTCCGCATCCGGATCGATCACCTGAGCCTGGCAGGCGAGTCGATAGTTGCCTCTCAGAAACTCTTCGGCGGGGGTCAGAGGACTGAGCGCTTCAGCGCCCCGCTTGACCTCTACGATGCACTCATGGCACTCGCCTGTCCGTCCGCACGACGTGGGGACACGAACACGTAGGTTGTCGGCGTAGTCGAAGATCGACCAGCCTGGAACCAGGTCGAGCGCCTGCCCGGAGTGGTAGAGCGGAGACATGGACGTATTGTAGCATTCGACGCTAGTAGTCAGGCAGGACATGACCCCTCGCTACGCCTCCGGGAGGCTCGTGAAGAAGACGAGTCCTACGTCGCCTTGCGACAAGTGGAGCCGTGTCGAATTCGACGAGACTTCCCTATAATTGGGAACAGAGGCGAACGATGCACATAACCGGGATGGACATAAGCGAGACTCCACCTTTCACCGAGTTGGTCAAGTTGGAGTTCGATTGGCGGGTGAACCTGTTCATCGGGCCCAACGCGAGCGGCAAGAGCGCTCTCCTAAGTGAAATAGACACCGCTTTCAATGAAGGTAGACGACCTTCTTCCTTTCAGGTGTGGAACAGGAGGAGATGGACGTTTGTCCTTAAAGGCGTGAGTAGGGGAGGCTATAGGGGGCGGATCGGTAGTGCTGAAGGGAACGTGCTGTTCACAAGTGAAGACTGGCCGCGCTCGGCCTCGGGGATGCCCGGAAAAGCTAGAGAGAATCCACCGGTTGTCCATATTGGGCCTGTTCGAACAGGCCTTCCCGCGATTTATGATGGGCAAGCCTCAATCGAAGATGGCACCGACGTCAGCGAGGTGTTGAGCAGGCCATTCTCCGGCGCGAACTTCAAGGTCGCTAACGAGAAGATGCATCGGATGGCGGCTGCCATGTTCGAACAGCAGCAGAAAGGAGATGCTCCGGCAGAAAAAGGGCGAGCACGCCACATATTCGAAGTGAGTGAGACAGTTTTCTCGTGTGTCAGATCCATCTGCGCGGAGGTGCTAACTGGTGACAACCCCCGAAACTACGTTACCGGCCTTAACGAAGAAGACCTGGACTTTCAACCTCTGGCAAGTTTCGACGAAGTAGAGATCCACCGTTCTTTGGGATTCACCACTATCGACCGGCCCAATTTCATCAATGTCAGGCCAGAAGACAGGCCAACCTACTCAGAAGGGATGGGACAGGCCCCACTGTACGCTGGATTTCTCAGCTCGGGAACGCAGACGACCTTCCTGTGGATATGCTGGCTGGCCCATAAGATGCTGCACCACTACGAATTCGCCGATGGCTGGAAGGACAAGCCTGCCATACTGCTCATTGACGAGATCGAGAACCACCTTCATCCAACCTGGCAGCGGCGGGTGATCCCTGCCCTGTTGGAAAACTTTAAAGGATTGCAGATCTTTGCCACTACCCACTCACCGTTTGTCGTTGCAGGTTTGCGTTCGGGGCAGGTGCATCTGCTTGATAGGAACGCAAAAGGCGTGGTCACAGCCTCAACCAACGAGCAGGACGTCATCGGTTGGACCACGGACGAGATTCTGCGCACATTCATGGGTGTGGACGAGCCCACGGACGAGTTGACTATCCACAGGGCCAAGCGATTGCGTGAACTGCGCAGGAAAGAGTCGCTATCGGATGATGAGCGTGAAGAGTTGGAGATTCTGCGCCAACAGGTGAATGAGGACTTACTTTCCAGCAGCAGCCCTCTCGAACTTCAGCGCGAACGTTATGCCGACATGATGCTTCGGTTCATTCAGTCCCGCGAGTCAGAACTGTCCCAAGATGGCGGATAGCGAATTTGCGTTGGATAGATCGGGGCCCTGAACCCGCCCGGGTTGGGGAGTATGCACGTGAGTACACCGAAGGATGGGTGCGTTATTTCCAAGACGGAGTAGAACCACCTCCTACCGATTCCTTCTGGGGCCAATTTAGGCGGCATTTGGGCGAATGCTCCGGCGGCATGTGCTGGTACTGTGAGAGGCACTGCGACTCGGCGGTGGAGGTTGGGGACCGTGCCTCAACACTCGACCACTTCAGGCCACTGTCACGCTTCCCGTATCTGGCTTACGAGTGGTCGAATTGGGTTTTCAGTTGCCGCAGATGCAACGTCGATAACAAGCAGAACAATTGGCCCGAGAACGGCTACGTCGATCCTGCCGCTGGCGATGTACTAGAGAGGCCGGAGCGCTACTTCGACTACGACATGAGAACCCACGAGGTGGTTCCGAGGAACGACCTAACCGGGAATGAACGTCAGAGGGCATTGGATACAATCTATGACTTGGGGCTGAACAAGATAGACGTGCTTTTCTATCGCCAAGGTTGGACGCAGCGCCTTATGGAAGATTTGCTGGAATTTCCTATAGAGGAACGCCGTGCTTTCGCGGAGTTCGTTACAACCCAACCGAGTGAGTACCTCGGAACAACGGAAATAGTGTTGGCGCAGTTGCGGGAGGCTGGCGAAATTCCGTGAGACCCCTCGTCAACTGAGTAGTCGGCAACAGTGCTCACGCAGCCCTTATCACCACCCTGAATCGGCGCATGGAGCAGGTGGGGCGGAGCTCTTCGAATGCAATCACCTCGCCGGCTTCGGTTCGGACGCCGACCTCTGGAATCTGAGGACGGTGCACCTGTCCGAGCGGCACGCCGGTCTCGTCATACAGGAACCAGGCTGTCGTGGGCAGGCAGGTCTCGGAGGTCATAGGCTATGGTATCTCAGGCGCCCTCGGTGATGAAGTCGGCGACTCGTTCGCCGATCATGATAGAGGTGGCGTTGGTGTTGGCACGAATGCAGTCGGGCATTATGGACGCGTCGGCCACCCGCAGCCCTTCGATCCCGAAGACTCGTGCGTGCTGGTCCACGACAGCCATGCGGTCGGACACCGGGCCCATCTTGCACGTCCCGGAGATATGGTGGCTTGTTCGGACGTTCTTCAGCATCCAGTCGTCGAGAGCGTCGTCGGACTCCAGATCAGTCTCCGTGGGGTCCACCAATTCCTCGATCAGCTGCGCCAAGGGGCCCTGCTTTGCGACGTCAACGCAGATATGGACCGACTCCCTCATGCGGTCCATATCGAACCTGGTGGAGAGCAGGTTGTAGTCCAGGTATGGTTGAATTCGGGGATTAGTGTCCCTCAGCTTCATCTCACCGGCGGCTTCGGCCAGGTAGATGGCGGCGATCATGCCAACTCCTATCGGATCCCTATCCCAGTCGGTGTAGATCTTATTCTCGGAAGCGCGAGAGATGGGGTGTATGAGCATGTCGTTCCTGAGCGACGAGCCGGTGGCGGTGTATCTCAGAACGAACTGGATGCCGGGACCGACCTTATCGTGCTCGTAGCCGGGCACGGTGCGCCACACGAGCTGCACCTGCGGATGGTCGCGCAGATTCTGACCCACCCCCGGCGAGTCGCTAACTAACGGGATACCGTACTCGGAGAGGTGCCCGGCCGGCCCAACGCCAGACAACATCAGCAGGTGGGGCGAGCCGATCGCGCCGGCGGATAGAACAGTTTCGCCTCCCAGGAACGTTCGCACTTCCCCATCGACATCGACCTCCACGCCGCCCGCTCTGTTCCCATCGAACACGACACGGTGCGCGAGCGCGTCAGACACTATCGTCAGATTGGGCCTCTCACGCGCTGGGTTCAGGTAGCCGAGGGCGGTACTCCAGCGTATCCGGTTGGGGTTGTTGAAGGGGCATGGGCCGACTCCGGTCGAGTCTGGGTCGTTGTGGTCCGGGCAGTCCCCGAAGCCATACTCCCTGCAAGCCTGGTACCAGGCGGTCTGCTCGGGCAACATGTCCTCAGATGCGTACCTTCTGACTATGATCGGCCCGTCGCCGCCGTGGAAGTCGTCTGAGAAGTCGGTGTCCGTCTCTATCCTGCGAAAGTACGGCAGCAGATTCTCGTACCCCCACTGGTCGTTGCCCCAGGAGGCCCAGTCATCGTAGTCCTCCGGCACACCACGCAGGAAGATCTGGGCGTTGACGGCTGACGACCCTCCGGTCGTCTTCCCGCGAGGCACGATCATCGGCATACCTCGGTCGGATGCCCTGGCCACGAAGTGCCAGCGATGATCGCTGGCCAGGTTCTCCTTGGCTGTGACCCCGTGACCGTACCCATACCTGACGTCTGGCGGCAAGTCATCGAGTGTAGGATA
>DAOUHG010000078.1:0-14696 GCA_034428835.1 Dehalococcoidia bacterium
CCCAGCAGCCCCAACGATACTATGAAAAGCCCGACGAACTGGATAGCTCCCACCCGCTCTTTGAACAGGACGATTCCGCCGATTATTGGGATCACAGGGTAGGCCGTCGATGCGGCGGCAACTATGGAAACGATTCCGATCTCCGATCCTCGGGTGAACGCCAACAGGGAGAGGGTTTCGAGTGCGGCGACCGCCACAATCGCAAGGGCCAGTTTGCCGGTCAACCCACTCCATGGCCGCTCACGTCGGACAGCCACGACTGGCACCAGCATCCCAACCATGAACAGACGAGTGAGAAACACCGGCGCGAACCATCCAATCTCCTTTGAGAAAGCGGCAATGGCGAACTGCCAGAATCCAGCCGCTATGCTAACTACAATCGCCAGAATGACGCCAAGACCGATAGCAGTCCGCCCTGACCTGAGTGCGTTGATGTCGATAGAGGAAATGGCCACGCCCGCAACGATGGCCCCTATCGCCACAATCTGCCACTGGCTGACACTCTCGCCCAGGAACACAACCGCCAGAACGACTACCATCGCGCTGTGAGCGGCCACAATCGGTCCAACAATCGCAATGGGGCCAAGCTGGAGCGCCTTGTAGAATCCCAGATAGAAGAACACCACAAGCACGGTCAGTCCGGCCATCGAGACAACGGCTGTAGTTTCAAGGGCCTCCAGTTGACCCGTGACGACCGCGAAGGCGGTCATGCCCGCAACGCCGAGAATCTGCAACAAGAATACGGTGCGCAGAACTCCAAGAGTGCGGGTTAGAGCGGCGGAAATGACGTCGGCTACGCCGATTCCAATTGCGAAGGCGAGTCCGAACAGAACACTTTGTGCGACCATCTAATGCTCGGCAGGCGGACAATAAACCTGTAATCTGGCAGTGGTCAACTGACTAACGCTACCCCGATAAGTGAACCGATTCCGAACGTTACGGCAGCGGCGGCCCCGCCTGCGATGAGCATTCGCGCGCCACCCCACACAAGACTACGTCCCGATCCGGCTGCGACAAGTGATCCAACCGCCACAAGCGCTAGTGCGCTGAAGAGCGCGCTCAATGTTAACGTCATAGTGCCGAAATCCACCAAGTACGGAACTATCGGGATAATTGCTCCCAGTGAGAACGCAACAAAGGAGCTGGCAGCAGCGCCAATTGGTGACCCCAAAGAGCTGGGGTCGAGGCCAAGACCCTCACGAGCCACTGTGTCCACTGCGACATCGGGGTCCTCCATGATACGTCTGGCGACTACATTCGCCTCCGCCTCGGTGAGACCTTTGGACAGGTAAATGTCAGATAGCGTTCGCTCCTGACGAGTCGGAGACTCGTGGAACACTGAAAACGCGCGACGGATGAGGTGTCGGTAGACGTCAGCCTGGCTGCTTACTGATATCCACTCTCCCGCAGCCATGGAAAGCGCCCCCGCCAATAGCCCCGCGATTCCGGCGAGCAACACTATCGTGGGATCGCCTGAGCCGCCAGCCACACCCATTACAAGACTGAAGTTGGAGACCAAACCGTCGTTCGCGCCCAGAACCGCGGCACGTAAGTTGCCTCCGCCAAGCAGTCCGCCATCAAGGAGCGCCGAACTCCACCTCCCATCCGATTCAGCCATCCCCGTTCACCGGGCTATGCAGGAATCGGAAGTCGGCTTCTAATCGACTTCAGCCTGTCGACGTTGTCCTTGTCGGGCCCCTTCTTGTCGGGGCCTGGTACCTCCAGGATGAACGGTACGTCTCTGAACGCGTCGTGGCCCATGATAACCTCGAATCCCTCGAGGCCGATGTAACCGTCGCCGATGTTGTCGTGCCTATCCACGCCAGATCCGAGTTCAACCTTGGCGTCATTGGCATGAACCACGACCAGGCGGTCCAGGCCGATGTGCCTATCGAACTCGTCCATCGCGGCGTTAATGCCGTCCGAGTCGGCAATGTCGTACCCGGCAGCGAAACAGTGTTCTGTATCAAGACAGACCTTGAGTCGGTCGCTGCCTACCGCTGAGATCATCTCGCCCAGCTCCTGGAAGGAAGCGCCCAGGTGGGCACCCATCCCGGCGCTGTTTTCAACCAGTAGAAGCGGACCCTCTGGACTCGCTTCCAGCACCTCGCTCAGTGCGGCCGCGGCTGACCCAATAACCGCGTCAAACCCTCTTCCCTTGTGACTGCCCGCATGAAACACGACGCCCGTGGCCCCGATCTCAGCGCCGACCTCCATGTTTCGGACCAGACATTCTACAGACTTCTGTAGGAGGTCCGGAGCGCCGGCTATGTTGACCAAGTAGCTGCCGTGGATGAACACCGGACCGACTCCCGTCTCTGCGCCAGCCTCCTTGAATTTCGTGACGATTTCCGGCTTCAGGTCTCGGAACTTCCACGCCCTGGGTGAGGACGCGAATATTTGGATCGCCTCCGCTCCAATGTCAGTCGCGCGGCCAAATGCGGTGTGAAGACCGCCCGCTGTAGATACGTGGGCACCTATTTTCATAGTCAAGTCTCCTGATGTTTGGGACGCGGCCCTTTTATCAGACCTAAGAGCCCAGGCCACGGACTTCCCAAGTGCATAAATCCAGCAACATTGCCCAAGGCACTCAGCATCCATGAGTCCAGCATACCCGTGCGTACAGCCTGATTCTGTTGGAACCAGTCCTCCGCGGCCTCGGTCCACTGGTTCTTCAATCTCTGTTCTAATTCCAACTGTCGAAGCCTCAGCTTTTGAACTCGGGCATTACTTCGGATGCGAATAGCGTAAGCTGTTCCATGAATTCCGCGCGAGGCATTCCTTCGGCCCAGTGCAATATGACGTGCTCGAGTCTGGGATACTTGCGCTCAAGGTCGCGCAGGAAGTCAACAAAGTCTTCAGGCGGCCCGCATATCCACGCCTTCTGCTCGACTCCGTCCTCGATGAAGGGAGTGCGAGCAGGAGCACCTGGGGTCCCCCAGACCCGACCTTGTTCGTCAGCATATCGGACAAAGCCGAAGGGGGCGAACCACTTGTAACGCTCGTCGTGATAAGGCCTCAGGTTGTTCATCGCCTCCTCTTGAGTGTCGGCGATGTAGAATCCAAACTCCAGGGCGAGGTTTTCTCCTAGCTGAAGTTCGCGGCCGTGCTTCGAGTTGGCGTCGCGATACTGTTCAAAGATGTCCTTCACGAGCGACTCGCCAGTCAGTCCGACAACACCGTTGATACGGTGTCTGGCGATGAAGTCGATTGTCCTGCCGCTGACGATGGGCTGCCACATCTCGACCGGCAGGTTCTTCGGACGCGGAACAAGTGTGACCTCTTCGAGATCGTATCCTCGATACTCGACCTCCGGCGGGATGGTGAAGTGCTCACCGCGATGTGAGAACGATTCCTCGTTGAACGCCTTGAAGAGCACTTCCATCTGCTCCTCGAAGTAGGCACGATTGGCGTCGTTGTCTATAACCGGGGCACCGAAAGTCTCGACCTCGCGGCTGTGATACCCGCGACCGACGCCGAAAACAATACGGCCATCTGTGAGTATGTCGGCCATCGCGTAGTCTTCGGCGAGCCTGAGCGGATGCCACATTGGAACAATGTTGAAGGCGCAGCCGAACTTGAGCGTTTTGGTGTGAGCGGCCATGTGGGTCCCAAGCAGGATGATGTTGGGGATGCACTCGTACCCCTCGCGCTGGAAGTGGTGCTCGGCCATCCAGAGCGTGTGGAATCCGAGGTCGTCCATGAGTCCGGCTACCTGTCCTGCGGTGTCCAGGCTTTCCATGAGCCTGTCGTTGGAGTATCGCCGCTGGTCGGCAGGCGTTCCATCGGCGCCTACGTTTTCAAGATCGATGTTGCCGACGTAGAGGACTGAGAAGTTCTTAATCAAGCGGCGTCCCTCCTGATCTGTCGCACGTGTAACTGCCCCGACAGGTATTGTCGTCTAACCGAGCGCGGCGCGGCAAGCAAGAAGATGGTGTCGCGCTGCGCAGTCAGTGTGAGGGTGATACAATGCAGCCGAAGCTGGGCGGGCCTTGCGTGTGCCTGTCCGTATTGGTTACTACATTGGAGGCGGACAATGGCAGATCAAGTCAAAGTGGATGTCTGGTTCGACTACGCTTGACCCTGGGTCTACAATGCAGCCGTGTGGCTGGATCAGGTCAAGCAGGAGTACGGAGATAATCTGCAGATAAACTGGCGGCACTTCTCGCTGGAGCAGATCAACAGTAGGAACGATCCAGACTGGAAGGTCTGGGAACAGATGGAAGTGCGAGAGGCTCGGGCTCTGTTGGCTTCGGTAGCTGCAGAGGCCGCGAAGCGACAGGGAAACCCCGAGGCGTTCGATCGCTTCCACCTCGCGCTTCTGACGGCGCGCCACGGTGGCGACCGAGTCGCGCTGAACCAGGACGAGCCGCTCATCGCGATAGCAGAGCAGGCCGGTCTCGACGTGGAGCGGTTCAAGAAGGATCTAGACGATCGCGATGTGCTCGCCGCAGTCGCTGCCGACCACGAGGCGGCCACGACTCAGGAAAACGGTGTCTTCGGCACGCCGACGTTCTTGTTCGAGAACGGTCACACAGCGTACATGAAGACGTTCATACCCCCGAAGGGAGAGGCCGTAGAGGTCTTCGACAGCTTCGTTTCGCTATTCGGAGGCAGGACCTACATCGGCGAAATCAAGAGCCCTCAGCCCCCCTGGCCAAAGGGCGCGGTAGCCTAGTAAAGATTCAGAGGTGCGGTCCCAGTGACCGCGTCTCTGAAGTTACTACATCGTCAGTACGAGTTTACCGAAGAAGTTCCGGCTCTCCATGACCTCGTGTGCCATCGCCGCGTCCTTGAGCGGGAAGGTCTGGTGAATGATGCCACGGACCACTCCCCTGCCCGCCATGTGGACGATCTGACGCATATCTTCTTTGCGTCCCATGAATACCCCGAATACAGTCTGGTAGCGAGTGAACATCGCTCCCATCTGCAACTCGGCGCGATAGCCAGTGGTCACACCGCAGATACCGTAGCGGCCACCCATTGCAAGCGACCGGGTCGCAGCAGGCCAGAATTCGGCGCCTACGTGGTCGAGAACGACGTCCACGCCGCGCCCACCGGTTATCTCTCGCACGCGCTCGGCAATGTCCTCGGTGGAGTAGTTGATGACGTGGTCGGCTCCAAGCTCTGCGGCCTGGGCAGCCTTCTCTTCGGTGCTCGTTGTGGTGATAACTGTGGCGCCGATAACGTTCTTTGCAACTTGTATTCCGGCTGTCCCTACTCCTGCTGACGCAGAGAGAACCAGCGCGGTCTCCCAGGACTGAAGCGCACCCTTGCGCACAAGGATTGTCCAAGTCGGCAGATACACGGTGGGAAGTGTCGCTGCCTCCTCGAATGAGAGGCCATCGGGAATTGGCACTGCGCTGGTGGCGGGTACGCCGACGTATTCTGCGTAGCTTCCTCTCCGGGACGAGCCAAGCATTCCAGCATTTTCACAGAACTCGTCCTGACCCGCGGAGCACCAACGGCACTGGTTGCAGGTCATCCTGGGATTGACTACGACACGCTGGCCAGTTTCACGCCCTCTGACTTCAGAGCCGACTTCAACGATTTCCCCCGCGGCGTCGCCGCCAAGAATGTGAGACGTGTCGAAGTTGCGTCGCCGAGTGCCACGTACGCCGGCGCGACTGTAGACATCGAGGCGGTTGAGTGAGGCGGCCCGTACGCGTATCTTGACATCGTTGGGACCGATCTTCGGCTCAGGCATGTCTCCATACTGGAGGACGTCAGCGCCTCCATGCTCAGTCATATAGACGGCTTTCATATTGTCTCCAGTCGTTAGCTGCTGGCAGTTAGCGGTCGGACTCCCTCAGTGAAGCGGGCCAAGAGGTCGAAAGTCTCCTTCAGGTCCGAACCCTGGAAGTTTAGCATCAGGTGGTTGACGCCGAGGTCTTCGAGCGCGTCGATGTCTGCTGCTACCTGGGTGGGAGATCCAGTGAGGATGCGGCGTTCGCCCTCGACGATCTGCTCCTGGGCGTCGTCGAACCAGTTCACGCTGTAGGCGAAGTCGAGCTCATCGGAATCACGGCCTGCGCGCTCCGCATGACGACGGACCCGAGCCTGGTAGTCTGCGAACTGCTCCAGTGTGCCGACGGGAAACTGCGGGTTGCTACAAATTGGGTACCATGCGTCGCCTAGCTGGCCAGCCCGACGTAGCGCAGGGGGGCTTTCGCCGCCGATCCAAAGGGGCGGATGAGGTTGCTGGACAGGCTTTGGTGCGAAGGCGATATTGGAGAAGCTGGCATATTCGCCGTCAAACGACGGATCGTCGCTAGTCCAGAGTTCTTTGAAGACCCTCAGGTACTCATTGCCAACCGCGCCGCGCTCTGCATAGGGAGGAGCGCCAATTGCCTCGAACTCTTCCTCCATCCATCCAACTCCACACCCAACAATCAAGCGGCCCTGCGAGAGCACGTCAATAGTGGCCAACATCTTGGCGGTGAGAACTGGACTGCGATGCGGGAGCACCATCACGGAGGTCAGTAACTTGATCCTGGATGTAACTCCCGCAAGGTAGGCGATCGTCGTGAGCTGCTCCATGTACTCGCCGGATTGCGAGCTTGTAAACTCGCCAGTCTCGCTGTAGGGGTAGATCGAGTCGATATCATTAGGAACGACTATGTGATCACTGACAGTGATGATGTCGAAACCCAGCTCCTCACCCTTCTGGGCCAGAGCCACTATGTTTTCGAGCGACGCCAAAGGGCCGCGGCTGGGCACGCCGAATCCGAATTCCATGGTATACCTCCGAATGATACTTGAGTGTTGTGGGTCGGCACGATGCTACCAGTTGCCGGTAACTGGTGACTAGTGGATGGCGTCCTGTCGTATTCTCTTCGCATACATACACATGATGAGTATGGTTCCATTACTCCGAACCTGGCTTACCTTCATCGCTTGTCGAAAGTGGTGGAGTGTGTACAATGTAATCACTGCAATTGTGGAGGACAAATGCCGTGAAGACTCGAATAGTCAGGATTGGCAACTCACGTGGAGTGAGACTTCCCAAGCCGCTAATAGAGGAGGCAGGTTTGGGAGAAGAGGTCGAACTGCGCGTGGTGGAGACTGGGTTGCTGATAGAGCGAACCCAGAAGACGCGTGCAGGGTGGGCTGACGCTGCAGCACTGATGCACACGCGCGGCGAAGACGGCTTGCTGGATGAGCCTTTGGCAACAGAATTTGATGATTCAGAGTGGGAATGGAAGTGAGCGAAGTCCGAAGAGGCGATGTGTACCTCGTCATGCTCAACCCTGCATGCGGCGACGAGATAAGGAATCTGAGGCCGTGCCTCGTGGTGTCTCCTGACGAGTTGAACGGCGCTCTCAGCACCTTCGTAGTCGCTCCGATGACCACCGGAGGCCACGCGTACCCATTCAGGATAGCCTGCGAATTCCAAGGCACGTCAGGGTATATTGTCTTGGATCAAGTGCGTACCGTGGATCGCCGCAGAATGGCTCGCAGACTAGGCAGAATACAATCGGCGACATTGCGCGAGACCCTTGCTGCGCTCCGCATGATGTTCGAGCACTAAGTCGGGTCTGCGATGAACTCGCTCAGGGCGTTGAAGTAGGCTGCGCCGCCGCGCTTGTAGACATCGTTGTGCATGGCGCCTCTGACGGCGTGGAAGCGTTTCGGGTCACGAGCACCCTGAAAAAGCTGCTCAGCCATGGAGAACGGAACAATGTCGTCACGGTCGCCGTGGACGATCATTACCGGAGACGTGATGTTTCCTATCTTAGACAGAGTGTCGTATCGAGCGCTGATGAGCGGCATGAGGGCATAGACGAGCCAAGTTGGCCGTGTTGCTCTGGCCATGCCTATTGTTGAAGTAAACCCGGACTCCATTATCACGCACCGGACAGCGTGGCGCGTCGCCATTTCGGCGGCAACCCCCGCGCCCAGCGAGCGACCGAACAGCACGATGTCCTTGGCAGGGTTGAGACCGACGTCCGAAGCTAGGTATTCGAACGCCGCCTCAGCGTCCATGTAGAGGCCATCTTCTGACGGGGAACCGTCGCTGAGGCCATAACCCCTGTAGTCGACAATCAGAACTCCCAGACCGGTGAGCCTGTTGAGTGCAGCGATGTTGTCCACCCTGTGGCTGATGTTGCCGGCATTGCCGTGAAGCCACAGCAACGTCGTGTTCGACTCGCCAGGCACATGCCACGAGTGAATCCGTATTCCGTCCTCAGTGGTCAGGTATACATCGCTGTATTCCAAGCCCACTTCCGCAGGCGTCGTGTAGAGATGCCGACTTGGGAAGTAGACCATGAACCTGTCGAGTATGGACATCTGACGAAGCACGACTCCAATGACTGCACCGACAGCGACGAGCATAGCGATCCGGAGCAGCGTCTTCCGTCGCATCTATGCTATAGCCTAGCGCCTCAGGGTTGCTACTGCCGCGGCCAGGAGCGCCACGGAGAAAGCTGCAATTACGGCCAGGTTGAGCCACAGCGTCGTCAGGTCCGTGCCGAGCAGCATGATTTCCCGCAGGGCGTCGACGGCGTAAGTAAGGGGGATAACGACGGATAACCACTCGAAGAGAGCTGGCATCTGCTCGACGGGAATTATTACACCGGACAGAAAGATCTGAGGCGCTAGGACTATAGGTATAAACTGAACGACCTGGAACTCATTGTTAGCGAAGCTGGAAATGAATATCCCCAAGCTAACGGCGACAGTTACAAGGAGGAAGAGGACGACGCCGATCTCCCATAGGCTTCCGACGTATTCGATGCTGAGAGCGAAGATGGTGAATAGTAGAATCACCACCGTCTGTACGATGGCGAAGATCAGAAAGCCGAGCATGTAACCGAGCATTATGTCGAAGCTGCCCACGAGTGTAGTCTGGAGGCGTTCGAGCGTCCCTTGAGCGCGTTCGCGCAGGAATCCGACTCCAGTCAGTATGAACGTGAAGAACAACACGAAAACTGCCAGAAGGCCAGGGGCGACTCGGTCGAGAACTGCGCGTTGCTCGTAGAGGCTGAAGCCGACGAGCGACATGACTATGAGTGGTCCAACTACCAGAAGCCCAATTGAGCGTCGGTCGCGGAGTATCTGTCGAATAATCCGCTCGGTGATTGCAAGAGTGCGGTCGATAGACATCAGTCTGCCGACCTGCCAAGGAAATACAAGAACGCATCTTCGAGAGACGCGTCGGAGCGACCAGTAGCCGCGCGGAGCGCCATGGGAGTATCGAGGGCAATTACTCTCCCGTCTCTGAGGAAGGCCAGCCGGTCGCAGTGGGCAGCGTCGTCCATAGTGTGGCTGGAGATCATGAGGGTTGTGCCGGACTCCGCCATACGCCTGAAGCGAACCCAGAACACGGCGCGCAAGTCCGGGTCGAGTCCGACGGTCGGTTCGTCAAGCAGCAGCAGCCTAGGGTGGTGAACCAGAGCGATGGCGAGACTCACCCGCTGGCGCATACCTCCGCTGAGGTTGAGAACTGGGTCGGCGATTCGTTCGAGAAGGCCAACTTGGTCGATGGCCTCTTCCACAGACCGACTCCGAAATCGACGGTCTGACATTCCGTACATCCGTGCGAAGAAGTCGACGTTCTCCCTGACCGAGAGTTCCTGGTAGAGCGCGCTAAGCTGAGGCATGTAACCGATCTGGGCCGCGTATCTAGGAGACGGGGACTCGCCGAAGACCGTGATTGTCCCGCCGTCGTTCCGAAGCAGGCCTACCATGATCCTCATTAGAGTGGTCTTGCCGGAGCCGTTGGCTCCGAGCACACTGAATATCTCCCCTTCTCGAACAGAGAACGAGAGTCCGTTTAATACCTGAAGGGTACCGTAGCTGAAAGTGACGCTATTCGCTTCGACAACGGACGTGGCTTGCATGACCGGACTCTAGCACGTCCAGGTGTGTCGGACAACTGATATAATCGTCCCCACCAGACTGGACCTGGAGGTGCGCAAATTGAGGCTCGAGAATAAGGTCGCTCTGATAACCGGCGCCGCCCACGGCGTCAAGGGAGAGCTCATGGGATTCGGAGGAGCGTCTGCATGGCTGTTCGCCGAAGAGGGCGCCAAGGTAGTACTGACTGACATCGACGTCACGGCTGGCGAGAGAACGGTCGCGCAGATGCGCGACGAAGGCCACGACGTAATGTTCGTACGATTGGACGTCACCAGCGAAGGCGAGTGGCAAGAAGCCATCGAGACGACCGTCTCCACATATGGTGGACTGAACGTACTGGTCAATAATGCCGGCACCGGAGGACGGCCGACGGTCGAGGAAACCTCCGAGGAAGTATGGCAGGGCCAGATGGACATTCACGGCAAGGGTGTTTTCCTGGGAACCAAGCACGCGATACCACACATGCGAGCGGCAGGTGGCGGATCGATAATAAACATCTCGTCGATCTATGGCATAGTTGGCAGCATCGGTTCAACCGCGTACCACGCTGGCAAGGGAGCGTCTCGCATCTTCAGCAAGTCGGCTGCCGTGCAGCTTGCCGGCGACGGAATCAGGGTAAACTCAGTGCATCCCGGCTTCATGTTGACGCCAATGACGGAGTTGGGGACACAGACCGAGGAGCGACTGAACTTCATGCTGGAGCGCATTCCCATGGGGCGCATGGGCGACGCGATGGAGATTGCTCGCGGCATCCTTTTCCTGGCGTCGGACGAGTCATCCTACATAACGGGTTCCGAACTCGTAATCGACGGAGGGATGACAGCGCAGTAGCGTTGGTCACCGATTTCCATACGCATATCCTCCCGCCCTGGCTGTCACGAGAGCGAGAGAAGTGGGCGGAACGCGATGCCACGTTCGGGGAGTTGCTCGCCGATCCCAGGGCCAGGCTGGCCTCTGCTGAGGATCTGATCTCGGCAATGGACGAGGATGGTGTCGATCGGTCTGTCACGATGGGATTCGGCTGGACGGACATCGAGCTCGCCAGAGAGTGCAACGACTACATAGCGGAGTCCGTCCTTGCACATCCTGACCGACTGATTGGGTTCGGCTCGGTCAATCCCGCCTGGGGTGACGACGGGCTTCGCGAACTGGAACGATGCGCTCAAATGGGCCTTAAGGGACTCGGTGAGCTTCACCCAGATACGCAGGGCTTCGACCTAGGCGATGCCGATACTATGAGGCCCATCCTGGAAGTGGCGGATGAACTCGGCCTTGTCGTCACGACTCACTCATCGGAGCCTGTCGGCCACCTGTACCAAGGCAAGGGACGGACAACGCCTGACATACAGATTCGGTTCATTGAGAACGCGCGGGCCTACCCCAACGTGAAGATCGTCTGTGCACACTGGGGCGGAGGACTTCCATTCTACGCATTGATGCCTGAAGTGAAGGAGGCGCTTGAGAACGTGTGGTTCGATACGGCGGCATCTCCGTTCCTGTACGACGCAAATATCTACTCGATGGTGTCACGCATTGTAGGGGTCGATAAAGTACTGCTGGGGAGTGACTATCCACTGATTAGGTTCAGCCGTCTTCGTATAGAGATGGAGGACGCTGAGTCAAGAATTGCTGACTTCAGTGCGCGCGGCCCGTTTGAAGTGCCAAGTGAAACGGCCTTTCTCGAATCATAGCAGTGGAGCCTGCCGCCAGGACTGACAGCGCGAACATCAATACAAAGGCCCCGGTGTAGCTGCCGGTAGCGTCGAAAATCAGCGCTCCAACCAGTGCCCCTAGCCCACCGGCGATCTGGTGAACCATGTTGATCAGACCGCTGACGCTTCCCAATCTGGCCGTCCCGAAGATGTTGCGTGCGAACACGACTGTTAGCGGCGCGGTCATCGTGAACGTGAACCCATATACAAGTGCGGACGCAGCTATGCTGACGGTGTCCTGCATGAATACTACATAAGCGAACAGGCCAATCCTCAGCACGAAACAGATAAGTGTGGGGCGGGACGCGCCGTACCTGTCGGCCAAGGTCCCTGACAGCAGGACTCCCACCAGGCCCGCGAGACCCATGAACGCCAGTATGTTGCCTGCCAGAAAGTCGCTCACGCCTCTGTCCTGAGCAAATGCAACGATGTGCGTCGCGACGAAGAAGTCCTGGAAACCACAGATAGCATACATGGCTGTCACGAGCCAGAAGTCGCGCGCCACCAAGACAGACTTCGTAAAGGAGTCTCCGTGGATGACAGCGCCCGAGCGAGATCGCTCGACCGGCGAAGGTTGACTCGATCTGACGAAGGCCAGCACGAGTGGCACTACGATTGCGGCGTTGGCCAGACCCAGAATGAAGTAGGCTCGCCTCCAACCGACATCGGTCAGGAATGAGGTTAGCAGCGCAATGATTACGAGCTGTCCAGTGCCGTTGCCAGTTATGGCGGCGCTGGACGCAAGGCCGGTGTTGTTTGGAAACCAGCGGCTCATAAGCACGCTGACAGGCGCAACTGAGGTTGCCGCGAATCCCACGGCGTACAGTAGCCCGTACAGCGCGAAGAGTTGCCATGCGGAGGTCACGGCGCCCATGAGGGCGATGGCCGACGCGCTGAGGAGGGCCCCCACCGCCATGACGATCTTGATGCTGTGCCGGTCGATCAACCTGCCAATAACCGGCATCGCGAGGGCAGACACGAGCATGAACGCCAGAAGCGCGGAAGACAGAGTAGAGCGGCTCACGCCAAGGTCCTCTGTCATTGGCACCAGGACCAGCCCAAACACGTAGCGGGAGCCAGTGCCGAAGAAGAGTACGGCAAATCCTATGCCAAGTATGACATGGGGGTAACCGAGCCTGCGGACGACGCGGGTCATATAAGGGTCCCTCAACTCTTTGGCTGAGTGTTTTCTCGTAGGCCGCGGACTAGCACGCACGCCCCATGAAAACCATAGCGGGCGGCCACATGGACCGCCCCCATGGTTCAATTAGCCAGCAAACTACCGCCAGTAGCGGGAAATGTTCTCCTCCTCCTTGGATTTCATCTCAAGGAGGGCCGGCTGCCCTTCGCGATTGGCAGCAAGGGCACGCTGGATCGCCGGGGCGATCTCGTCAGGATCGGATACCTTTTCGCCGTATGCTCCCAGCCCGCGTGCGACTTCGGCATACTCTCCACCCAGAGCGTTGAGGTTCCAGCGCTCAGTGGCGAACGGCATGTGGTCGTAGTAGTGAGTCATGACACCGTTGTTCAGGACGACCGTCAGGATGGGAATCTCTGACCGGGATGCAGTCTCGATGTCGAGCCCGGCCATGCCAAACGCGGCGTCGCCCATGATGTTGATGACCTGTTTGTCCGGCTCAGCCATCTTGGCGCCAAGCGCGAGACCGAGGCCATAACCGAGCTGTGTTGATTTGCCCCAGCCGATGTAGTTACGAGGTGTGACCGCAGGCCAGAACGGAACTATCTGCTCGCGAGGGTAGCCGGAGTCGTGGGTGATGATTGTCTCGCGAACGTCAACTGCCTTCATCAGTTCGGTGAAAACGCGATAAGGGCTAATCGGGACCTCATCAGAGTTGAGCGATGGCGACCACTCAGCCATCCAATCGGCTTTTACCCTGGAGAGCTCGTCACGGACTCCATGTACATCGCCACGACCGTGCTCGCCGAGCTGGCTCTTTGCCTCTTCGATCATCTGCCGAAGGACGACCTTGGCGTCGCCTACCGCGCCGTAGTCGGCGCGATAGTCCTTGTTGACATCATCGGTGCAGTTTGTCGAGTGGCCCAGCGTGACACCACTGGGCATAGGCGCGTTGAATCCGGAGATTGTGAAGCTGGTTCCCATACCGAGAACGAAGTCCGCCTTCGAGAGGAAGTGCTGGCACATCAGTGTACCCGACGATGCTCCTGTGCCGAGGGCGAGTGGATGGTCCTCCGGGAAAGCGCTCTTGCCGGCGAGCGTGGTCATGACCGGGATGTTGGTCAGCTCAGCGAACTCGACAAGCTCGTCCGTGGCCTCCGCGTACATGACGCCCTGGCCGGCGTTGATGACAGGGGACTCCGCGGCGAGCATCGCGGACACGAGATCGCGGACATCCTCCGGGCTTCCGCCCGACTTGAGCGGTTTGACCGGCTTGTAGTTATCGACGAGCGCGTCGGGAATTTCCTGGACCATTACGTCTCGAGGAAGTTCGAGCATCACTGGTCCAAGCCTGCCGTGCTTCAGCTGGCTGAACGCCATTCCCATGAGCTCGGGGATCCGTTCGACGCTGTTGACCAGCGCCAACCACTTTGTGATGCCGCCGTAGTTCTTGACCGCCTCGAAGTTGGGATGTACGTCCATCCGGTTGAAAGGTTGTCCGCCCGGAAGGCAAAGGATGGGGACCGAATCTGCGAATGCCTGGGCGACGCCGCCAAAAGCATTCTCTGAACCCGGGCCGGTCTGCATCGTAAAAACGCCAATCGTTTTGCCGTTCTTGATACGGCTGTACCCGTCCGCCATGTTCACGCCGGCGCGCTCCTGGCGGGTGAGGATGGGTCGGATCCCCTCCCTGGCACACACATCGATGAGGCTCTGGGCCGGGAACGCGGCGATCCACTCCACGCCCTCTTTCTTGAGAATCCTCGCTACTGCCTGGTCTCCATTCATATGATGTACTCCTGATAGGTAGTCGTCTGTTGGTTGCTATTGGTGAATTGCTGCTGCTCGTCAGTGTTCGTCTTCAGTAGCTCCCGTAGTCAGCGCAAGTTGCTCATCGTTGAAATTCCGAGCGCTGATCTCTCGGACATCTATGTCGATTTGATCAAGCTCTTGTAGCTCTTCAGTTGTGGGAACGCCAAGGT
>DAOUHG010000079.1:0-12155 GCA_034428835.1 Dehalococcoidia bacterium
TCGTGGGTGTGGAGTCGCGTTCGTGCGCATGGTACGACAAGTCTGCCCCCACGTTCGCCGACGCGATCGCTACGACACGCCGGCTTCTGTGGTCGAGCGCGACTATTTCTCCCACCTCCTCACACAAACTCGACATGGTGAAAATCCCAAGGGACTTCTACCATAGGATGCTCGACTCCCTGTGCTACGCTGCATGATTGTACAAAGTCGAGCCTGAGGGAGAGGGGATTTTCGATCTCGTAGAGCGGCTCCGACTAAACTGACGCAGGTTCGTCTCGTTATGACTGGGTGTTATACATCAGCCATAGTCTGAGGAGACCCCGTTTGCAATCGGGTACGCCCTGTATTCACAATGAGCCGGGGGCTGTCTATGCCGACCGGACCGGGTCGCGGGTCGGCAACTCAGGGAAGAGCGAGAAGTCTCTGTCTTTGGTGAGCAGGACCTCCACTCCATGAGCTACGCAGATTGCCGCCACGCGAGCGTCGTGAACGACTGGGCCTGAAACATGCGGCCTGTCAACGAATCTACGCAGGATGTCCAGGAAGTCGCCGGTCTCCCCGATTAACCGATTGGATGGTGAGTCCGTCCAGGCGGTGATCTGCTGCCAGGCCTCCTGCATCGGGGTCGCATTATCACCCCAGATACGCCGATTGGTCACCACGCTGAGGAATTCGTAGCAGCAGGGCCACGGTATCGCCCATGCGATGTCGCCCCCCGATAGAGACGCTAGCAGCGTAGCTGCCTCAGAGTGATACGGCGAGTCTGTCCGGTGAGCATAGACCAGTATGTTGGTGTCAACCGCGATCACGGCTGAGCAGTATCGCCGTAAATGATGTCTCGTAGCTCAGACCAGGTGTAGGAGGCCAGGGGGTCATGAATCTCGGTTCCGCCGTAGCTGCGGTCCGGAAGGACATAGCGTTCGGGGCGAGACTCTTTCGAGAGGACCAACCTGAGGCCCTCTTCAACCACAGCCCGAAGTGGGCGACGTGTCTCCCGAGCATGGCGCTTGGCCCTGGTCAGCAGCTCGTCATGGATGTCGAGAGTCGTTTTCATGCTTGCCATACTACCCATATAGACTAATATGGTCAACCCATACTACTGTGACGAGAGAAGTGCAAAACTCCGTCGGAAGTAGTCTCGCCACTCCCGCTTTCGCGGGAGTCCAGTATGGTGACGGTGGTTGCTGGCCTGTGGATTCCCGCTTTCGCGGGAATGACGGTAGGAATTCGAAGTCTTGCACTTCTCTCCAGTGACTAGGTAGTGTTGACATTTGATTATACGGCAGTTCAATAACCCAATTTCGTCATTCCGGCGTAGGCCGGAATCCCGAACGAGCACGATGTCTGCTTCCAAAGGCACCTGGATTCCCGCTTTCGCGGGAATGACGGGAAATGTCAACACTACCTAGTCCCCATACTACGTCCGGACCTGGCCTATTTGGAGGTCATGCGGATTGCAGCCCACGGCCAGCGGCTTGAGAAACTCGATCAGGGTAAAGAAATCACCGCGCCGGGTATCGACGGCTGCCAGTTTTGCGTCTAGAGTTCCTACGTCACTATACCCGTATGGAGGCCGATTATGACGCATCGTGGCCTGATCTGCTGGAAGACAGCAATGGTGATTCTGCTGTGCCTGCTTTCAATAGTCGCCTTTGCGTGCGGTGATGCCGTGTTGCCCGATAGGGCGGAGCCGTCCGCCACAGAATCGGAGGTAAACGATCTGGTGCGCGGCAACAGCGCCTTTGCCTTCGACCTCTATCAGACGCTCAGCACGAACGACGGGAACCTGTTTTTCTCTCCCTACAGCATCTCGATCGCCCTGGGGATGACATACGCCGGTGCGGGGGGCGAGACGGAGCGACAGATGGCCGATACGCTCCACTTCCTCCTTCCGCAGGACACACTTCATCCCGCGTTCAACACTCTGTACCTTGACCTGGACTCTCGCAGTGGCGGAAAGAAGGACAAAGATCCCGCCACGTTCCGGCTGAACATCGCGAATGCGCTCTGGGGTAGGCAGGACTATCAATTTCTCGATGAGTTCACCACCGTGGTCGGGGAGAACTACGGAGCGGGTGTGACGCCGACGGACTTCGTGGGGCAACCCGAGGAGTCGCGTCTCAGAATCAACGATTGGGTGTCTAACGAGACAGAGGGTAGGATCGTAGATCTGGTTCCAAAGGGTAAATTTGAGCAGAGCCCACCCGCGCTAGTGCTCACAAACACCATCTACTTCAACGCGGCGTGGCTGCGTCGCTTTAAGGAAATGCCAACGCCCACCGACTTCCATCCGCTCACGGGAAACGCGGTCGCCGTGCCTATGATGAAGCGAACAGGCAAAACCGGATACGCCAGCGGGAACGGGTACCAGGCTGTCAACCTGCAGTACAAGTTCGGCAAGATGTCCATGACCATTCTGCTTCCAGACTCGGGAACCTTCGAAGCGTTTGAGGCCTCGTTGGACAACGCGCTCGTGGGACGCACTCTTGAGGACATCGAAACCAGGGCTGTCGTGCTGACGATGCCAAAGTTTGAGTTCGAGTCGACGTTCGACCTCGTCGATACGCTCAGGACCATGGGTATGGCTAACGCCTTCGACATCTCAAGAGCCGACTTTTCAGGCATGGATGGCCGGTCTTGCATGGCTGGGAACGTTTCATGCCTGGTAATCTCAGACGTTATTCACAAAGCATTCGTGGCGGTAGATGAGGAGGGGACCGAGGCTGCCGCGGCCACAGCGGTGATCGAGTTCCCCGTCAGCGGAGCACCAGGGCCGCCGGTTGAGGTTACCGTAGACAGGCCGTTTATCTTCCTGATCCGGGACGGCGCGACGGGCACCATCCTGTTCGTGGGTCGGGTGTTGGATCCCAGTTCGTAGAGTGTAAGGTGCGTTCCGCCTGCCATACAGCTAGGCAGTGTTGACATTTGATTATCAGGCAGCTCAACAACCCAGTTTCGTCACTCTGGCGCAGGCTGGAACCCAGAATGGAGGCGATGTCTGCTTCCAAAGGCGCCTGGATTCCCGCTCCCCGTTTCCACGGGGACAAGCTTCGCGGGAATGACGGGAAATGTCAACACTGCCTACTCCCCGGGCATGATCCGGCGCATGAACTCGTCGAACATGGGGACGGTGAACGCGGTATCGCCGTGCCTCGGACTCCAGATCATGCCCTTGCCTATGAGCTGGCTGCGGGTGGGCGCCAGCGAGGTCACGGGGCGGTCCATAGCGCTGGCAATGTCTCCTGATCGGTGTGGGCCTGGGCCGAGATAGGCCATCGCTCGCAGGTATGTCTTTTCGGTGGGGGTGAGCCTGTCGAACCGCACGAGAAAGAAGCTCTCGTCCAGTGCGGCCATCGCCTGGTCCGACGCTACCTCGACATTGGCAATCGTAATCGGAGAGCTGTCGGCGACGTCCCACACGCGCTTTCCCCACTCCTGCAGGAAGTATGGGTAGCCTTTAGTCCTGGAGACGATGGCGTCGAGCGCGTCAGGCTGTATCTCGACCCCTTCGTCCAGGGCAGGCTTGGCGATTGCGAGCCTGGCATCGTCGACCGAAAGCGCCCCGATTTCGGGGAAGTCGAACAGTCTCTCGGCGTATGACTTCGCGCTACCGAGTCTCCCTCGGATTTGCGGCAGCCCCGCGCCTACCATGACCACCGGCAGTTGCCGCTGGGATGTCCGGTGAAGCGCGGTTATCAACGCGGCTAGCTCGTCCTCCCTGACGTACTGGATCTCGTCGACAAACAGCGCGACGCACGTCCCGTCCGCCTTTGCCGCCGCGCCGACCGCCTCGAAGAGGTCCTGCAAGTCGGATTCCAGGTCTCCGTTGTCCGCAAGGCCGGGTTCGGGTTCGAAGTCCAGCCCAACCTCGATGTCCTGGTACTTGACCTTCAGCGCGCCCACGAAGCCTGCAAGTCCTCGGAGAGCGCGCTGTGCCAACTGCTTTGCGGCCTCGCGGTTCGAGAGTCTCAGCAGCGCCAGTCGAAGCTTGGGCGCAAGCGTGGACGGGAGGGACCGGTTCTCAGGGGCTTCGATTCTGAGAGTACTGATGCCTCTTTCCTCGGCGTCCGCGAGGATTCTGTCCAGCAGCACCGTCTTGCCGACGCCCCGAAGTCCGACCATGATTATGCTTCTGCCGGGACGCCCAATTCTGGAGCGTTCGAGGGCGATTCTCGCCGTCTCACGCAGCTCGTCCCGGCCAGCCAGTTCCGGCGGCGGGGTGCCCGCTCCGGGCGCATACGGGTTGCGAATTGGGTCCATACGTGGAGTTTTTGGCGAGTTTACAAGCATCTTATAAGATGCCTAAGCTCGCTATAAATGAAGAGACCTGTCTCATTAGGCAAGTGCAAAACTCCACCAGCAGTAGTCTCGTCACTCCCGCGAAAGCGAGAGTCCAGTACCCGTTTGCACGGGCACAAGCATGGCGAACGGTGGTTACCGGCCTGTGGATTCCCGCGTGCGCGGGAATGACGGGTGGGATTCGGAGTTTTGCACTTCCCTAGTCTCATTTTGTGGTGTGTCCAGCTATAGGGGCGTCCCTTGTGGGCACCCGCGTTGACGACGGAACAAGGGCAACCACAACATGCATTTGACCGGCTAAGTGGTACAATCTCAGCAACCAAGGAGGAGTCCATGACCACCAGGGGCGCCACCGCCATAGTCTATCCCGAAACGGACGGTATGCCATTGCCCGACGGAGAGTACCAAGCGCCGCTGTATATCAGGGTAGTCGGCACGCTCAGGGTGCATTTCAAGGACGTCCCCGGCGCCAGGGTGAACGGCGACACGTTCATCTACTACGTCGAGGGAAACCCACGCCGCTCGGTGTCGCCTGACTGCTACGTGGCGCTTGGTCTCTCTCAGGAGTCGCTGGAGTCGATCAAGCGCAACAACGTCTATCTGATATGGGAGGTTGGCAAGGCACCTGACTTCGTTCTGGAGATAGGGTCCCGGAGCACCGCGTCCAGAGACTTGGGCAGCAAGCGGGACCTGTACGCCGAGTTGGGGGTGGGTGAATACTGGCGGTACGACGAGACAGGCGGTGACTTCTACGGCGAGCGTCTGGTGGGCGAGCGTCTGGTGGACGGCGAGTATCGGCGATTGGAACTGCATCGTGAGAGTGACGGCGGTGTGTGGTGTCACAGCGAGGTCCTGAACCTGGACCTGTGGTGGGATGACGGGGATCTGCGCTTCTGGGACCCTGTTGCGGGACATTGGCTTCTGAGCCATGAGGAGGAGCGTACTGGTCGTCTGGAGGCTGAGGCCCGGGCCGAAGCCGCTGACACGCGAGTGGCTGAGCTGGAGGCCGAGCTTCGGCGTCTGCGCGGAGAGTAGGAGTTCCCTGGAGCGGAGTCCACAGCTGTCGATCATTGACTCGCTACTCCCAGGCCCAGCTCGGCTCTGGCCTCGTCTGTGGTCATGATGCCCTCGGAGACGTAGATCTGGATACGCCTGGCGCGCTCGGACTCGGACTCTCGCAGCGCCTCTATGCTGGACGTGTCGAACTCGGCCGTGAGGGAGCCTTCCCCGAACATGGGCAGCAGGTTCTCGGTGAGCTTCTCCTCGAAGAAGCGAAGCTCCGGCACGATACAGGTCTCCCAGAACATACGGCGGGCTGTCTCGATGTTGGAGTAGGTGGCGCGCTCCAGGTCGTGCAGCAGCGGCTTGGGCACGTTGAACACCCGCGCCACCTCCTCGACGGTCCAGCGCAGCGTGCCGATGTACTCCATGTCCTTTGGGGAGAAGCCCATCTGCGAGGCCTTCATTCCGGCGCTGAGCACCGCCGGGCGGAGCCGGTTCAGGGGGCCGCTGAACCGCGATTCCCAGTCTTCGAGCAGACGCTTGACTTCGTCTTCGCTGGGGTTGGTATCGGTATGTATCACAACACCGGGCGAGCCGTCGTTGGCGAGTCCCGACTTGTTGCTCAGCAGAGCATCGCGGCCCATGTCGAGCGTCAGCCGCACCGGAGCGATTGGGGACAGCCCCGCGTACTCGTCCAGCGGGTTGAAGTACCGGAGACGCACGATCTCGTCCGATGCGAACGCGATCTGCGCCCCAGAGAGTCCGGTGTAGAGATAGCCGCGAATGTACTCGTTGTCGTCGGGCACGATCCGGACACGGTCCGGGCGCAGCGGCCACAGCTCTGTCGGCATTCCCAGCTCGTCGCGCTCGACCGACCAGTAGGCGACGCCCCATAGGTTCAGGTAGGTCTCGGTCGCGCGCCAGAGGTCGCCGCCGGTCCAGTGCGGGTTCGCACGGTCCAACAGCCTCTGTGCAGGATGCTCGGGACCGACCCACTCCCTGTGCGGAACGCCCGCCGCCGCGATATGGCGATACACCCTGAGTGGAGGCCTCGCGACCGAGTCGGCGCGCAGCCGAACGGCCGCGTACACTGGAGCCGACGTCGCGAAGTATGCGGCGTAGTGGCTCGGCGCCCAGTCGTCGGCGTCTGTCATGCCGTTGATCGGCGACCCGGTGGAGGCGCGACCGTCCTGGCGCATCTGGAGGCGTTGGAGCTTCATGTACATGAACGCCGGCATCAGCCAATTCAGCTTGTATATCCACCTGTCTATCCTGTGGAGCATGTTGTCTCTCCTTTTTGTAGAGAAGTGCAAAACTCCGAATTCTTACCCGTCATTCCCGCGCACGGAGACCTTTGCGTAACCTCGTCATTCCGGCTTTCGCCGGGGCAGGCTCTGAGGGAGATGAGAGGGGTAGGTATTCGTACTTTTCACCCTCACCCCAACCCTCTCCCCCGTATCGAGTACGGGGCAGGCTCTGAGGGAGAGGGGGCTGATAGGGGTAGGTAAATCGAGCCTGTGTACCCTTCGGCCACCTCCCCACCCCTGGATTCCCGCTTTCGCGGGAATGACGATTTGCGAGATACCTACCCTTATCAGAGGAGAGGGGATATGCAAAGGTCTCCTTTCGCGGGAGTGACGAGGCTACTTCCGACGGAGTTTTGCACTTCTCTTCTTTTTGTCTTTTCTGATTACTTCCACGATCGCGACGTGCTGACGGCCATGCCGTCTGTCCACGATGACGAGCTTGCCGTCGCGGACCTCGGCCATCTTTTCCAGTCCACAGTCGTCGCAGAAGATCGGCTCGCTGTCGTCTTCTGGTCTTGCTTTGGTGTTCAATAGCGCCTCCCCCTAGACCCAGGGTCTTTCGATTATCCAGATTCGCCAGTGCGTTGGCCTATGGATTCCCGCTCCCCGTTTTCACGGGGACATGCTTCGCGGGAATGACGAATAGTGGCAGGGTCTTTCAGTTTGCAATAATCAAAAGACCCTGCCCCTAGACCCATATCCGGGTGATTCTGCGGTCGGTGATGAGGTCGCTGAGCGCCCATACGAGTGCATCCATACGGTCTGGGGAGGTCTGCGATCCCGGCTCCCAGGTACAGAGCTGGTCTTCGAGCCGCGGGAGCGAGCCGGCGTGCAGCACGCGCCCCTGCTGGTAGAGCGCGGCCACCGGCTCGGCGCGTGCGTACTTGCCCACGCTGGCAGTGACCAGCCTGATGGGCAACGTCCGTCCACCCGCAGCCGTCCTGAGCACCGTGCCGATGAGGTCGCCGCCATTGTTTCGTTCGCCGATGATCCGGCTGGCGCGGTGACGGTCGAAGAGATCGATGGCTCGTCGCGCCCACTCGTCGGGCGACATCCTGCCGGATGCGTCCTCCAGCACGTAGCCACGGAGATCGTCGTCAGCTCCGGCGACCCCGGCGACGACTATTCCGGTCTCGTCGCTATGCGGTCGGGACGACATTGCGGGGTCTATCGCAACGACGATGCGGCTGAGGTCCGGCACGGTCTCCGCGTGTCCAATCCAGTCGCGACGCCACAGAGCACTCTCTGCCTCCTCCAGCAGCTCTGCGAATATCTCCTGTCGCCCGGTGTCCGTGCCCTGATAGCGCCGCTCGATCTGCCTGATGAAGCTCTGCGCCAGGAAGCGTCTGTTCTCGTAGGTGGAGCCTCGGGTCACGTGTACGTCGTCGCGGTCCACAAGCTCGCGCAGCATCTCGATCGGTCTGGGTGTGGTCGTAACGACGCACTGCGGACTCGTGCCCAGGCGCAGGCCGAAGGCCAGGTTGTCCCATGTCTCGCGCGGGTACTCCCAGCTTGCGAGCTCGTCGCACCATGCGGCGTCGAACTGCGGACCTCGTAGCTGGTCCGGCTCGTGGCTCGAGAAGGCAAGCGCGAACGCGCCGTTGGGCCAGGTGAGGCGTCGCTTGGTGGGCTCGTACCTGGGCCGGTCCCATGGAGGGCAGATGTTCAGAAGCCCGGAGTCGCCCTCGATCATCACGTCGCGCACGTCGGCGGGAGTCCTAGCGACCAGCGCGATGCGCCCTGAAGCGCCGGACTCGACGCGAGAGCGCACCCATTCAGCGCCGGTGCGCGTCTTGCCGAATCCGCGTCCGGCCATCAGCAGCCAGACGGACCAGTCCCCGGGCGGCGCGATCTGGCTGTCGCGCGCCCAGAGCGGCCACAGGTAGAGCGCCTCATCGGCGGCCCTGCCGGATATGCCCATCATGCCCGCGAGCACCTGTCTGCGCACACGCTGGGGCAGCTTCGCCACTGACTTCATCACCGTGCTGAGTCCGGTTGAATCAGTCATTGTCGCTCCCCCAGTCGTCCACCAGACCATCGCCGAGCGCATCGAGGACTTCGGGGTCCCAGCTATCTTCATCCGGGGACGATACTTCGTCGATCACCATCATGATCCTGTCGAGCAGCACGTCCGATGCATCGTCCCGGTCGTCGGAGACTTCCGCCGTACGGTCGGCGGCGGTGAACGGCTTGCCGAAGCAGCGGTCCAGGAGCTCACGAGCGGCGGCGGTGCGGTCTGTAGTCTTCACGCCTTCTATCTCCGCGTCCATGACGTCTACGAGGAATCGGACAAGTTTCAGTCCGTCGTCGGTCTCCCGCAATACAAGCTGTTGCAATGTGTTGGAAGTGGAATTCATTTCGGAACACTCCGTCTGTGTCTTGGCTGATAGAACGTATGTACTGTCAGGCATGGTAGGGAGTGTCGTTAGTTGCGTCAAGTGGAACCCTAACTTAGCGAAAAGTGCAAAGGTGCGCATTCCTTACCGTTGGTTTCACGCGCGGGGGAATCCATTTCGGAGCATGACAGAGTGGCGTGTCAGATAGGGAGAGAGGGGTGAGGCGAAAATGCGTTTCGCAATTTGGCGGGTGGGGTGTAGGTTGATGTCAATACATCAACTGCGATAGAGACGGGGTCAAAACTAGGATTCTGGGCGAGCGGAATGACTCGCCGGAACTGCCGCACCTGCTGGACAGGGCTGGGGCTGTTCACTCATGGTTCACAGCCAACTACGTGATAGCCGACCGCGGATACGGTTCTAAAAACAACCGCAGGGTAGTCCTCGAACGTGGCGCGATTCCCATTATTCACATCAAGAACATACTCAAGAACCGGAAACAGCCGCAGGAACGGCTGTCGGAAGGCGTCTATACATACGAGGGCATTCCAACCTGTCTGGGACAGGTCCCGATGGAGTTCGTTCGGAGCGAACCCGAACTAGGCCACCTCTACCGGTGTCCACCCGAAGGCTGCCACCTAAAGAATCGCAAGGGCGACCGGCATTGCCATGATGAGCATTGGGTGAACCGGCAGTATGACCCTCGGCGGTTCGGGCTAGTCAGACGTGACAGCCAGGAGTGGAAAGACCTGTATCGTCTGCGCCAGAGCATCGAGCGGGTCTTCAAGTCTCTGAAGCAGAGTCGGCGGCTCGAAGCTCACTACACGAGGGGACTCCAGAAAATCAGCCTACATTGTGCAATGGCAGTGCTCGCGTACCAAGCGACTTGCGCAAGCTCATCTGCGAGCTGGCGAATCGGAGTATCTGCGCTGGATGGTGAGAAAGGTGGCGTCAGGTGCAGGTGTGCAGGTGCTTTACTTACTGGTGACCAGTTGCTTGCACAACGGTGCAGGCTCGTAAAATGGCTCTCCACGTTCTTTAGCTTGGACTGCACGGTTAGCCCATTCGTATAGATCAACCTTAGGTCCCATACTGCCGAGAGGGAACTGGCAAGGTTAGGTTCCGTTGCTTATTAGCCCGTGACGCGGGGGGTTCTATCCCATGCAAGCAGTATAAATATCCAGCGCTGAGTGAATCTATATGCGTCCCAGAGGATTGAAGACTGTGAGACAAGGTCGGGAGTTGAAGTCAGATTTTCCACATCCCGTTCTAGGCGTCGCAACCTATAGTCGATCACGCACACTTCGATGGCCTGGATTATAAGCCCAATCAGCAAGGCCATAGCACCGACGACCAAACTAGTCCGGTATAAGGGTGTTTCGTGAATGTCAACATTGAGATCAATGATTGCGTCGATACCTGCTACCGAGAGCAGCGTCATTCCGCCGTATATCATGAGGACGGGAGGGAAAAACAGGAATCGCATCAACAAACTGCGAACCTTGCCCCAGAAACCTGTCTGCACCTTACTGTGCCTTGCACAAACGTTACTCACGTCTAAGGCTTGAGCAATTTTGGCTTCCAGAGTACGAATCCTCGCTCTATGCTGGTCATGCACACGTCCGACTACCCTTAACCACAGAAGCCATGCCCATCTGCCGAGCCAAATCCCTAGAGCAAGCTCGATTACCGTAGCAATTCCAAGCGCTGTGGCTTTATCAACAGAAGAACCAGTGGCCAATGTCAGCAATCCTATTGCTACCCCGAAGATCGCTCCATAGATAAGGAGCGGAAGTTCCACTGGGACTGACACCTTAGTCATAGACCAAAGGAGTCTATACATCAATTACGCCCTTCGTTCTTAATAAAGTTACGAGTAGACTTTACGGATTCTGCTACAATGATTATCGCCCCGCAAACAGCAACGACCACCGCACTACCGACAAGCGACGTGTCTAGCACCAACTTGACAACCATCAGAGCGTAGACTCGCCATCCACCGCGAAACTGACTAGTAGTTCCAATATCATACCAGATAAAACCAACGCTGCTGACACCGCTAATGATCCCGCAAAGGCTACCAGTGCTAGTCCTACACGATGGAAAGCCTCTTTCATCTCTCTCATCATGTCTATAACTCCATGGGTTCCAAGATCAGGTGCATGTCAGAAACGATTCAATAAACTGTCAACATCGAGAATCTTACATTAGCACCGTCCATCTTAGCTGCTGAAAATTCGGTGATGGTTCCCCACATTGGAGCATCTGCCAATCATCGCCAAAATTTTAGCGGATGACAGGCCAGTCCCAACACCTCGCTGTGGCCCCAGATCAGTCCGTCCGGCTCATGGGTTATCTCCAGAGGTTCGTATTGCCCATCCTCCAGCACGTCCCCGGCGAGCGCGGCGTCGTGGAAACTGCCGCCAGTGTGGTCGAAGCGCCAGTACTCGCGTACGCCGTAGCCAGCGTAGCCGTCACGCTTCGCTGTATAGTCCCGTCGGCCCGTACTGCGCGATGCGACCTCGAGAACGAAATCCGGTGGCTTTCCAACCTCGCTTATCACGTAGCCGTTCCGGGCCTCTATTGCGTCTGGGTCGACTCCGAAAGCCACAACGCAGTCGGGAGCAAGCCTCTCATCCGTGTTGCTACCATTGTTCCGTAGGTAGCCTTCTCCGGAGACCAGCACATCGTCGCGATCGGCAAAGTGAGGAATCAGGATGCCGTCGAAAGCTCTGGTTCTTCTGCGCTGGTTCATATCAGGCTCTCGCGGCGGATCGGGCAGCGGTTCGATTTGAGAGTAGCCAACGGTATGCGGTTGTTTGAGCGAGCTTTCGGGTGGTCATGGTCGGACTCTCCGCTGAGCTGCTGATACCAAACTCTCGATATGAGCGCCAATCATAGCATGGTTGTGTGAAGTGGACGCTGGTGATGAGAACGGTGGACGCTGTACCATTTCAGTAGGTGAACATTTCACCCTCACCCTAACCCTGACTCGACTTTGTACAATCATGCAGCGTAGCACAGGGAGTCGAGCATCCTATGGTAGAAGTCCCTTGGGATTTTCACCATGTCGAGTTTGTGTGCTCGACTTTGTACACTCAAGCCGCATGACAGATGGAGTCGAGCATCCTGCTGTATAAGAGTCGTGGGACTTTAATCAGTTCAGGTTTGCGCCCTGAGGTTGCAAAAGTTCCCTGATGGACCCATAGGT
>DAOUHG010000080.1:0-11352 GCA_034428835.1 Dehalococcoidia bacterium
CCCGCGAAAGCGGGAATCCAGGTGCATTTGGAAGCGGACATCGCGCCCGTTCTGGATTCCGGCCTACGCCGGAATGACGAAATTGAGTTGTTGAACTGCCTTATAATCAAATGTCAACACTGCCTAGTATCTGATGCGCTTGCTCTGACTCCAATCTGAGTAACCGCCCCATAGGCGGCCCTGAATCAAGGGGACAGAGAGTACTGGTAGTAACGGCTTCGAGAAGCGCCTCTAGGGACATGTGGAGCCGTTAAGAGCCCACCACCGAGATCACTATGAGCAGCCTCAATATAGTACAGGCGCCCATGACCCCTGGTGGTATACTGCTATCAGTCGGCTCACCAGGCACGAGAGGCCAGCGATGACCAGCAAGACGACAACTCTCCTACAGGAAGCTGACGGGATCGCCCGATTCCCGGTCTTTCCGCCCAGGGACGATATGCAGAACTGGCTCTACCTCTACGACTCCGCCATCCTGACGGCGCTGTCGGTACACTACGGGAAGTTGCCTAACACGGTCGTTGCCAGCGAGGTCCCGGTCGGGCCCGACTTGTCTAACCGTGACGACATCCGCATACCCGACCTTCTGGTGGCGTTCAACAGCGACCGTGAGTTGATAGAGGAGCGTCGCGGCTACCCGCTGGAGCTGATGGAGAGACCACCGGACCTCGTGCTCGAGGTCGCCTCGCCTACGACGGGAGTGAACGACTACACGGACAAGCGCTGGGATTACGCGCGCTACGGGATTCCCGAGTACTGGCGATTCGATCCGAGTGGCGGCGACCACTACGATGTCGCTCTCGCCGGCGACCGCCTGGTTGACGGCGTGTACGAGCCTGTGGAAGTGGAGCAACTCGGAGAGGGAGCCTGGCGCGGGTACAGCGACAAACTTGGGCTTCATGTGTGCTGGGAGCACGGGAGGCTGCGGTTCTTTGATCCCGTGACAGAGAGCTACCTGCTCAGCCACCAAGAGGAGGCCGAGGCTCGCCGCAACGCGGACAGCAGGGCGAACCGTGCTGAGGCAGAGATCCGCAGGCTCAGGACCCGACTTGAGGAGTTAGGAGAAGGGCGTTAATCGCAGTCCTGTGTCCACCGAAGAGGGCTTGTCCCTTTGTGACACTTACGCCCTTAGTCGCATGGCGCCTGGACGTTCCGCAGCAGGGCCACCTTCATCGGAATCATAACTCTCTGCGCCATTGACCCGACATGGCCTTGCGACATACCATGTTGTAATACCATCGCAGGAGGTGGGCGCATGGCGGACGATGGTCTCAGGATACGGTTAGAGTACTGTCAGCACTGAGGCCACGCTCTGCGTGCCGCCTGGATGGCGGGAGAAGCCCTCAGCCGCAATGGTGACTCGATCGCCGAGTTCAACCTGATCCCGAGCACTCACGGGATGTTCCACATCTACGTCGACGACGAGCTTATAGCCTCGCACCAGCACCTGCCGGACGCGCATCTGTTCCCTGACCTACAGGACATGATGGCCGCGATTCTGGCGCGCATTTAAGTCCAGCAAAACACGGCGCTCCCATTTCCTCTGACGACCCGGACAGTGACAGTATCACAGGGCCGGGGTAATCGACATCCAAGACGCCGGCCCACGCCGGCCCATACATGAATGACACAATCGCAGGAGGTTTCCGCGCTATGGGGGTCCGACACCTCAGAGAACTTCGACGAGTATATGGCTTCGACGAGGTGGCGATCGCGCCAGGCTCGATAACGATCAACCCCGAGCTGACCAGCACCGACTTCTCAGTGGACGGCATCACCCTGTCAACTCCGGTTCTCGGCGGGGCAATGGACGCGGTCTCGTCTCCCATGTTCGCGGGGGCGTTGGACAGGCTCGGCGGAATGGCCGTAACCAACATGGAGGGCGTCCACAGTCGTTACGACGACCCGCAGAGCGTAATCGAGGAGATCGTGGAGACGCCACAGGCAAAGGTGACGTCCCTGCTCCAGAAGGTGTACTCCGCCCCGATTCGAGAGGACCTGATCGGGGAGCGAGTCGAAGAGATCAAGGCAAGCGGCGCAAAGTGCGCCGTTTCGTTTACACCGGCAAGGACCAAGAGCCTCGCGCCGCTCGCGGCCGAAGCGGGCGCGGACGTGATCGTCGTACAGTCCACCGTCACTACGGCAAGGCATATCTCGAATAGCGAGCGTGGACTGCGATTCCCGGAGCTGCTCGAAATGATGACAATCCCCGTGATCGTGGGCAACTGCGTGAGCTATGACGTCGCGCTCGAACTGATGGAGACGGGTATTCACGGCGTTCTGGTCGGCGTCGGGCCAGGTGCGGCATGTACGACGCGCGAGGTGACCGGAGTGGGAATTCCGCAGGTCACAGCCACTATGGATACCGCGGCGGCGCGCGACGAGTACTACGAGCGCACCGGGCGATACGTACCGATCATCACCGACGGCGGCATCCGCACCGGCGGCGACCTGTGCAAGGCGATCGCCTCGGGGGCTGACGCGGTCATGATAGGTACCCCGCTCGCACAGGCTGAGGAAGCGCCGGGCAGAGGCTACAACTGGGGCATGGCCAACCCGGACCCCAATCTTCCGCGCGGGACACGTGTGAAGGTAGGAGTCAAGGGCACGCTGGAACAGATACTGTTCGGTCCAAGCTCTGTGGTGGATGGCACACAGAATCTCGTCGGAGCGCTGAACATCTGCCTCGGCATGGTCGGCGCAGAGAACATCCGCGAGATGCACGAGGTTGCGGAGGTGGTCGTCTCTCCTTCCATCAAGACCGAGGGCAAACACTACCAGCTCGGACTGGAGTAGCACTGGCCGGATTCTTCCAGGTGGCCTTCGACAGCGAAAAGGGAAAGCAACTAACGCTCGAAGACGACAACGTATCTCCGAGTGCAAAGCGTGTCGTGCGCAACGGGGCGCCCAGCAACGATCTGGTCCTCAGTGCTTACGCGGCGGCGAACGAGGATGTCTTTCCAAAAATTCTCGATCTCTATGTAGCGCCTGGCAGCACGGTTGCCGACGTGACCTACGGCAAGGGCGTATTCTGGAACAAAGTAAAGCCCGGCACATACGAGCTCCTGCCTACTGACATTGCGACCGGTGTTGATTGCCGCGCTCTTCCCTACGAGGACGACACTATCGACTGCGTCGTCTTGGACCCTCCATACATGCACTCGCCGGGCGGGACCGCTTACTCCAGCCATCAGCCATACGAGAACTACTATAAGAACAACAGCACGGGCAATCGGACCAGGAGCAAGTACCATGAGGCCGTCCTTGACCTCTACATCGACGGGGGACGAGAAGCGCATCGGGTACTACGAGATCGCGGGACACTAATCGTAAAGTGTCAGGATGAAGTCTGCTCCAACCGGCAGAGGTTCACACATGTTGAAATCATGCAGGAATACGAGAGTCTGGGATTTGTCCCGGAAGACCTATTTGTGATTATGCGAAACAACAGGCCCGGGGTAAGCAGGATGGCCAGACAGGTCCACGCGCGCAAGAACCACTCCTACTTCCTGGTCTTCTGGAAGCGCGGTGCGACGGGGCCCGTCTGGGAGCCGCCTGCTTGAACCCGCTGGAGCTCATGCTCGAAGTAATCCAAGAGCATACGCCCACCTCGAAGTGGTTCGGCGCCACACTTGAACCATTCCGCCAAGTAGCCAACACAAACCGGGGCGACATCGGCGAAGAGTTCATTTTTCGATACCTTAGCAATTCAGGTATAACCGTCGGCAAGGGGGTTTCACGTATAGAGGCGTGGGATCTTGAAGTTGGAAGCCTCAAGTTCGAGGTCAAGACTGCATCCGAGGACCGGGGTGGCTCGTTTCAGTTCAACCACATCCGACTCGACCGGAATTACGACTACTTGCTCTGTCTCAGTATTCGACCCGAGGAGATACTTTTCAACGGATGGCGAAAGGGAGAGGTGTCCGAGGGCGATGCCGGGAGTCTCGTACGAATGGCAGAAGGTCAGAGCGTCACTCATAAACTGACAAAACGCCCCCGGGATATGAGAAAGATCGAAGAGCTGCCCGGCTGGGTTCGCGGCATAACCTCGCCTCTCGAACCGCAATAGGAACCAGCAGGCAGGGGAAAGTGTGTCAATCTAGTAGGTGTGGATCTCCCTAGCGGTTTTAGTCATTCCGGCGCAGGCCGGAATCCAGATGGGTGAGACAACGCTCTTACCGAAACCACCAACTATACTGACACAGCTTCAAGACCAATTAAAGCCTTGCAATATAGCTATTTCCAGTGCTATTTTCTGTAAAGTAATACAAATAGGTATCATGTAATGCAGGTGGGTATTCCTCATGACTGAATCCGGCATCACCTCGAAAGGACAAACCACTTTGCCCAAGGCCGTGCGGGAAGCCCTGTCGGTGCAGGCCGGAGACCGAGTGCGCTATATCATCCAAGATGGAGAAGTCCGTATCGTACCCGTGCGTCCCGTGACCCGACTCTTCGGCATACTCCGGCATGACGGTCCTGCAGCGACTCTGGAGGACATGGAACGCGCCATCGCTGAAGGAGCCTGTGAAGGGTGATTGCCCTCGACACCAACGTGATAGTTCGCTATCTCGTGGTTGACGACGCCGAACAGGCGGAGGCGGCACGGGCGTTGATGGAAGGGTTAACGTTCGACAGTCGGGGCTTCATCTGCCGAGAGATCATTATTGAGGTCGTCTGGGTATTGGAACGGTTCTACCGGTTCACTCGCGCCCAGATTGCGGACGTCCTGGTCGAGTTGATCGCCACGGACAGTCTGGTCGTCGAGGCTGCCGATGACGTTGCCCGTGCGGCCTTCACCTACCGACAGGGCGGTGTCGGCTTTTCGGACCTGATGATCCTCTCTTCAGCCGAGAGATCGGGGGCTGTACCTCTCCATACCTTCGACCGAAGACTGGCCCGAATGGAGGGAGCAGTCTTAGTAGAGACTTCGGCTCCCTGATGCACGGCACTAGAAGAGAAAGGACGCCCCCTCGGTGAGGGGGCGTCCTGCTTGAGGAGGAGGCGTTTGTAAATCGTCCGCCGGCTTCGGAGTCCGTCAGCGCACGGCGCCCGTTCAGGCCACCTTCTTCTTCTTCAAGTCGGCCAGCTCCAGCGACTTGAGCAGCCGGTTCGTCTGCGGTATGTCATACATGTAGCCGCACTGGAGGCACTGCCTGTACGGTCCATACATGTCTCTGTTGATGTGCAGGTCGCCCTCACACCGAGGGCACGCTTTGAGCTTAAGCATTTTCTCTCTCCGTAACTCTACTGGGTCGTTGTATGAGTTAATTTGATTCATATTAACTATAACACTTGACACATAGCGTATCAATAGGTACTATGATCTCAAGTCGTTCGAAGTCTGTAACGCCAAAGTATCTCTAAGGTTAGTTTCAGACTGAGACTATCTGCACACTTCGAGAGATGGGAGGGAACAAGTCCAATGCAGGAAGGTGTATACGTCATCAGCGTCGCCGCGCGCATTCTGGACATGCATCCCCAAACTTTACGAAAATATGAACGGGTGGGCCTTGTGTTGCCCTCACGCACAATGGGGATGTCCAGGCTGTACTCGGACGAGGACATTGCGCGTCTACAGCTAATCAAGCATCTGGTAGATAATCTCGGGTTGAATCTCGCCGGGGTACACGTTGCGATGCAGCTTTTCAACAGAATGATCAAGATGCGGGCGCAGATGACGCAGCTGGAAGGACAGCCACTCAGAGAAGCACTCAACGAAAGCCTGGATGAGATGTTCACGATTCTCGCAGGCTGATGCAAAAGCCTGTCCCCGTGAAAACGGGAACCGATGAATGGATTCCCGCTCCCCATTTCCACGGGGACAAGCTTCGCGGGAATGACGTTGGAGGACCAGACAATATGACCGAAGACCGACAGTCCGACGAATGTCAGACATTTACGGGTGCAGGGCACGCCCTGCCTCTCGAAGAGCAGATGGAGGCCGAACTGGACGAGGTCACAGACCTCCAGGCACGGCTGGATGAGGCCGAGCGTGAAAAAGACCAGTTCAGGTCGATGGCACTGCGATACAGGGCCGACCTCGAGAACTACAAGAAACGCGCGACCCAGGAAATGGCCGATACCAGGGAGCGCGCGAACGCGCAGCTTCTTCTCAAGCTGGTAGGCGTGGCCGACGACTTCAACCGGGCGGTAAACTACCTGCCGGAAGACGCGGTTGACGGGAGCTGGTACGAGGGTGTGCAACTGGTACAGCGAAGCATGGAGAACATGCTCCAGTCCGAGGGGCTGTCCCGCATCGAGGCAGCCATCGGCCAGCCGTTCGACGTGTCCCAACACGAGGCCGTCTTCTTCGAGCCAACAGACGAAGTGAATGAGGGAGCCGTGGCCCGCATCATCCGAGACGGATACAGGCTCCACAGCAGGGTGCTGAGAGCGGCGCAGGTGAGCGTTGCCCAGTCTCCCGAAGACAAGCATGCCCCGTACTCCGATACGGGGAACACACCGGAAGATCAGAATTTTCAACAGGAGAATCAGTAAATGGCCAAAATACTCGGAATAGACCTCGGCACGACTAACTCTTGCATGGCCGTGATTGAAGGCGGAGAGCCGCGCGTAATCGAGAACGCGGAGGGCGGCCGAACGACACCGTCGATGGTTGCGATAAACCCGCGGTCCAACGAACGGTACGTCGGGACCACCGCGAAGCGGCAGGCGGTGACCAACCCCGAAAACACTGTCTTCTCGATCAAGCGGTTCATGGGCCGCAGGATCGACGATCCGAACGTGCAGGGTGACGTCGGGCTGATGCCTTACAAAATCGTTCGACACTCTAACGGCGACGCCCACGTCGAGATGGCCGGCGATGCGCACGCGCCACCCGAGATAGCGGCCATGGTGCTCCAGAAGTTGAAGCAGGACGCAGAGGCAAACCTTGGCGAGCCGGTCACCCAAGCGGTCATCACGGTCCCGGCCTACTTCGACGACAGCCAGCGCAATGCGACCAAGGACGCGGGGAGGATCGCGGGACTGGAGGTGCTGCGCATCATAAACGAGCCTACGGCGGCCTCGCTCGCCTACGGACTCGACAAGAACTCGGACGAGACGATCGCGGTCTATGACCTCGGCGGCGGAACGTTCGACATCACCGTACTCCAGATCGGAGACGGCGTCTTCGAGGTGATGGCGACCAACGGCGACACGCACCTCGGCGGAGATGACTTCGACCAGAAGATCATCGACTGGATCGCAGAGGAGTTCCGCAGGGACCAGGGCATCGACCTCAAGCACGATCGGATGGCGTTGCAGCGGCTTCGTGAGGCCGCCGAGGCCGCGAAGATCGAGCTGTCCACCCTGATGCAGACAGAGATCAACCTGCCGTTCATCACTGCGGACGCGTCGGGTCCCAAGCACCTGGTAATGACCCTCACCCGCTCAAGGATGGAGCAGCTTGTATCCGACCTGGTCCAGCGCACAGTCGAGCCATGCCGCAAGGCAATGAGCGACGCAGGCGTGTCGGCGTCGCAGATCGACGAGGTGGTGCTGGTCGGCGGCATGACCCGGATGCCCACTGTCAGGGAGGCCGTGGTCAGCCTGTTCGGCAAGGAACCTCACCAGGGCGTCAACCCCGACGAAGTAGTCGCGATAGGCGCGGCCATCCAGGCGGGTGTGCTCCAGGGTGACGTGCAGGACATCCTGCTGCTCGACGTAACGCCCCTCACGCTGGGAATCGAGACGCTGGGCGGCGTATCGACCGGTCTGATCTCGCGCAACACAACGATTCCCACTTCGAAAAGCGAGGTGTTCACCACAGCGGCCGAAAACCAGACCAGCGTCGAGGTCCACGTTGTTCAGGGCGAGAGATCGATGGCGACTGAGAACAAGTCCATCGGCAGGTTCGTTCTGGACGGCATCCTGCCCGCGCCTCGCGGACTGCCCCAGATCGAGGTGGCGTTCGACATAGACGCCAACGGTATTCTGAACGTCTCGGCCAAGGACAAGGGCACAGGCAAGGAGCAGCGGATCACGATTACCGCAAGCTCCGGTCTTGCCCAGAACGAGATCGAGCAGATGGTGGCGGATGCCGAGCGCTTCGCGGAGGAGGACGAGCGCAAGCGGCAGGAGGTCCAGACGCGCAACAGCGCCGAGAACGCGGCCTATGCAGCCGAGAAGATGCTCAATGACAACGCTGAGAACATTCCGGAGGACCTCAAGAACGAGGTGCAGGGCAAGATTGCCGCTGTGAGATCAGCTTTGCAGAACGACGATATCGCCCGCATCGAGACTACGCTGAACGAGCTCCAGGAGTCGCTCCAGGCGGTCGGACAGGCCGTTTACAGCCAGGCCGGCGCGGGAGCTGGTCCCGGCCAGCCTCCTCCCCCTGGCGCAGACGCCGGACCGAGCAGCGGCCCAGACGACGACAACACCGTCGATGGTGAGTTCCGGGAGGTATAGGCCTTCGTTGGGAGCGCCAGACAGTCAGGCGATAGTTTAGACAAAGGGTTCACTGCTCACTAGTGCAGAGATTACAGTGACTAAGTTGTGGACCCTCCACTATCTACTTGCATCTAAAGCAACTGCTTGGAGCTGGATGACCCAGTATTCAAATCTTGTGACATTTCCCGGAGATATGGTCGCGCTCAACAATACTTCAGGATCTGAGTCGAATATACCGAGTCTCCGTGTCACCACACTGTATAGGCGCTGGGTTTCAGCACTTGGATGCACCAGATGATTGCGTACCTTGAGAATGTCATCCACCGGAGAAACAGAACTCAGGGCCGTTACAATCTGCATTTCGTTCGCAGGTGAAATCTGGCGCACAACTCTGCCAACAAGAATTGGCACATGCCACGCGATACGCTGTCTGCGCAATGTCTGTTGAGCTACCTTATCAACATCGTTTGGGTATACGATTCCTGGAATTGGAGTCAGGTACGTTCCCCCGATAGTAGATGAGCCACCAACTGATGAGCGCACAAGAAGCTCGCGGCAAAACGCCCCCCAAAGATGTTGAAGCCTGATCACACAGAACAACCGGGACTCTCTGCGTACTTTCGTGCACATTGATCCCTGACCAAGAACAGCGGGCGTCGTGGAATTATATCTTGAGATCATCCGATCCGTTCTTGAAACAAAGTGGGCGTAAAGCCCTTTGACCGTTCCCAGTGTCATCAAATATATTCTGTCATCAGCGCCTTATACGTAACCTTAAATCGCACGGTTCGTCCGGCAATGCGCTGAGTCGATCCGGATGCCGCACTCCTGAACTCATAGAGATGGGTAGGCACCTCATCCGGGGCTAACTCCAAACAGTCCGATAGTGTGCCAAGGTTGTGACAGACAATTTCCAATCTGCTCAGAGCGTCAGTGGTTCGCGGTGGCATGTCCATAATCTGACCATCGGGTATACCAATGATTGCGTGGGCAACGGCGGCGAACAACATCAAGAAGTGAGGAGGCCGAGCCATACTGGTTTCCAGGACGGAGGACAGTTCTGAGACGATTACGGTCAGCACCTTGTCAACGCTGGTCTCAACCTTTTCATCTAACTCTTGGTCGTACTGTTTATACAAGCGATTTAATCTGGGCTGACCTCCGTCGATCACGCCCTGAATAATCACACCGAACATTTCCGCCATCAACTGATCATCGTCCATTCTAAGTTGGCGGCGCAGCGTGATAATATTGTACTTTTCCCACAGGATGCTCCATCTACGAGAAGCGCTAACGACTGCCGACCGAAATTCCCCCGAATACCCGGCATGACGAAGTTCCTGCGCATTGAGTACATAAGAGTATGAGTTCAGTCGTCTGAAAGTGTCGAGTACGACCTCAGTATCTGCATTGAAGAGCTGCTCGGCTCCTATGCGATATTGGAGGAAGTCTGTCTGCTCATGGTCGCTGAGACCCTCATAAGTCTTTCCCGCATATTCCCCCGCATGACGTCCTAAAATCAACTTGCCGTTAGCAAAGTCGCGAATGGTGTTTAGTCGTTGTTGACCATCCACAACTTCTCTCCGGCTCCTACGTGTCTCAAGATCAGTTACCGTGCGCACCATGATGTTGGGCATTGGTCTCTGTCTGAGAATCGTATCTATGAGATATGTCTTGGCTGCTGGCGGCCAAACGCTACGCCTTTGGAAATCTGGATTGAGTATTAATGTTTCATCTTCGATCCACGCGAGAAGATCAGATATTGGATATTGCTCAAGCATCTATTGTCTCCAATGCTCTGAATTGATCTTCACAGGCCATAGCCATGACTTCGGCAATTACGGCAGGGTTACACATGTACATCAGATATTACGATTTGTGCCCAGTGAGATCTCTACTGAACCAACGAAAAGCGCAGAACTGAAAGGAAACCCGCCGCTGACGTCTAGCTCCGACCGTTGTCAGACCGGAGCTGCTCCCTTAGCCTCGCAAGCTCGGCTTCGGCGGCTTCACGCGCGGCTCTCTCAGAGGCAGCGATGTCCTCGGCAGCTTGGCGCGCGGCTCTCTCGGATGCTAGGCGGGCTTCAGCAGCCTGGCGCTCTTCCTCGGAGGTTATGGGATCTCTGAGATACTCCCCAGACGCTGGATTGTAGAAGCGCAGTCTTCCGTCTATCCAGCACAGGTCGAGACCCAGCAGGTCGCTGTGCCCTCGAATGATACCGTCCGGGCCGACGCTCACTTCGATCTGCTCATACGCGCCGTTCACGAGCCTATCGCCGGCCAGAGGAGTGTCGTAGTGATCGCCTCCGGTTGGGTCGAACCGCCAGTACTCGGCAATCCCGATCCTCGCGTACTCGTCACGCTTCTCGTTCTGGTCGCGACGCCAGGTGCTCTTTGAGGCGATCTCCAACGCGAAGTCGGGCGCTTTTCCGGCGCGCCAGACGATGTAGGAATCGTCCTTACGCACCTCTTCGTCATCGACTCCGAAGGCAATGTAGCAGTCCGGCGAGAGCTTGGTATTGGGGTCTCCCTCGACGTAGTAGATGAACGTGTCGCCGCTGACCAGCACGTCGGGGCGTGCATTGAAGAAGGTCTTGAGCGTGGCGAGGATTTCAACGTAGTGCGGTTCCTGGTGCATGGCATCCGGCATGGGAATGCCGTCCTTGCCTGGGTACATGGCAAGGATGGCATCGCGGTCTTTCGCAAGCTCGTGTCTTCGTGCTGCGGTGGTCGTGGTAGTCATTTGCGTCTCCGCAAAGAGCTGTTCATTGACCTGAGCCCGGGTCAGGCTATGCGAACATGATACCACGCGGGGGAGCCAAGCGCCCTCACCCATCCCCCAGGCGGAGGACGCGAGACAACGACATCCGTCGGATGAACAGGATTACGCCGATGATTATGGCGGTGAATATCACTCCCATTGCGACAAACGTCACCAGCAGGTTCTGCCAGCCG